>JAHEYR010000127.1 GCA_023251485.1 Bacteroidales bacterium
CAGGTGTTCGCGACAAAAAGCAACCCGTTCACTTATTGATGGTTCGGGTAATAACTCCCCGGTTTGTAGAAAATGTTTCACAGAGCGAAAGATACTTGGATTGCCTACAACGGCTCTTCCTATCATGATGGCATCAACACCATAACGTGTCTTCTGCTCCAGCGCTTTCTGTGGTGAATCTATATCACCATTGCCTATGACTGGGATATGCATACGAGGATTGTTTTTAACCTCTCCGATGAGTGTCCAATCTGCCTCTCCCTTATACATCTGAGCACGTGTTCGTCCATGAATGGTGATGGCTTGAATGCCGATATCTTGCAGTCTTTCGGCAATCTCCACAATTTCTTTACTGCTGTCATCCCAGCCCAGACGGGTTTTGACTGTTACCGGCAAATGCGTTGCCTTGACCACTGCTTCTGTAATCGCCATCATGCGGGGAATGTCTTTTAACAATCCTGCACCACCTCCTTTGCCGGCTACTTTACGAACCGGACACCCGAAATTCAGATCAATCAAATCGGGGTTTGCTTTCTCAGCTACCAGCGCTGCTTCACGCATAGCATCTACTTCGCTACCAAATATCTGGATACCCAAAGGACGTTCTGACTCAATGAAGTCGAGTTTTCGGGTACTCTTGATTGCATCACGTATCAATCCATCTGATGAGATGAATTCTGTAAACATTAAATCGGCCCCCATGCGTTTGCACAATCTGCGAAAGGGTGGATCCGTAATGTCCTCCATGGGAGCAAGAATAACAGGGAAATCTCCAAGATTTAGTGTGCCTATCTTTACCAAGCGTATTCGTTTTAATTAAAAAATTTGTTGCAAAGTTACGACCTGAATAGTTATAATAAGAATTGTATGTGTACATTCGCAAAAAAATAAGGACTTAAGGCATCTCTCAAATTTGAGGTAGAGAGACAAATTGTATCATTTTAAAGTCGCTGTACCTATTATATTTGCTAACTAACTTCTGATGAAATATCAATTCTTTAATATTACAACAGCACGAGCTAAATTTTTGTTTCTAATTGCAATGGTTATTTTTGGTTATATTCTTGCGTCGTTAACAGGAATGGCTATTGTGAAAATATTGGGAATCACGGACGTCATAGGCAAAATTACTTCTCCTGATCTATCGGATCACACTGTTATTGAGGTACAACGTATTTTTCAGATTGCATTTCAGTTAGGGATTTTTATTTTTGCCCCATTACTATTTTTTATTCTGGTCGAACAACATTCTTTTCGTAAGCTGGGACTTGATAGTAGTCCGTTTACAGTTAACTATTTGATAATTATTGTCTTGATGCTGGTCGCATTGCCCGGGATAAACTATACCCATACACTGAATCAGGCATTGCACTTACCGACATGGCTTAATGGTGCTGAGAAATGGATGTTTGAGAAGGAACAGGCAGCCAGTAAGTTGACGGATGCATTTCTGGGGCTGAAGTCGCCTTCCGACTTGATTTGGAATATTATCATGTTTGGATTATTGCCTGCTATTGGCGAAGAGCTTTTTTTCAGAGGAGCACTTTTTTCAATATTAAGGGAGTGGACTAAACGGACGAACCTCACCATTTTTATTACTGCCTTTCTGTTTTCGGCCATCCATCTACAGTTCTACGGTTTCCTCCCCCGTTTTTTATTAGGGGTAGGGTTCGGCTACCTGTTTTACTTTACGGGTAGTCTATGGGCTCCTATACTCGCTCATTTTGTAAATAATACATTGGCAGTAGTGGCTGCATATCTCTTTTCGACAGGAGCGTCGAGTGTAAATTACTCCGAATTAGGTTCGGTGGATAATGTGGCAATTAGTATAACGAGTATTATACTGACCGTTGTGTTGTTTAAAGTTGTTGAACGAAGAAACTGGTCTTACAAGTAAGGGATAGTAGAAATGACGGAGTCGTTAACTTGGACGCAAGACGAAAACAATTGGAATCTGAATCTGGGTGCGGATAAACTTACCTTTTTGTTTTCCAGGAGTCCATTTAGGCATGATGCGTACTACGCGTATTGCCTCTTCATTACATCCTCCGCCAATGCCATCCACCACCTTAATATTGGTAATCACTCCGTCTTTTTCAACCAGAAAAGTTAATTTTACGACACCTGTGATACCTGCTTCTTTAGCAATAGGCGGATATTTAATGTTGGCGGTCAGATATTTCATCAATGCGTCATCTCCACCCGGAAATGAAGGCTTTACATCAATCACCGTCAAAGGAGTGAGGTCTTTTATTTCATCTAATGTTTTATTCCCCGAGATACTGTCAGCATACTCTTTTAGCTGCATGTCTACTTTGCTATCCGTGATAAGGTCTTCTTTGAGCTCTTCTTTGACGAGTATGTTTGTTGCAACATTTTCCTCCTGGGTGATTCTTGGTGGAGTGAAAAGATCAGGAAGATTGTTTTTTTGTTTATGCAATGTGGCTGGCATCAGATCTTCAATCTTTATGGTTACCTGTGGAATTTCCATATCTAGCTCTGCCGTGGAGAGTCTATCTTCTCGTGAAAAATAAGTCATCAATTCTAACGGCACCAATATAACAGCCAAAGAGATAATAAAGCTTATTTCTAAAATATATGATCTCTTTGGCTCATAGTCAGCCCTAATTGGTTTTTTGTTTTTCATTTTCAAGTCGAGAAATAAAGCTCTTCAGCAAAAATCACACCAACCATAATAGCAATCAAAACGTTAATGTTGTAACTAATGTTGATGAATGCTGTTTTTGAAAAAGCTTTTAATCTTTTCGGCTGCAAAGGTAACGATCAAGTGGATAACGACCAACTAATGGGTAACGGTTTTTATAGAATTAAAAACGCCCTTCGTTAGCAGGGCGTTAATGATAAGCGGAGAAAAAGGGATTCGAACCCTTGGTACGCTTTTGGCGTACACACACTTTCCAGGCGTGCGCCTTCGACCACTCGGCCATTTCTCCTAATACTATGCTCTAATTTTGAGGACGCGAAATTACAAAAAAAATGGGGAATGCCAAGCTAACGGTGAAATTAAATCAGAATAAGTTCATCAATAGTCCTCTTGCTATTTATGTAGGAGATTTCTCACTTCGTTCGAAATGAAATGACGGGGCTGAATTAATCGATGGTCATCTCACCACGTAATGAGGTCTGCAGAAGTTTTATCTGCTCTTCTCTTAGTAGTCCCGATCCTAATACAAACATCATTTTTGTTAGAGCAGATTCAACAGTGATGTCATATCCTCCAATTATGCCAATCCTGTCTAGTTCAGCACTGGTTTCGTATCTTCCCATTTCGACTGATCCCTGTTTACACTGTGTTACATTCAGAATCAGCATTCCTTTATCGATTGCAGCCTCTAATTGATTGATAAACCAACTGTCGGTAGGAGCATTCCCTGCGCCATAGGTCTCTAAAATAACACCTTTTAGCCCTTCGGCATTTAGGATACTATTCACTATATTTTCGGATATACCTGGGAATATCTTTAAAATAACAACATTGCTGTCAAGATTTTTATAGACGCGTAGTCGTTGATAGCTCGGTTTGATAATATAATTTTCGTTGTATTTTATATGAACCCCTACTTCAGCAAGGTGTGGATAGTTGCCCGAAAGGAATGCCTTGAAATTCTCTGCATTGAATTTATAGGTTCTATTGCCCCGTAATAAATTATTCTCAAAACAAATCGCCACCTCAGGCACTACAGGAAGTCCTTTAGAATACGATGAAGCTATTTCAATAGAGTTAATGATGTTTTGTCTTCCATCGCTTCGGGTCACACCAAGTGGTAGCTGTGAACCTGTTAAGATGATCGGCTTATTTAAGTTCTCCAGCATATAACTGAGTGCCGAAGCTGTAAACGCCATGGTATCAGTTCCGTGCAGTACTACAAATCCATGATATTTTTTGTAGTTATCTTCTATTACTGATGCCAGCTTTATCCAGAAAGGGGGCTGAACATTAGAAGAGTCGATTAAAGGATCGAATGAGTGAAAATCAATCTGGAGTTCGTAGCTATGAAGAATTGGAATTTGTTGATAGATGTTTTTAAAATCGAGGGGCTGAAGGGTTCCGGTCTGTTCGTCTTGAACCATTCCGATAGTCCCTCCAGTATAAATAACTAAAATTTTGGTTTTGATCTCCATATTTTAGGGGGTTTGGTCTGCTAAATTAAACAATTTTGACGCATTATTGGTCGTTTTTATACAAACTTCTTCAAAAGAACAATTTTTCAGTACCGCAATCTTCTGTGCCACCAACGTAACATAGGCACTCTCATTTCGTTTTCCTCTAAAGGGCATGGGGGCTAAAAAGGGCGCATCTGTTTCAATAATGATTTTTGAGAGATCAATAGCCTGCACTACTTTGTCAAGCCCCGAGTTTTTAAATGTAACCACGCCGCCAATTCCCAATGAAAAACCTTTCGCCACTGCTTTCTCTGCCTGTGTTACATCACCTGAGAAACAGTGAAATACACCGGTTGTCCCTTCAAAATCATTGAGTACCTCCATGGTTTGATCAAATGAGTTGCGGGTATGAATGGCAACAGGTAACTTCATTTCAGTGGCCCAGATAAGCTGTTGCGAAAAGGCTTCAATTTGTTGTGTGTAAAAAGTTTGATCCCAATAGAGATCAATGCCAATCTCTCCAATGGCAATATATTTTTTGTGATCTTCACCAAATAATTTGTTTTGAATAATCTCAAGCTCAGCTTTATAATCCTCTTTTACCGAAGTAGGGTGGAGCCCCATCATGGGCAAACACAAGTCAGGATAACTGTTACAAAGTCTCTCCATGCTGTCGATAGACTGGCTATCGATATTCGGACAAAGAATATGTTTTACTCCAGAACGAATAGCATTTCTGATGACCTGTTCACGGTCGGTGTTGAACTCTTCAAGGTAGAGATGAGCGTGCGTGTCGATTAAATTCATGGTGCAAAATTAGTGAAGTGAATAATGCAATTCACCTTTTTAACAGCATTGTTTTCTATTTGTTACTTTTGTAAAAAATTAGTGGTGTGAAGAAGGTTTTAATTATTCGTTTTAGCTCAATAGGTGATATTGTTTTAACAACACCTGTCATCAGGTGCATCAAAAAACAGGTGCCTGATGTAACACTACATTATCTGACGAAGGCAAAGTTTAAATCGGTTCTTGAACAGAATCCCTATATCGATAAAATCATCACCATTGATAAAGACGTAGATGAAGTATTGAGCATGTTGAAGAATGAGCACTATGATTTCATTGTTGACCTTCACAATAACCTTCGTTCGTGGCGAACTGTTTTAACCTTGCACTGTTCTTCCCAGACATTCAATAAGATCAACTTTCGGAAATGGCTTCGGGTAAATGTTGGATGGAATTATTTGCCAGCTATCCATATCGTTGATCGCTATATGGCTGCAGCACGATCGTTGGGTGTAACCAATGACGGAGCGGGGCTCGACTATTTTCTAGATCCTGATAAAGAAGATACTTCACTCTCACTTCCTGAGGCCTTTCGAAATGGTTATCTGGCTATTGTAACAGGCGGTCAGCATAAAACCAAAATCTATCCTCCTGAACAGTTGATTGAATTCTGTAAACTGTATGGGCAACCTGTTGTTTTATTAGGTGGACCTGAAGATGCTGCTGCAGGCGAACGTATTGCTTTAGAATGTGGGTCTAATGTCTATAATGGATGTGGTAAATATAGCTTGATGGAGTCGTCGTGGTTATTGAAGATGTCTACACAGGTGATTACCAATGATACAGGCCTAATGCACATTGCTGCTGCACTCGAAAAAAACATCATTTCGATCTGGGGGAATACTATACCCGAATTTGGAATGACACCCTACCTGCCTGCAAATAGCTATTCCAGTAGTCAGTTGTTAGAGGTAAAAGGTTTGAGATGCAGACCCTGCAGTAAAATTGGGTTCAAACAATGCCCCAAAGGACATTTTAAATGTATGAAACAAATCCAACCGCAGGTACTGCTCGATGCGGTTAAAGAGTGATGAATCCGTTATGGTATTTCTCGAATCCTACCTTGGTGGCGGGGCCATGGCCAGGGTAGATAATTGTTTCATCAGGTAAGGTATAGAGTTTTTCTTTGATCGAAGACTCAAGTACTTGATAGTTGCCGGTTGGGAAATCAGTTCGACCAATGCTGCCGTAAAATATCACGTCACCGGTAATTACAAAGCCACTCTCTTTACTATACAGGCAGATACTGCCATCAGCATGGCCCGGTGTATATAGAATTTCGAGTTCATCATCTCCAACTTTTAACAAGTCACCTTCCTCCAGCTCTTGATCCGGATAGATGATTTTATCTAATTCGAGTCCAAGAGCAGCGGCAAAGTTCATGGCATTGGCATAGAAGTAAGCCGATTTAGGATGAGCGGCTAACTTTAACGACAACTTTTCAGTGATGGTAGCATTGCCTAAAATATGATCTACATGGGCATGTGTGTTGACGACCAACAACGGTTTCAATTGTTCTTTTTCGAGATAGTCGGTTAGTCTGCGAACCTCTGTTACGCTACTACAGGCAGGGTCAACGATAATACATTCGCCATTCTCGGCCGAAACAATATAAGTGTTCACTTGGAAAGCATTGAAAATAAGCGGTTTTACTTTTAGCATAAGCTTTAGAGGTTTTTGAATGAAAGCCTTACAAAAATAGGTTATTTAGCTTAAAAAAATTTTAACTTAGCATCGTACTTTATTAGTGCAAAATGTGGTGCCAATGATCAGATATTTTTACATGCTTAGTAAGTCGTTTATCTTGACTGCCACACTTATAATGGCAATGTTGACAGCTTTCGAACCTACAGCACATGCGCAGTTTTATAATGGTTCGCAGCTAACTTTTGGAAAAAATAGAATTCAGCACAAGAATTTTATCTGGAATTACTATCGGTTTTCTGAATTCGATACTTATTTCTATGCCAATGGAGCCTCATTAGCACAGCATTGTGCTAAATATGGACGCGAGCAACTTCGTGAATTGGAATCTACATTGCAAACCAACCTCGAAGGAAAAATTCAATTTGTTATTTTTAATACACTCACCGATTTAAAGCAAAGTAATCTGGGCTTGCTGTCGAATGAGAAATATAATATCGGTGGTATCACGCATATTCTCGGACGAAAAGTGTTACTCTATTTTGATGGAGATTACGGGTCGTTTGAAAAACAGATCAGAGCCGGTATTGCTAAAATATTGCTTGACCAGCTTATTTATGGTTCCTCTTTGGGCTCGCAGGTGAAAAATAATGCACTGTCTAATTATCCGGAATGGTATATCAGTGGATTGATTTCATATTTGTCTGAAGATTGGAATACTCGTATCGATAACTTTGTAAAAGATGGCATTTTAAAAGGCCGATATGGAAAGCTGAATTCATTAAAAGAAACCGATGCAGTGTATGCAGGTCATTCGTTCTGGAAGTTTATAGGAGATAAATATGGCCGGAATACCATTCCTGCTATTGTATACGCCTCCAAAATGAGTCGGAAGGTCGCCAATGGGTTTTCCTCAGAGTTAGGTGTTACATTACCCGAGTTAGAAAAACTCTGGCTGGCTGATCTTAAAGCCCGTTATCAGGCTGATGAACTCAATCGGAATCCGCTTCCTAAGAACCTGATCGTCGCCCATCCGAAACTTGAACCCTTTTATCATCAGCTACGTCTCAGTCCTGATGGACAAAAAGCAGCTTATTTAACCAATGAGGCCGGAAAATCTATTGTTTACATCTACGATTTTGCAAAGAAGAAATCAACACGTATCTACTCATTGGGACACCGCTTAGATGAGAAGGTCGACGACACCTATCCATTGCTGGCCTGGCATCCTACCGGTAAAGTACTAGCTATGGTTGTTGAGCGGAAAGGGTTTATTAATATCGATTTTTATACCGTTGCCAAGAAACAATGGGTCACCAAGATCATCTACAACCTCGACAAGATTCTCGATTTCAGCTACTCCTCTGATGGTCTCAATTTCGTAATGTCGGCTATCTTAAAGGGTCAGAGTGATTTGTTTGTGTTCAATGTAGCTTCCAATTCGTATGAACAGTTGTCCAATGATACCTATAACGATCTCAATCCACGATTCATTAACAACAATACCGAGATCGTATTTAGCTCTAACCGGACGGTTGATACACTTCCTTCGCCAAAGGTCAAGGTGGATGAGGATATTAAGTATAATCCTAACAACGATATCTTTATTTATGACTATGCAAACCGGAGTAATAAGTTAAAGCGCATTACTAATTCTCCACTTGCAAATGACTATCATCCTGTTGAATGGTCTGCCGGACATGTCGGATTTTTAAGTGATGAAAGTGGCATCACTAATGCATACATAGCCGGCTACGATAGTACTCTTACTGCTGTTGATACCATTTCACATTATCGTTATTTTAGTAAAAACTGGTCGATCAGCAATTATAAACGCAATATTACAGACTTTGATGCCAGTGTGACCGCTCGCAAAGTTGCGATGGTTGTATTTGAGGATCGACGCTATCG
>JAHEYR010000128.1:0-5190 GCA_023251485.1 Bacteroidales bacterium
TTATAAGGAGACAGATCGGGAAGATGTGAGAAAACTTCTTTCGACGAGTCATATGATATCATGGCTTCAGGGAATGCTGCCTGCATAGGCAGCGTGGCCTCTTCGGGCAGATGGACGGTGACCAGTCCGGCACCCGAACGTAAGGTGGCTCGGGCCGAGAGTATGGCTGCCCCTGCTTTTCCTCTCGATCCTGCAATCAACAATGCATGTCCATAGGTACCCTTATGACTAAACCTTGTCCGCTGGCGAAGGATGGGACTGATGTCGTCTTTTGTGAGCAGATAATAGTTTGTCGGGGTATTGCTTATGTAATCGGGATGAATCCTGATATCCATCAGAATCCATTCGCCTACATAGACATCATTTTCGGCGAGGAAGAATGCTAATTTAGGGGTCTGAAAAGAGAGGGAATAGTCGGCCTGAACGATGGCTCCTTTTGTCCCGATGGACGACTGGTCGGCAAACAATCCGGAAGGAATGTCGATGGAGATAATGACGGACTTGCTCTCATTTATCTGCCCGATGACAGTAGCACCCAGCCCTGTGACTGGTCGGGATAATCCCGAACCGAAAATGGCATCGACGATGATATCGTCAGAATCGAGTGCAGGAATGTCGGTTTCGGTATAGATATGCTGAATGGATTCGGGATAAAGAGTCTCCAGCCTGGTTAGATTAACCATCCCGTCATCAGAATATTTATCATGGGTATGCACGATATAGACCATCACGGTGATGAAGTCATCCTGGAGCATCCGGGCTATAGCGATGCCATCGCCCCCATTATTGCCCATCCCGCAAAAGATTTTAAAAGTATGTTCTGTTGAACGTCCCGAAAGCCAATCGGCACATTTTCTGGCGGCACGTTCCATTAAATCGATCGACTTAATGGGTTCGTTTGAAATGGTGAAGGCATCACCCTGACGGATCTGATCTACAGAAAAAACTTTTACAGACATTATATCAATGGATTAATAATACGACTTTACTAATTAGCGAAATGATGATTTTAAAAATTAAAGGTACTTATAATTAAGTAAAATCATGAGTTGTATATCTTTTTTATTACTTTAGCCTGTCATTTCAACCCTTCCATCTTTTGCTATCATCATCTATGAAAACCATAATAGTATTGAGTTTTTTGCTTCTGGTCGACTTTTACGCACATGCCCAGCTAACGGAAGAGCAATCGAAAAAAGCCGAGATGGTGATGAAAACGATTGATGGTTCGGATATCCTTGACATCGTAAAAGTATTGTGCCAAAAGGAGATGGGAGGCAGGATGACCGGCTCACCGGGCTTTGCCAAGGCGGTTGATTTCACATCCAAAGACTTTCAATCATGGGGTTTACTGCCGTTGGGAGACAATGGGACCTTTCTTCAGAATTTTCCGCACCCCTATTCGCAAGTCTACCATGGGACAAAAGCATCGTTGCTGATACCGGGCAAGCCCGAAAGAGAGCTCAACTATCCGGATGAGTATGCTCCGGGTGTGAATTCGGAAAACGGAAAGATCAAAGCGGAGATAGTATATGCCGGTTATGCGATTAGCCTGCCTGAATATGGCTATGACGAGTTGAAGGATCTCGATGTTGCAGGAAAGATCGTGATTGTAGAAGACGGTCATCCTTACATCGGGATGGATAAAAAGATGAAGGATGCTTTTGAAAAGGCATCACAACGAAATCTGAAGATAGATAATCTGGTTGCACGGGGTGCAGTAGGAGTTATTGTACCGGGTATCATCATCAATCCCAATATTAAATATGCAAAAGGATTGTTCTCTTGTCATCTTTCAGAGACTGTAATCAGTGAGATCTTTGAAAAGAGTGGCCGTGACTATTCGGCGATAAAAAAAGACATCAGCCGCTTACTAAAGGCCTTTACCTGTACGACAGGATGCTTCCTGACTATAAAAAGCAAGTCGGCTCATTTTGAGGATGGCATCGGTCAGAATGTATTAGGTTTTATTCCCGGCATGGATCCTGTATTATCGAAAGAGACGATTGTTTTATGTGCGCATCTTGATCATGTGGGATATAGTGAGGATTTCCCTATTGCCGGAGCTAATGATAACGCTTCGGGATCCTCGGTGGTCATGCGGGTGGGAAAAGCGCTTGAAGAGACTCCTTTTAAGTTGAAACGCTCGGTGCTGATCCTTTTGATGGGCGGTGAGGAGACTGGATTGATTGGCTCAGGATTTTATTCGGAACATCCTGTGACGGATATATCGAAAACACTATTCTTTAATTTCGACATGGTCGGGGCTGGTGATAACTTCATCATTTCAGGCGGAGATAACTTTCCGGGAATCTATCGTTTCTTTAAAGAGGCTGATGCGAAATACTTTACCCGGGAGATCAAGAGTGGACATCGTAATGCTGATGGACGCCCACGCACGGATGGTGCCATGTTTTACCGTAATCATAGAATAGCGATTGATTGCGGCTTATGGGGTGGAAAATATGAAGGATATTATCATCATCCAAAAGATCTGCCCGAGTTTTTGCGTCCTAATGATTTGCGCGATATGGCGCAATTAATCTATATAAGTGTTGTTAATATGGCGATGTACAATGACAACATCATTCCCGATTGGAATTAATTTAAATCTGTTATATGAAGAAAAATGATAGTACCCTCCTTTTGCTTTTCGTCCTTTTAGTCTTGCCTTTTTCATCAATGCCGCTTTGTTTTCATGGTATAATGACATGAATAAGGAACATGGACTGATCATGAGTTTTCTAAAGTTTGCTGTCTTGGCAACATTTGGCGAGGTGTTGGGCTACCGGATCAAAACCGGTGGATACGAACTGGCTAATTTCGGAATCATCCCTCGTGCCTTGGTTTGGGGAATAATCGGTATCGCGATAAAAGCTGCATTCACTATTTTCAGTGCAGGCGTCCCTGCCTTCCTTGCCTATTGCGGATTAAAAGAGAGTGTTGCGGCTATGGCTCCGGGCACAGCCATCACTGGGATAAAAATCTTTACCGCTTTCTGCACCAGCTGTGTGTTGAACATTCTGTTTGCTCCACTGATGATGACATTTCACAAGATAACCGATGCTCACATTGAGAGCTATCAGGGTTCAACCATTTCTATCTTTAAAAAGATAGCATTCAGAAAGATCTTGTTTAATATAAACTGGGATGTGCATTATGGATTTGTCCTCATGAAAAGCATCCCTCTTTTCTGGATTCCCGCTCATACGATAACATTTCTGCTACCCCCACAACATCAGGTTTTATTTGCTGCATTTTTAGGCATTATGTTGGGTGTAATTCTTTCTGTAGCCGCCGTTAGTGGGAAGAAACGCTAACAAAAAGAATCTGAAAAAATATTTATCGGATTAGTTTGTAGCCTGAAAGGAAATTATAAATTTGCTTAATATTTCACTCAACATATTTTCTTCCATTTATTATTTTTAAACATGTTCACAAATACGAAAGATACCCCCATCCCATTTGAAATCGTAAATCAGGTTATCGATGAAATGAAACTGGCCAGTGTCGGCAAGGCTTCGATCAGAGAGATCAAACGACTGGTAGATAACATTGAAAAAGCGTCCGGAATTTCATTCATCAGAATGGAAATGGGCGTTCCGGGATTAAAGCCTGCCCAGGTAGGCGTAGAAGCCGAGGTAGAGGCACTACAACGTGGCGTAGCAGCCATATATCCTGAGATTGATGGATTACCTCACCTGAAACTGGAGATCGCCCGTTTCGTTAAGCTCTTTCTCGATACAGAGGTCAGCCCTGAGTCGTGCATCCCAACGGTGGGATCCATGCAGGGCAGTTTTGCCATCTTTATGACGCTGTCTCGTCTCAACAAGGAGCGAGATACTACATTATTTATTGATCCGGGGTTCCCTGTACACAAAATGCAACATAAGGTGTTAGGCCTTAAGTTCGAATCATTTGATGTCTACAATTATCGGGGTGAAAAGCTCAGAGAGAAGCTGGAAAGCTATTTCAAACAGGGCAACATCCACTCCGTGCTTTATTCAAACCCTAACAATCCTTCGTGGATTTGTTTTACGGACGATGAGTTGAAGACCATCGGAGAACTGGCGAATAAGTACAATATAATTGTGCTTGAGGATCTTGCTTACTTTGGGATGGATTTCCGTAAGGACTATTCTAAACCGGGTGTTCCTCCGTTTCAGCCTACCGTATCAAAATATACGGATAACTACATCTTAATGATTTCGAGCTCGAAGGCTTTCAGTTATGCCGGGCAGCGTATCGGGATGATGGTTATCTCGGATAAGTTATTCAGCAGCAAGTACGAAGATCTGTTGCTTTATTATAACAGCGACATCTTTGGACGCGCTATGGTCTTTGGAACCATCTACTGTCTCAGCTCGGGGACGGCACATTCTGCTCAATATGCGTTGGCTGCTATCCTGAAATCATGTAATGAGGGTGAGTTTAACTTTGTCCGCGATGTTCGTGAATATGGTGAAAAGGCTCACATCATGAAGGAGCTATTTACTTCGAATGGGTTTATCATTGTCTATGATAAGGATATCGATCAACCTATTGCTGATGGGTTCTACTTTACAATTGCTTATCCGGGACTAAGTGGAGAAGCATTGCTCGAAGAGCTGATCTATTATGGGATCAGTGCCATTGCACTTTCTATCACCGGATCTGAGCACGCAGAAGGGCTTAGGGCTTGTGTGTCGTTAGTGCCCCGGACACAGTTTCCTGAAATGGAAATCCGTTTAAGGAAGTTTCATCAAGATCACCCGATACAATAATATTTTTTGCAGAGACGCACCACCCGTGCGTCTCTTTTCTTTTATGCAGATAGATGACACGCACGCTGTGTATGCCTCTTTGCGTTTAGTTTACGGTATTCAGTTTATTTATTTTCTCAAAAACGACTTTAAAACAGTTCCAGGGGGTATTGCTTCCACCCTGCTCATCTGCTTTGTCGGCATAGAAGCCATCAAGAAAGATTTCTGCATTCGACCAAACCGTTTGCATTAACCCCTGATATCGGTTCTTCATAATCCAACTGGAATGCGCTCTGAAATTAAGCAGGTCGTCAAGCTGACCCTGTGCCACTTGTGGTTTGCGCCATGGGCAACTCAATACATTAAATCCTTTCAGCGCAAAGTAAACAGGGGTCTGCTCAGGTCTTTCATAGTGCCAATCGCAGATAACCACATCGCGAGGAATGAG
>JAHEYR010000128.1:5200-8523 GCA_023251485.1 Bacteroidales bacterium
TTATATGTATTGCTGTTGCTGGCTTCCCAGATTCCCATGCCCGTTGTCTTTCCATCGATCAACCGATCGCCCCACATCCAAAGCATCCGATTAGTCTGTGCCAGATGGTCTCTGATTAACTTAACCTCGCCGGCAAACAGCGTGGACTTATCTTTTCCGGAACAACGTGGGCACTTATCACTCCCGATATAAAATACCTCATCCAGTCCGGCATGAAAGGCTGTAGACTCAAAGGCATCGCAAAACTCATCGACCAACTCAAAAACGATCTTATGCAAATCGGGATGCAACGGACAGTAGCTTTTACAATATAAGCTATCTGTATTGGGCCAAGCATAGACTTGAGGCATAGTGATTTCGGGAGTTTCGTCAAATTGTGGATACACTTTTAACAGGTTATACGTTTTGTTAGCCCACGATTGATGCCCCAATAAGTTTATCTGTGGAATCAGTTTAATGTTGTTCTTTTTGCAGGCCGCCACGATCTGTTTCACCTGATCATATGACAGGGCGATAGAATCTTTTAACTCGGGATGGCTCTTGTATTGATAGTTATAATCGACTCGCAAAACGAGGGTATTGACTAACCGGGGAGCCAATTCATCATTGATGAAGGTGATGAACCGGTCAACACTGGCAGGTTTGGGGGCAGAAATACAGAAACCCCGTGTTGGAAAGATGGTGTCAACACGTTGCTGACTATGACCAGAAGAGATGGTCAGAATCATTACTGAGAATAATGAGCAGATGAAATAACCAAGGTTTCGATATTGAGTTTTCATGTGAGTTAAATATTTTAGCGTTTAACGTCGTTATCATTGAGCTAATTTAGGTATTAAATCCAAGTCATCTTAATTATTTTAAGCCGAAAGATAAATAAATCAACAGTCATTTTATTTATCCATATTAAAGACCTTATCACGCCGGGGTTTTATTAATTTTGCAGGTATAAAAGAACATAAACAAATACCAATGAATTTAGTCTGGCAAGAGCGTTTTAAACTTAGAACATACGACGTAGATTTCAGAAACAGTATGAAGATCAGCTCACTCTTCAATTTCATGCAGGAGGCTGCCGCGAATAGTGCAAGCTCGCTTGGCTTTGGGTATGACCAAATGGTTTCACAACAGCTGTTCTGGGTCATCTCGAGAGCTAAAATTGAGTTTACCTCCTTTCCGACATTGGGTGAAGAGATTATTATTGAGACCTGGCCCAGAACTATTGATAAGCTTTTTGCCATCAGAGATTTTATCATCTATAATCAGAACGGGGGAGAGATTGCCAGAGCAACAACATCGTGGTTGATGATAAACGGGACTAATATGCGTCCACAACGACTGAATGGAAACGGGATAACAGTTTCTACGTTTGAAGAGAAGGTGGCCATAAAAGCGCTGTGTGAGAAACTGGAGGCAACGAATGAAATGAATACGGAAACGATCAACACTGTTAAGATCGGATACAATGATATCGACATCAATCAGCATGTGAGCAATGTGAAGTATGTTGAGTTGATATTCAATGTCTATCCTATCGAACGGCTCAGGGATAAACAGATCACTAAGTTTGAGATAAATTTTCTGACCGAATCTAAATATGATGATCTTTTAACGATAAAACGAGCTGAAGAGATTAATAGTGATGTTACTACATTTTCTTTTGAAGCTTATAACCAAAATGATAAACAGATTGTAATGGCTATTGTACAATAAAAAAAACCGGGCTAAGCACATTTCAGATAATTTGAAATACTTACACCGGTTTTTTAGGTTTCATGCGTCTTCTTTTTATCTACCACCCGGAGGGCAGTTTTCAAGTAAGAAATGTGTACTAATATTGGCCAAATGCACGCGTGTACCGGCACCTTCATATATGCCATGCGAACGCATCGGATACGACATCAGCTGAAACAGTTTATTATTCTTAATCAGTGCATTAATCAACACCTCTGCATTGGCATAATGGACATTGTCATCACCGGTTCCATGAATATACAACAGCTTTCCCTGTAGATCTGCAGCATGGGTATAGGGTGATCCGGCAAGGAAATCCTCTTTATTCTCACTGGGTAATCCCATATAACGTTCCTGATAGGTGTTATCGTAGGCCAACTGGTTTCCGACAGCAGCAACGGCGATACCGGTCTTATAAATTTCGGGATACTGAAACAACAGGTTGAGGGTACTCGATCCTCCCCCACTCCATCCATGAACGGCAACACGTGAGGTATCGACGAAGTTCCATTTTAGGATCTCCTTGGCAGCCATGGCCTGGTCGCGGATATTAAGGATACCGATCTTTCGATAGATTGATTTACGCCATTCTCTTCCACGTGGAGCTGGAGCACCCCGATTCTCTACGGATACATAGAGATAGCCTTTGTCGGCAACATTACCACCGAACTGGGCATCGTTGCCAACGCCATATCGGTCAGTAACAGTACATGCTGCGGGTTCTCCATAAACAGAGAAGAAAATAGGATATTTCTTGGTTGGATCGAAGTCTTTCGGCTTAACCATCCATCCGTCGATAACGATATTGTCAACCGTGGTGACTTGAAAAAATGATATCTGCTTTCCCATTGGATTGGCTTTGAGATTTGCTGCAATACTTTTTTTCTCATCGATCGGAAGATAACCGGGCATACTCAACCACTCTGAGGCCGGAAAATAAAGATGACTTGAGAAACTATGACGTGCCCATTTACCATTGGGTGAAAATGAATAACTATGGGTTCCTTCAAGTTCATCTGACTTTACTCTCTCTGGCATACCAGTTCCATCCAGTTTGGTCTTAAATAAATAACGTTGGGTTGCATTGGTTGGAGAAGCACTAAAATAAACCAGATTATTGGGTTCATCAATGAGATAAATCTTCATTACATCAAAGTCGCCCTTCGTGATGAGTGATTCTTTTCCGTTCATATCAATCCTATACAGATGACGCCATCCATCTTTTTCGCTGCCCCAAACAAAAGCCTTCTTGTTTTCTATCCAGTTCCATCCGGTATTGTCTTCCTCATTCCATGCCGGTTCAATATCGACCCAGGCTTTATCATTTTCAGTCCAGATCTTTTTTGTAGAACCTAACGTCGAGTTGACAAGCATTATTCTCGACTCATTCTGTTTACGGTTCAACTGTTGAAGGATGAGTTCGTTGCTATTTACCCACTCCATACGGGTTAGATAATTCTGACGGGGATCACCTTCAATATTCATCCACTTGGTCTTAGCTGAAGCGATATCTACTACGCCAATCTTCACAGGAGAAGGATCTTCGCCGGCTTTGGGGTATTCTACAGGGACAACAAATGAATAGATAG
>JAHEYR010000129.1 GCA_023251485.1 Bacteroidales bacterium
AGGATGAGTTCGTTGCTATTTACCCACTCCATACGGGTTAGATAATTCTGACGGGGATCACCTTCAATATTCATCCACTTGGTCTTAGCTGAAGCGATATCTACTACGCCAATCTTCACTGGTGAAGGATCCTCGCCGGCTTTGGGATATTCTACAGGGACAACAAATGAATAGATAGAATCGGTGGTATTCAACATCAGGTAATTTCTGACCTTGGATGCATCCGTATTCCAATAGGCGATATGCTTACTGTCAGGACTCCATCTGAAGCCATCTCTACAATATAACTCTTCGGCATAAACCCAGTCGAAGGTACCATTGATGATCCGATCTTTCGTATCAAAGGTAAGTTGCTTGATCTTTCCACTCTTTAAGTCTTCAACATAAAGGTTGTAAACCACACTGTTAGCTTTTTTATCCTGATATACATAAGCTACACTCTTCGCATCGGGAGAGAATTTAGCATACATCAAACCATTCTGACGAAGACCATTACCCAACTGAGTGAGTTTCTTTGAGTCTATGTCGTACACCCAGACCTCACCAGTGGTTTTATGATATTGTGTGACGGTCTTTACGCCAAGTAGAACCTTTTTATTGCCATCCGACCAAGTTGTGGACGAGACAGTAATAGGTTGCTTTGCTCCTACAGGGGTTAACTGTTCGGCTTCAAGCAAAGTGGTTCGTTTCGTAGAAGGTAAATCAACACGGACTATTTTCCCATTATCAAGCGTTGTATAACTATCGCTATTGGCAATCCAATTGACTGATTGAGAGAAACAACCCAGCGTTAGGACACTGAGTATAATTGCGAGTAGGTTGTTTTTTAGCATTTTCTTAAATTATTATATCCCTTGATTTGAATAAATTTTAGCGAATTTACGAATTTACAACAATGATTATCACTAAATTTAGAAAAGAGTTAAGAAAATTAAGGGCATGATTTTGTTTAAAATAAAATAGAATTTGATACACAAAAGCAAAACCTTTTCCACTTATTGATGTTTAATAATGAAAATAATAATAGCCTTATGAGTTTCAAAAAACAATTAAACTGGCGCTATGCAACAAAGCGCATGAATGGACAGAAAGTAGATGAGACTAAGTTTCAAAACATTTTAGATGCCATCCAGCTCGCTCCCAGTTCAATGGGACTGCAACCATTCTCCGTATTAGTAATCAAGGATCCCGAAACCAGAAAGAAGATGGCTCCGGTTTGTTATAATCAACCTCAGATCACTGAAGCAGATGCGATATTAGTATTTGCCGCATGGAATAATATCACAAAAGAGAGTGTCAATACCTATATTTCGAATATTGCAGATGCCAGAAATGCTCCACTAGAGAGCCTTGAAGGATTCAAACAAAACATACTGGGTTTAGTGGGAGGCAAAACACAGGAAGAGCTTGTGACATGGTCTGCTAAACAGGCTTATATTGCTTTAGGCTTTGGATTATTTGCTGCTGCAATCGAAGAGGTCGATACTACGCCGATGGAAGGATTTAATCCTGAAGGTTTGGACGAAGTATTACAACTGGATAAAAAGGGACTGAAGTCATTAGCACTTTTAGCTGTTGGACACCGTGATGCTGAAAACGATTATCTCAATGGTGCCGTTAAAGTAAGAAGGTCGGCTGATGATTTTTTCATTCATATCTAAGGAATAATTTCTTAACTTTGGATAAACGATTAATACATTAATCCATGACTAAAGTTTTTCAAATTAGGATAACCTTAAATGATGTTCTACCCGAAATTAGTAGAACGATTCAGGTATATGATGATTTCGATCTACATCGTCTTCACCTTGTGATTCAATATGCTATGGGATGGGAAAACTCTCATCTGTATTTCTTTGAGGATTCTGAAAATAAATTCGAGATCTTTGATGAGGTTTACGACAAGGCCAGCAATTATGATTTTGGCGTCTATAAGGTAAAGCTTAAGATGGACAAAAACAACTGGGATGAGCTCTTTGCAAAGATGCCTCACATGGCTAAATATGTACGCACGCCAAAGAAAGATGTCGACCCCAGAGAAAAGATTATTTCAGATCTTTTTAAGAATCCAGGCGATACATTGAGTTATATGTATGATTATGGCGATAGCTGGCGACATACGGTAGTTCTCGAAAAAATTATTGATCCAGAAGCTGGCAAATACTATCCTAACTGCACTGAAGCTGTTAGGGCTTGTCCACCTGAAGATTGTGGTGGGGCTCCAGGATATGCACATTTTCTGGAAGTGATAGCAAACAAAAAACATCCCGAATATAAGGACATGATTGAATGGGTAGATGGTGAATTTAACCCTGAAGAAGTTGACCTCACTAAAAAGAATACAGTGATCAAAAAGCTGTTTTCGAGCAAAGCTGCTCAACGATAATCACCCATTATAAACACAAAAAGGGTGCGACTCAAAAGAATCGCACCCTTTTTGTTTATTGAAGTATCACGGATTAAATTACACCTTGATCAAGCATTGCATAGGCTACTTTTAAGAAACCTGCAATGTTTGCACCTTTGACATAATTAATATATCCATCAGCTTGCGTTCCATTGATAACACATGCATTATGAATATTCTTCATAATTTCGTGTAAACGCATATCAACTTCTTTAGACGACCAGTTTAACTTCATCGAGTTTTGTGACATCTCTAATCCTGAAGTTGCTACACCACCTGCGTTAACAGCTTTTCCGGGAGCAAAAAGGATTTTATGTTCAATGAATAACTCAACAGCTTCTGGAGTAGATGGCATATTAGCACCTTCAGCAATAGCAATACAGCCATTATTAATCAGGTGTTCTGCATCTTCCTTGCCTAATTCGTTTTGAGTAGCACATGGGATAGCGATATCACATTTTACTTCCCATGCACGTTTGCCTGCAACGAATTTTGAACCTGCAAAACGCTCAGCATAAGGAGCTACCACATCCTGATTAGAAGCACGTAGTTCAAGTAAGAACTCGATCTTCTCGCCAGAGATACCTGCAGGATCATAAATATATCCATCAGGACCAGAGATAGTAACCACTTTAGCACCAAGCTGAGAAGCTTTGGTGATAGCACCCCAGGCAACGTTTCCAAATCCAGAAACGGCAACTGTCTTGCCTTCAAAAGTTAAGCCTTTAGTAGCCAACATCTCCTGAGCAAAATAAACAGCACCAAAACCTGTAGCTTCAGGACGGATTAATGATCCACCCCAATTAGCACCTTTACCGGTTAAAACACCAACATGTGTGTGAGTTAATTTCTTGTACATACCATATAAGAAACCAATTTCACGACCACCAACACCGATGTCACCAGCAGGTACGTCAGTCTCAGGACCAATGATGTTCCATAGCTCTAACATAAAGGATTGGCAAAAACGCATTACCTCATCGTTAGATTTTCCTTTAGGATCAAAATCTGAACCACCCTTGGCTCCACCCATAGGTAAAGTTGTAAGAGCGTTTTTAAAGATCTGTTCGAAACCTAAGAATTTCAAAATACTCAAGTTTACACTTGGGTGAAAACGTAATCCGCCTTTGTAAGGACCAATTGCGTTATTAAACTGAATGCGATAACCAAGGTTTACATGAACCTTTCCGTTATCGTCGACCCAGGGCACTTTAAATGTAAGGATACGATCGGGTTCTACTATTCTTTCGATGATATTGGCTGATGCGAACTGAGGGTTTGCATTATAGACCTCCTCGATGGATTCCAATACTTCACGAACTGCTTGCAAGTACTCCACTTCACCTGGATGTTTTCTCTCCAGGTCGGTCATTATTTTTTCTAAGTTCATTAGGATAGTAATTAGATTAATAAATGTGTTTGGAAATATATTTAATTGTTACTTTAATAACAGGACAAATTTATAAGGATTATGATGATAATTCAAAAAAAATAAAATAAATATTTTCACAAAAAAATAACTATATATCGCTGATTACATGCATTTTAAAATTCACAAAAACAGTAATCTCAAAAAAGATCACTATCTAAAATCAACTTTTGGAAAAATATTGGGTTCGGTTCGGCACAAAAAGAGGTTTTTCTAATCGATTTCATATAAAAAACGGATCCTGGCACTGATTAAACATTCGAATTTATGCATAATAACACAGTCATAAAATACTGTTTATTAATACATTTAATATCCACAGCATATAATATGAATATTTAATCTATCGTCTTTTTATGATCCAATTACCAAAATTCACTCTTTTGTGAAAAAAGGATAAAGATTGTAATTTTGAAAAAAAATAATCATGAATGGTGATCCACTTGTCTACGAAATCTTAAATCAGTTAGAAATCAATTTCGAATATTTTGAACATCCTGAAGCTCCGACGATTGAAATAGCTATGCAGTACTGGAAAGACATCAAAGAAACCACTCATTGCAAGAATCTTTTTTTCAGAAACCATAAAGGCAACAAACACTTTCTGGTTATCCTTGATCATCTTCAGGCACTGGATATTCATGAGCTAGAAAAACGATTGAAACAGGGAAAGCTAAGTTTTGCCTCTGAACAAAGGATGGGAAAATATCTGGGGTTAAAACCAGGCTCTGTCTCCCCTTTCGGTTTGGTACACGATGAACAACACCATGTCCATCTGTTTTTGGATGAAAACATCAGACATCTTCCCAATATAAGTTTCCATCCAAACTTAAATACGGCATCACTGGTTATACCATTCAAAGATTTTGAACGTTACCTGGACTGGACCGGAAATACTTTTGAATATATACAACTATACTAAAGAAAATCGTTATCCTTTTAAAATCAACAACAGAAATGAGTATTGCAGAAAATCTGAATCATATCAAAGCAACGATCCCTGAAAAAGTGACCCTGGTAGCAGTTTCCAAAACACATACGGCTGAAACATTGATGGAGGCTTATTCAACAGGACAAAGAGTATTTGGTGAAAATAAAGTGCAGGAGCTTTGTGCGAAACAACTTATTCTGCCCCAGGATATCGAATGGCATTTCATAGGTCATCTCCAAACCAACAAGGTTAAATTTATCACCCCTTTCATCAGTCTCATTCATAGTGTAGATAGTTTAAAGCTTCTGGCAGAAATCAATAAAGAAGCCATCAAGAACAACAGGATTATATCGTGTTTGCTTGAGTTTTATATTGCATCCGAAGAGAGTAAGTTTGGATTAGACCTGAAGGAAGCTGAACAACTATTAGACAGTCCCATATTTAAAACACTAGATCATATATGTATTGCCGGTGTGATGGGAATGGCCAGCTATACGGATGACGAGAATATCATACGACATGAATTCAGACAATTGGTTAGCTACTTCAACCAACTTAAATCGAAATACTTTAGTACTTGTGCTGACTTTAAAGAAATCTCGATGGGAATGTCGGGAGACTATCAGCTTGCGATCAAAGAGGGAAGCACAATGGTGAGAATTGGTAGTTCTATCTTTGGAGAACGTAGTTATCTAAAATAAAAAACGCCTCACTATGAAGTGAAGCGTTATGTTTTGTAGCGGGAACGAGAGTTGAACTCGTGACCTCCGGGTTATGAATCCGACGCTCTAACCAACTGAGCTATCCCGCCTTGTTTGATGATGCAAATTTACTAAACTTTCTGAGAACTGCAAATCATCAACTATAAAATTTGATGTTTTGAATAAAATATC
Source organism: Bacteroidales bacterium (assembly GCA_023251485.1). Taxonomy (GTDB): domain Bacteria; phylum Bacteroidota; class Bacteroidia; order Bacteroidales; family Cfx3-03; genus Cfx3-03. The sequence continues at coordinate 5,661 of JAHEYR010000129.1, forward strand.
AAGTCTAAACATTGAAAATCAGAATGTTTATTCAGGTTATCCTTCGAAGACCTCTTCTGCATTTGCAGGTGGCTTGTTGTTATTTAACTGACTGATAAACAGCCCTCCTATTACGATCATAATACCTATTATCTTCTGAAACGAAAAAGCTTCGTTTAATAAGAAGAAGGATCCAGTTGCCGTAATTACCGGTATCAGATTTGTAAAAATACTGGTTTTACTTACCCCAATCTCGCGTGTTCCGATAGCAAAAAACACAAAAGCCAACGAGGAGGCGAATACTGAAAGCATTATTAATGCCGAAACCCATGAATAGTTATACACAATACCCGATAGCTTTGAGAAATCGAAGATCAGGAAAACGGGTAAAAACAGTATCGCTCCGATTAAGTTTTGTACTGCAATAACCGTAAAAGCTGAATAATGAAAAGCCAGTCGTTTCAATAGTAAAGAATAGACGATAGCAGCAATAACAGCAAAACCCAAACAAATCATTCCGACAGGTGCAGCATTTAACGAAAGATCTTTATTCACCAACATCGCAAGAACCCCTACAAAAGAGAGGAAGAGTCCTGCAACATTCAACATTGATAATCTTTCTTTCAGAAAGAAGAAAGCAGCTATGGGAGAGAATACCGGAATGGTAGCAATGATAACCGCACTGATGGTTGCCGAAGAGTATTTGAGGCCGAAGTTCTCTCCAATAAAATAAAGGAAGGGATTAAACAGCGCCGACAGAAAAAACAGCTTATAATGCTCTTTCTTTACCTTTTCGAGCTTATTAAACAATTTTAACCCTCCAAATAAAATGGCTGAAGAAAGTATAAGACGAAAGAAAACGGTAGTGATAGGTTCTAGATATCTGAAAACAATGGTAGACCAGATAAAAGACATTCCCCAAAATATCATTGACAAGACGATGACAGTGTAGATGTAGATTTTTTTATTCTTCGACATTTCTATTTGTTGATTTTTAATAAGTTAAATTCAGTAGTTATGCTTTTAGTATTTCAATAATATCATTCGTAAATAATTTATTTTATAGGTCGGATGAAGACTTTTTATTCGCTTTCTTTGCATACATCTCATGAATCCAGTCGATCATTTTAAGAAGTCGTTTATTCTTTGTCTCTAACCGTTTAGCCTGCATCACATAATTAACCAGCTCTTTCTGATAAGTATATGAAAGCGTTCTGAAATATTCCAAGGTAGGAGGTAGCAAAAGAAACGACTCCATAATTTCATCAGGGATATCAACGACTCGCTGTTCGAGGTCAACACTCACGGCTACTTCGATTTCCTCGTTACTATTTTTTGGAATCTGTTGCCTGATCTCTTTCCTTACCGGAAAAAAGAATTCATCATTTCCCATCGTAACAATCGTACTTTTATAAGAAACTCCCTCAATGTTAACATTAACAGGAATTCTTCTTTTTCCTCCGCCCAATTGAAAAAGGATCTCTTTGGAGATATTAACAACAAAACCGCCTCCATCAACAGAATCCAAAGTGGTTTTAAACTTAATCCATTCCATAAGAATAAACTTTTGGCAAAAGTAATAATTACAAAGGATGGTTTAGTCAGTTCTTTTTATCTTTGCCATAAACTATTCCAATTATGTATTCTGATAGTCAACTTCAAGCTATTCAAAAGCTACACTTGCAACTAGAAGGCGAACTGTTAACCGATAAAGCATCGTTAGTACTCTATGCAACTGATGCCTCGGCATATCGTGAACTCCCTGTAGCCATTGTCAGGCCAAAAAGCAATAAAGATCTTAAAGTACTGATTGCATTTGCCGAGGAGAATAAAATCCCACTGATTCCCAGAGCTGCTGGTACCTCATTAGCCGGACAGGTAGTCGGAACCGGAATAGTCGTTGATATCTCGAGATATATGACCAATATTCTTGAGATTAATAAGGAAGAACATTGGGTACGGGTTCAGCCGGGTGTTATTCTGGACGAACTCAATAAGATATTGGAACCCATGGGATTGTTCTTTGGTCCTGAAACCTCTACATCTAACCGTTGTATGATTGGAGGAATGGTTGGAAACAACTCATGTGGATCGCATTCATTAGTATATGGTAGTACCAGAGACCATGTTCTATCAGTGCAAGCTATTCTTTCGGATGGTAGTGATGTTGAGTTTTCAGAATTAACCAAAGACCAATTTAAAGAGAAATGTAAGAAAGACAATCTGGAAGGAAAAATATACCAACAGATTGACACGATATTAAAGAATTCAGCGATACAAAAAGAGATCAGAGAACAATTCCCTGATCCTGATCTGAGAAGAAGAAACACCGGATATGCAATTGATTATCTGCTTGAAACAAATATCTATACTGAGACTGAGAATCCTTTTAACTTCTGCAATCTGATCACTGGATCTGAAGGTACGCTTTGTTTCATGACGGAGATCAAGTTGAATCTCGTTCCGTTGCCACCCAAAGAAAATATGCTGGTGGCAATACATCACAAGACCTTAAAAGAGGCATTTAGAGCCAATCTGGTGGCATTAAAATATCATCCGGTAGCAGTAGAGCTAATGGATCATATCATCATCGAGCAGACCCTGAATAACATCACCCAACGGAAGAACAGATTCTTTATAGAAGGCACTCCCGAGTCACTGTTACTGGTTGAATTTGCTTCAGAAAGCAGGCAAACACTTGATGATATTGCAGATTTATTGGAAGCCGAAATGAGAGCTCAGGGATATGGTTATCATTTTCCTCGGATCTATGGAAAAGACATTAGTAAAGTCTGGGCTTTGCGTAAAGCCGGAT
>JAHEYR010000130.1 GCA_023251485.1 Bacteroidales bacterium
TACTCATCAGATAAGGGACCAAAGAAGCAGAGCTATCATGGATTCCTATTCCAAAAGGAAGCGGTACACCTTCAAATGGGACTTTTATAACCAAAGAATTCTGTGACGGTGTTGGAAGGTTTATTTCTTCATCTACGACCCATTGATGGTAGACTTGATCATCAAAGTTCCAAAGAGCTGTATGACATCCGATAGACGTATATTCGGAAACCACTTTTCCTGTATAAAACGAACTAAGATATTGTGGGAAGTGAACAACATGTTTAACATGCTTATACACATCCGGTTTTGTTCTTTTCAACCAAAGTGCCTGTAATCCAGAATTTAACATACCCATTGCCGGCGAAGCTGTAATACGACTAAACTCTTGAATGCCTCCATATCTTTCATAGAAACCTTCAATAACATTATCAGGCATGGGTTTCAGATAATTGTAGGCCGGAGTCAATCGTTTTAAATTATCATCCAGATACATTAGCGTTGCGCCATAGGTAGCAAAGTTAACGGCTGCGAGCTTATATTCGCCCAACGAAATAATGGACGACAGCGTTGCTGTCATCCATTTCTCAATTCGGTCAATATTATCGCATGCGAAGCCATCATCGTCTGTGATCTCTTCAAATCTTTGATCTTCTTCAAAAACAACACGATAGTTGGTATCAAATAATAATATTTTCTTATTCGATTTACCAATATCGAAAATGGCAATTACATTTTTAAGCATAGATAACGACTTGTTGTTTATCTCTTTACCAAAACTTCTGCTTCGTATTTTTCTATTTCAGCAATATAATCTTCGCCAATCAATACATTATTGACTAAGCAATAGTAATCATAAACAGCACCAAATGGTTTAGACTTCATGACTTCGAGTAGCGCTAATCTCCTGAAGAAATTACCATTTTCTTCAGCTTCAACCAACGCTTTTGTTGGTTCGAGAAGTGCACACATAAAGGCTTGTTGCGCAGCACGTACACCTATTACATAAGCACCAATACGATTAAGGGTAGCATCGAAATAATCCAATCCAATATTCACACGATCTAATGCTTTTGCTCTTACAATTTCCTGAGCGATCAATGCTAATTCATCGTTTAAGATAACCACATGGTCACTATCCCACCGTACACCTCTGGTAACATGTAACAGAATTTCATCCAGATAAAGCAGACATGAAGAAATTTTATCGCCCACTTGTTCCGTTGGATGGAAGTGTCCATTATCAAGGGTAATCAATGTGTTGTTTTTGATGGCATAGCCCAGATAGAATTCATGTGAGCCAACGACCATTGCTTCTGAACCGATACCGAATAGTTTACATTCAATCGAATCTTTAAGATACTCTTTTGGATATTCAACACTGAATATTTCGTCCAACGACTCTTTTAACAGTGCACGATAAGTATAACGGTCGACAGGAATATCTTTGGAACCATCAGGAATCCATAGATTATGAACACAAGGTGTGCCTAATTGCTTACCCATCTCAGCACCAATCAAACGACAGCGCTTAACATGCTCAATCCAGAACCTACGGGTAGCTTCATTTTTGCTTGATAAAGTAAATCCATCATCAGCTAATGGATGAGAAAAACAAGTAGCATTAAAATCAAGACCAATCCCCATCTTCTTGGCCCAATCAATCCAGCTTTGATAATGAGCAGGTTCGATTTGATCACGATCGACCTTCTGACCTTTAAAATCGCCATAGATTGCATGGAGATTTAAACGTTGGCTACCGGGTAGAAGTGACATTACTTTTTCAATATCAGCTTTCACCTGTTCAATAGTTTTTGCTTTCCCCGGATAATTACCGGTAACTTGAATACCACCACCGCCTAATTCGGCATCCGGTGTTTCAAATCCACTAACATCATCAGCTTGCCAACAATGTAAACTAATGTTTACTTTGGCCATTTGGGCAATTACCTCATCGGTATTGATTCCCATTTCAGCGTACTGCTCTTTGGCATTTTGATACGCGATTTTAATTGTCTTACTATCTTTCATTTCTTTAATAAATTGACACAACAATTATTTGATGAATTACTTTAATATTTTCAGTCAAAAAATTCATTAAGCAGCAAACCTAAAAACAAATACAGCTGCTATAATCGCATGATCTAATAAATTATTTGTTAGCAGTTACCAAATATTATTACTTTTGGAAAGTCCAATAATAATTTATTAATTTAAAGCTCAAAATAATCGTAAATTGATTGTGATATCAATATGCGATTTGAACTATTTTTTACATAAAGTGACACAATTATCATTATGGCCAACTATTTTAAATATTTAACCCATAATCAAGCAAATGAGGACTGGGGATTATTTATAAATGTTGCAGGTTATGCTTCAATTCCCAGCGGGAGTATCTACCCACCCAAAGGTCATCCATTTGGTTATGAGTTCTCTTGGGAAAAGGGACGGGTGCTTCACGAATATCAGATTATTTATATAACAGAGGGCGAAGGAATCATAGAGACGAAGGATGAGACCATTCCTATTAAAAAGGGATCTATTATCGTTATTCGACCTGATATGTGGCATAGATATAAACCCCTCAAGAAAACTGGATGGCATGAAAGCTACATAGGATTTAACGGCACTTTTGCAGATTCCATATTTAACCACTCCTTCTTCTCTACCGAGCCTCCTGTTATTCAGGTTGGATACCACGAAAGCATCATCGAAGTATTCCTTGAATTGATAAACCTAATAAGAGATGAAAAACCAGGTTACCACGAGATGTGTTCAGGTCTGGTGATTTACATCCTAGGTAAGATTCTCTCCATCAAGAAAAAAGAAGATTTCAACAATAAATCTATCGAAAGTATCATCCAGAATGCATGCATCATTATCAGAAACAACCTGAACGCCAATTTAAATATTGAGGATCTGGCATCTGATCTTAATATTAGCTACTCGCTTTTCAGAAAGGTCTTCAAAAAATATATGGGGCTCTCTCCCGCACAATACCATCAGTCACTTAGAATACAACAGGCAAAATATCTGCTTTCAAACAGTAATATGTCGATCAAAGAAACGGCATTCAATATGGGCTTCTGTTCTATATACTATTTTAGCAAGCTCTTCAAAGAAAAGACAGGGATGACTCCTGCCAGTTTCTGTAAATCAATAAATGCAAAATTTGAAGAGAGAGAAAGCGTTTAAGTGATATGATTCTCTTCACTTATTAATAAAACTCAACACCAGATATTGCTAACCTATTCGTTATTAGTCAGGTTATTTATAAAAGCACAGACGCTCACTTAGATAAAACCATCCTTCAAAAACCCCTATTCTGTCGGTAAAAACCGACCACTGGTCTATTACTTTTGTTCTCGTTTTCACCTTCATGTACTTTTGACTCAAAATCAATGAGGCATGAAAACTAGAATTATAATCGCAACAGTAATTTGCTTCTTCCTACAGTGGATGGTCAATCCCACTTATGGTCAAAACAGCAAATGGACTATTCAGAAGTGCATAGATTATGCACAACAGAAGAATATCCAAATCCAGAAAACCATTCTTAGCACTGAATCGAATAAAATCAATTTCAATGCTACAAAAGCCAGTCGGTTTCCAATTGTAGATGCATCAGCACGCCAGAGTTTTGGATGGGCAGATAAACAATCTACTACAGGATCGAATAGTTACACTTTTAGCGGCTCGAACAGCTCATCTTATTCTATTAGCTCTAGCGTAACACTTTATGCCGGTTTAAAACTCCAACAAAGCATAAAGCAATCCGACATCAACTACAAGGCTGGACTTTTTGACTCTGAAACCATGAAAGAAACCATTAGCTTAAATATAATGGATGCTTTCCTTCAAATATTATATGCCGAAGAACAGGTTAAAAACTACACGAATCAGGTTGACTTAACGGAAAAAGAGTTAAACCTGGCTAGCGAACGATTAAAACTGAGTGCTATCTCAACATCTGATTATCTACAGGTTAAATCACAACTTGCTACTGAAAAGCAGAATCTTGCAAATGCACAAGGACTTCTTTCAACAAACAGGGTTAACTTAATGCAATTAATGGAATTGCCCATCACTAGTGATTTCGAAATAGAGCACCCTGATCTGACCAACCTGATTAATAAATCGAGAAAGTCGTTACCAGATAGTGTGTACCAGATTGCACTTGCCATAAAGCCTCAGATCAAGAGTGCAGCCTTACGTAGCGAAAGCAGTTCATTGGATGTGTCCATCGCAAAAGCTGATTATATGCCTCGTGTGTCGTTAGATGCTGGTTTTAGTTCTGATTATATGAGTGCACTGAAAGGTTCAAGCTATTCTTTTCAGCTATCCCACAATTTCAGTCCTACTATTGGATTAGGTATTTCCATTCCAATCTACCATAATGATCAGATTAAATCGAAGATAGAACTAGCTAAAATCAGCACACAAAGTTCACAGCTAGAGGAGCAGAACACTAAAAACGCCTTAAGAAAATCTATTGAAACGGCCTGCACCAATGTAATCACTGCTCAGAATGAATATGATGCAAGCAAAGAAGGATATGAAGCGAACAAAGAGTCGTATGCTGTTGCCGCTGAGAAATACACACAAGAATTAATGAATTCTGTTGACTTCCTTGTACAAAAAACCAACTTGATTACAGCTGAAAGCAGTTATCTGCAAGCAAAATACAATTTAATCTTCAGCTATAAGACACTTGATTTTTACCTGGGTATCCCCTTTAACTTTTAAAGAACAGCTTAAAATAATCCACAATGAAAAGAAAAACAATAATCCAGATCGTATCAGTCGTCATGATCATTTCGATTGTTACCATTGTTCTGAAAGCTTGCCAATCCACAAAAAGTGAGATAAAGTTTGAAACCACACTTGTTTCAAAAGGAAGCATTAGCAATACTGTAACGGCAACAGGAACAATTCAGGCTATAAAGACAGTAGCAGTTGGCACACAGGTTTCGGGTGTTATCAAAAAGATATATGTTGATTTTAATTCAGTCGTCAAAAAAGGCCAGATCCTAGCCAGAATTGATGAAACCCCTCTTTTGGCATCCCTTGATCAAAGCAAATCAGCAGTTGTATCGGCTGAAGCAGATCTTCAGTTTAAAAAAGCCACTTACGACCGTACAAAGGCTCTTTTTGAAAAGAAGTTGATCGCAAAAGCTGATTATGATCAGGCTGTTTTGAATTACGATCAATCGAAAGCAAACCTCTCGAGTGCAAAATCTAATAACGATAGAAACAAGATCAATCTCGAATATGCAACGATTTATTCTCCTATTGACGGTGTAGTTCTAAACAGAGCTGTCGACGAAGGACAAACAGTTGCTTCTAGCTTCAATACACCTACTTTGTTTTCCATTGCCAACGACCTCACCCAAATGAGAGTTGAAGCAAACGTTGATGAAGCAGACATTGGACAGATAAAACTAGGACAAAGAGTTGAGTTTAATGTAGATGCATATCAGGATATTAAATTCACAGGTACTGTTACACAAATCAGATTACAACCGGTGGTGACTTCAAATGTGGTAACCTATACCGTAATTATTGAAGCTCCAAACCCTGATAAGAAGTTAATGCCTGGTATGACTGCCAATGCAAGCATTTTTGTGGACGAAGCGAAAGACCTCCTGGTTGTGGATAGTAAAGCATTACGTTTTACACCAGATAGCAAATTAATGGGAGAATACTTGAAGAAGTTTCCTCAAGCTGCAAAGGCTAAAATCAATCAGGAATTAAGTGGCAAAGCCAAAGGTGCAAAAGGAGCCAATAATCCGTCTTCAACACTTTGGATCAAAAAAGGAAACGAAATTGAACCCGTAAAAGTAGTTACAGGGCTTAGCGATGGCACCAAGATGGAAATCAAAACAGGTGTTTCTGATGGAGATGAAGTGATTTTTGCTATGCAATCGACTACTAATTCTGATACTGCAAAAAAAGAGACTGTAAGTAGTCCGTTTATGCCAAAACGTCCAGGTGGTGGGCCTAGAAAATAAAGCCATGAATAAAACGATCATAGAAGTGAGAAATCTTAAGAAAGATTTTCACGTCGGCGAGGTAACAGTAAGGGCCCTGAAAGGTGTTGACCTTTCAATATCAGAAGGGGAGTTTGTTGCCATCATGGGAGCAAGCGGATCAGGGAAATCAACCATGTTGAATATTCTTGGGTGCCTTGAAAAACCAAATGCCGGAGATTATATTCTTGATGGTGTGGATATGGCAAAGCTTAGTAAAGATCAGTTAGCAGCTTTACGCAACCAAAAACTAGGATTTGTCTTTCAATCATACAACCTTTTGCCTCGTACATCCGCACTGGAAAATGTTGAGCTTCCTCTTTTCTATAACAACAAAGTAAAAGCAAAAGAGAGAAGGGAAAGAGCGCAAGAAGCACTAGCCGCTGTTGGACTATCGGATAGAATGGATCATATGCCGAATCAGTTATCCGGAGGACAACAACAAAGAGTAGCCATTGCGCGCTCATTGGTAAATGATCCTGTGGTTATATTGGCTGACGAAGCAACCGGTAATCTGGATACCAGAACCTCCTTTGAAATCATGGCACTGTTTCAGGAACTGAATTCAAAAGGAAAAACGATCGTATTTGTAACCCACGAAGCCGATATCGCTCGTTTCACATCCCGTAATATTGTATTCCGTGATGGACATATTCTTCGATCTGAAAACGTTACTGACAGATTTAGTGCAATTGAAATGCTGAAGAATCTACCTGTTACGGATGATATTGAAACTTCTTAAAGAAAAAGACTATGCATATCTCGAATCTTCTGAAAGTAGCAATCTATGCCTTAAAGCGAAATAAGCTAAGGGCATTATTAACAATGCTGGGCATCATCATTGGTGTGGCATCTGTTATTGCAATGTTAGCCATTGGGCAGGGATCTAAAAAAAGTATTCAGGATCAAATTTCCACTATGGGTACAAATCTTGTCTTTGTAATGGCGGGTTCGCAACAAAGAGGTGGTATTCAAATGGGAAATTCTGGTGCAGTAAATATTACCGTAAAAGATATGGATGCCATCAGAGCTGATTGTCCTTCAATTAGTGATTTATCACCCGAGGTGAGAGCAAACGGTCAGGCTGTATATAGCAATAAAAACTGGCCTACCAGCCTCTTTGGAAGTAATACTGAGTATCTGAATATCAAGAAAATTGAAGTAGGAAGCGGCCGTTGTTTTACTGAAAAAGAAGTGAAAAGTGCAGCGAAAGTTTGTTTAATCGGCGCAACTGTTATTGAACATCTTTTTGGTAAAGACGCTAATCCTATTGGTCTTACAGTCAGGTATAAGAAAATTCCTTTTAAGATCATTGGTGTATTAAAGCCAAAAGGCACCAATACATTTGGCCAGGATCAAGACGACCTGTTGTTGGCACCTTATACAACAGTTCAGAAAAGAGTCATGGCTATCACCTACTTCCAAAGCATCCAATCTTCAGCTATCAATGAAACAAAGACAAAAGATGCAGCTGCTGAAATGGAACAAGCGTTAAGAAAATCGCATAAGATCAAAGAAGGAGCCGAAAACGATTTTACCATCAGGTCGCAAGATGAATTGGTAAGTACTTTTAGTTCTATCAGTAATGTTTTAACCATATTATTGGGAGCCATTGCCAGTATCTCGTTACTTGTAGGTGGAATAGGCATCATGAATATCATGTATGTATCTGTCACTGAAAGAACCAGAGAAATCGGACTTCGTATGGCTGTTGGTGGTAGAGGAAAAGACATTCTGATGCAGTTTCTGATCGAATCGATTTTATTAAGTGTGCTTGGAGGCGTAATTGGAATTCTTTTAGGGATCGGAGTATCTAAACTCATCGGAATTCTAATGGGCTGGCCCACAGTAGTACTACCTGCATCCGTAGTTCTTTCATTTTTTGTTTGTACAGTGATAGGTGTTTTCTTCGGATGGTACCCGGCCCGTAAAGCCGCAAGTTTAAATCCTATAGATGCGCTTCGATTTGAATAAGCTGATGGCGGTCAGCTTCAACCTTCATCAGAACTAAAAATCTGATGAAGGTCTTATTAATAAAAATGTTGAATATTTAATACCTTTGACTTAATTAAATTTCAATTATGAAAATTTCATCTTTTAATAATACAAAAATTAAAATTTTAATTCATGTCGTGGTATGGTTATTCTTTTTTATCATGCCGTGGTTAATTTTTAATGTAAAATGGAATGACAATAACGTACAATTACATCGGTATTATTATCGGATTATTATAAATGGGATTTTCTTTTACGTCCTCTATCTTTGGTTAGTTCCAACCTATTTCTTCAGTCAAAGAAAAATTGTTTTTTTCATCGTCACAACAATTTTAATTTCAGCTTTTTATCTATTTTTCGAATACACCAATGATTCTCTGTTCCCTGAATCACAAAAGGATGAAGCATTTAGACAAGAGGTTTCTATTTTGGCTAAAAAAGCAAA
>JAHEYR010000131.1 GCA_023251485.1 Bacteroidales bacterium
TTCTGGTATAAAAATGAAAACAGACCTTTTATCAGGCAAAAGTTAATGGCTGCTAATCGTCCTGATCTGGTAAAGAAGTTGTTGCAGTAGCTATTTTTCCGGAATAATCAATACCGGGACGTGTGTACGTCTGATAACCCCTTCGCTGGTGGTACCTAAGAGGGTGCGATATAGCAAGCCGTGACTTTCTTTTCCCATGATAATCATATCCGCTTTGATCTCAGTTGCCTCATCCATGATGGTGTCTATAATCGGACCCTGTAAAAGAATGGAACGGGCTTCAATGCCCTGCGATTTTATATGGGCTACGATAGCATCCAACTCTCCTTGTTCGCGGGTGAGCTCCTCAACCATATAGGTTTGTATCAATGGTGGTTCAGTTTCTGCCCCTGAGTAGATTGGATTGGGTGATGCTACATGCAATACCACGATGGAGGCCTCATCTTCTTTTGCCATCCGAATGGCGTAGATCAAGACATCGGTGGTCATATCGGAAAAATCAACGGGTACCAGTATCTTTTTCATAATATTTATTGTCTGAATAACAAATATAGCTTTTTTATGGGTCGATGTCAATATGCTTTTAAAAGTTTCATAACTTGGTACCAACCTTTTAAATACCAACCACAATGAATTTATCTTACAAATTTATGCAGAGAACGAAAAGATCTCTCAATTGGATGATACTCGTTATCATTTGTATAACGACTTTTGGCTTTATCGCAGAGCCTGTGAGTGCGCAAGGAAAGAAAAAGAAACCAACACCTGTTGCTCCTTCAAGTACTGATACACTGAAGTCACCAAACCTTTCCGGTATAAAATTCAGAGGGATAGGTCCTGCGTTTACCTCAGGTCGTATTGCCGACTTTGCCGTTAACCCGCGCAATCACAGCGAATACTATGTGGCTGTTGCCTCTGGAAATGTCTGGAAGACCGTGAATAATGGCACTACGTTTACTCCCATTTTTGATACGTATGGATCCTATTCTATCGGTTGCGTGGTGATAGACCCAACCAATTCAAATACTGTCTGGATTGGAACCGGCGAACATAATCATCAGCGTGCATTAGGTTATGGCGATGGCATTTATAAATCTACTGATGCTGGCAAGAGCTGGAATAACATGGGATTAAAAGATGCCCGTCAGATTGGTGGGATTGTTGTCGATCCACGTAATGCCAATGTGGTATATGTAGCTGCCGAAGGTTCTGTTTGGGGTCCAGGTGGTGATCGGGGACTATTCAAGACTACCGATGGTGGTAAAACCTGGAAGAAAATTCAAACGATTAGTGAGAATACAGGGATCAACAATATTGTAATGGATCCGCGGAACCCGGATGTACTCTATTCTACTTCAGAACAACGTCGTCGTCATGTGTTTACAAAGATTAGTGGAGGTCCTGAATCTGCAGTATGGAAATCAACTAATGCAGGCGAGACCTGGGAAAAACTTACCAACGGCCTTCCAACCGGAGATATCGGAGGCATGGGAATTGCTATCTCTCCTGTAAATCCTGATGTCATCTATATCATTGCTGAAGCCAAGAAAGGCCAAAGTGGGTTCTTTAGAAGCAACGACAGAGGTGTTACCTGGCAAAAGATGAGCGACTATTCCTCTTCGGGACAGTATTTTAATACAATTGTCTGCGATCCTAAAAATGTTGACAAGGTCTATTCATTGGAGACTTTCTCAAAATATACTGAAGATGGAGGTGCTACCTGGAAATCAGTTGGAAATAACAAACGCCATGTTGATGATCACGCTATGTGGATTAATCCGGAGGATCCCAAACACTTTATGATAGGGGGTGATGGTGGAGCTTATGAAACATTTGATGGAGGCAAGGAGTTTCTGTTTAAATCAATGCTTCCTGTGGCTCAGTTCTATCGGGTTGCTGCTGATAACTCCTATCCTTTCTATTATCTATATGGTGGTACACAGGATAATAATTCATTAGGAGGCCCTTCCAGAACTACCAATAGCGCGGGTACTCCTTCCGATGACTGGATGGTGACAAATGGCGGTGATGGTTTCTGGTCACAGATCGACCCAACCAACCCGAATATCGTTTATGCCGAAAGCCAGTATGGTGGAATGGTCCGCTACGATCGTAAAAGTCAGGAGAGTCTGGATATCCGTCCCGAGCCACGCAAGGGCGAGTTGACCTATCGTTGGAACTGGAATACGCCACTCCTGATAAGTCCACACTCAAACACACGTCTCTATACCTGTGCAAATAAAGTGTTCAGAAGCGATGATCGTGGAAATAGCTGGCAGGTGATCAGTGAAGACCTAACGGCTCAGATTGATCGTAATAAATGGCCTGTAATGGGCAAATACTGGCCATCTGATGCTGTCGCTAAGGATGTTTCGACTTCTCTATATGGAACCATCGTTTCATTTGATGAGTCATCTGTTAAAGAGGACCTGCTTTATGCCGGGACAGATGATGGATTGATCCAGGTGACTGAGGATGCCGGAAAGAAATGGAATAAGATCGATAAGTTTGAGGGCGTTCCTGAGAATACCTATGTAAGTGATGTCTTTGCATCACGCTTCGATCAAAATGTGGTCTTTGCCTCATTCGATAATATCCTTCGCGACGACTTCAAACCTTATCTCTTTAAGAGTACGGATAAAGGACATACATGGACTTCAATAGCTTCTAACCTCCCGGCCAATGGCACCGTGCATTGTATTCAACAGGATTTTGTGAATCCCGATCTCTTATTTGTCGGAACGGAATTTGGTGTTTTCTTTACCAACAATGGAGGAGGTAGCTGGACGCAGATTAAAGAAGGAATCCCTACTATTTGTATCAAGGATCTTGCCATTCAACAGCGCGAATCTGATTTAATTGCTGCTTCATTTGGACGTGGGTTCTTTGTGCTGGATGATTATTCTCCTCTGCGTACCATCAATAAATCGTTGCTCGAAAAGGAAGGAACACTGTTTCCTGTAAAAGATGCATTGATGTATCTGCAAACCGATACCAAAGGAAGTATGGGTTCCACACAATATCTGGCTCCCAATCCTGATTTTGGTGCCATCTTCACCTATTATCTAAAAGACTTGAAGTTTAAATTGAAGAAAGATATCCGAAAAGAAAAGGAAAACGATCTGTTTAAAAAGGGCGAACCTATTCCAATGCCTACTGATGCTCAGTTGGACGATGAGGAGAAAGAATTAAGCCCATATCTGACATTTACTATCACTGATCAGAATGGCATTGTTGTGAAAAAGATAAAGAAAGAAGCGGATAAAGGGGTAAAAAGAATAAGCTGGGATTTGCGCGGTGAGCAGCCCGGATCAATTCAACCTGCCGATGTAAAAGTGAATACGCTGGCTTCAAGTCAAAGTGGTCCGTTTGTATTGCCTGGAACTTACAACGTTTCGATGTCGGTGACCAATGGTGGCGAAACCAAGTTGATTGGTGGTCCTGTTTCTTTTAAAGTAGTTACTTTGAATAATACCACCCTGCCGGCTGAGAACAAGGCAGAAGCAACGGAGTTTTATGTAAAGGCAACTGCCTTAGCACGTAAGATGCATGAAGCACAAAGCTATGGTGAGGAACTTCAAAAACGCGTAAACTTTGCCCGTCAGGCATTCTATCAATATGAACTGCCTACTGCGATGCAACAAAAAGCTGAAGTCTTAGCCAATGAACTGAAAGATCTCCTCTTGAAATTTACCGGAAGAATGAAAGGTGCTTCTGACGAAGAGACTCCTCCAATGGCTGTTCCTCTGAACTGGCGCATTGGTGGATTATCATATGCCTATCGCCAATCCACCTCCGAGCCAACACAAACGATGAGGACCAATTATCAGATTGCTGCTGAAGAGTTTCCTCCAATACTGGAACGCTTCCGTCAGATCGGTTTAGTCGATCTCAAGGTGCTTGAGGATGCGATGGATAGTGCTAAGATTCCATATACCCCCGGAAGAATTCCATTGGGTAATTAACTAGAAAAGACAACGGAAGGGAGATTTGAAAACGATCAGATCTCCTTTTCGTTTTTATTCTGCCGAAAACTCTTTGAGTAACTTACGGTAGGATGAAAATACATTGGCTCGCGAAACGAATCCAATGTACTTCCCATCTTGCAAAACGGGGAGATTATAATGCTGGGTGTCGTTAAATTTCTGGGCTACATCTTCCATGGTTTCACCCATCTCTACCTTCGTATCGGGCATAAACATCAGATTGCGTACATATGTGTTCTCATACATCTCGGTCTTGAAGATGATGTGTCGTATGTCGTTGATAAATACCACGCCATGAAAATAATTATTTGAATCTACCACAGGGAAAACATTGCGCTGTGATAGAGATACCACCTTTACCAAATCGGCTAGCGTTGCATCAGGACTTACAATGCTAAAGTTGGTTTCAATCAGATTATCAATCTTTAAGCGGGTTAAAACAGCCCGGTCCTTATTATGCGTGATGAGTTGGTTTTTTGAAGCTAACCGTTTAGTATAGATTCCATGTGGTTCGAAGTAATGAATCGTGAGATAAGAGATGGTAGCCGTAATCATAATGGGTACAAAGAACTGATACCCTCCGGTGATCTCGGCAATGAGAAATATTGCGGTCAATGGTGCTTGCATCACGCCCGCCATCACACCAGCCATACCGGCAAGGGTGAAATTACTTTCGGGAAGTTTTAATAATGTGAAGTTGTTAATGATTTTTGTTAAAGCAAATCCGGTGATACCTCCTACAAAGAGGGACGGAGCAAACACCCCACCAACTCCACCGGCGCCGGTGGTAAACGACATAGCTACTACTTTGACAACAAGAATGATAATGATGAATCCTAAGTATAAGAATATATCATTTTTCCAGCTATAGAAATGACTTCCGGTTACAATATCCATTCCTTTTCCATTCAGAATATTCGCAAGTGTATCGTATCCTTCACCATACAGTGGCGGAAAAAGGTAGACCAGAAGACTAACACCCAATCCCCCAATGACAAGTCGCAGGGTGATGTTTTTAATCTTTACGAATTTCGACTCTATGAATTCGTTGGTACGATTAAAATAGAGCGATACAAATCCACTGATAACACCGAGCAAAACGTAGAAGGGTATATTTCTTAACTCAAAAGGAAAGGCTGCAGTATATTGAAAAAGAACATCTTTACCCATGAAGAAATAGGAGAGGGAAGCGGCGGCTACCGCCGATATCAGCAGTGGAATCAATGAAGCCATCGTTAAATCGAGCATCAGCACCTCCAATGTAAAGATGATGGCCGCAATGGGGGCTTTAAAGATTCCTGCTATGGCTCCGGTAGCACCACATCCTATTAAAAGGGTGAGTGTACGATAGTCCATATTGAAAAGCCGGCCTAAATTAGATCCAATAGAAGAACCGGTAGTTACGATGGGAGCCTCAAGCCCAACGGAACCACCAAATGCAACAGTGATGGTGCTGGCTATCATCGATGTATAATTGTTGTGGGGCTTGATATGGCTATTGTTTTGGGAAATGGCAAATAACACTCGGGTGATGCCATGACCAATTTTATCTTTTACAAATACGCGAACATAGATGACCGTAAAGAGGATTCCAATGAGGGGATATACCAGATAGAGTATATTTCCACTATGGGCAGCAAATCCCTTTGTGAGTAAATAGTGAACATAAAAAACAGTATTCTTTAAAACAATACCAGCCATACCACTTATAAGGCCGACAACAAGACTTAAAAGCAGAACAAATGTACGTTGATCTATATTTTTGTTTCTCCACACGAGAAACCGTTGAAATAAATTTGATTCTTTAATCATAAAAACAAAGATAAATAAATATTCCCTCTTCTGCCAGTATTGCCTGTGAATTGATTGGTAGTGTCTTATTTACTGCTAGTTAGTAAAAGTATATATTTTTTGAGTCGGTTGTTTCGTTAATATTTGGTAATTAATAAACTCACACAGCATCATTTTTAGTATTTTCGCTTAAATATTTTTATCTATCATGAGGCGCAATAGGATTATACCGGGTTCGTCAGGGTTGAAGGCTCAAATTATTATTGGCTTCAGTTTAACTATTCTGGCAGTAGGGGTTGCAGGATATATTGCTTTTAATAGCACTCGACAATTAATAGATTCACTTGTCACACTGACCCAACCCAACCCTAAACTCGACAGGCTCGAAGAAGCTTTGCGTAATGCAACCATGGCCGAAAATAGTATCCGACTCTATTCTATCACACATGATAACAGAGATTTTATTGCTTATACTTCTTCTATTCAACATGTAGATGCTAATTTGAAGGTCCTTAAAAAATTGTTTAATGATGATAAGGACCAACGCAATCTGCTTCGGAATGTCAGCAAATTGTTGAATAAAAAGATGCGAAATATCAGAGCTTTTATTGAGTTTAAAAAAGGACGCGATTCGTTGATGGATGCTTCAATGAATTGGGATCAAATAGCGCAAAGTACAGCCGACTCAATACGATTAAAACTTCGAACCCGAACCTACTCTGTTACCACCTATGATACCATTGTCTCAAAGAAGGCTGCGGCTGTCAATAAAGAGGCTGTAAAACGAAATATATTCAACCGGTTGTTGGGTAAAAAGAAGAAGGTTGAACCTGAGCCAAAGATTGCCCCCCGTGTGCTTGCCAAAACACGTGTAATCACCGATTCTAGTTATACTGCTATTCGTGATACCACTTATATTGGGCGACTAAAACGTGTATATCAAGTAAATAGACAGAAGCAGATAGATTGGGATACTGAATTGACCCATAGAGAAACGCAACTCATAAAGATGAATGGAAAGATGATCTCGCAGTTGATGGATCTCATTGGTTTACTTAAAAGATCTGAACAGGTGCGACAAGAGGCTGGTGCAATTGCTGCCGCAGAGATTGGAAATCGAGCCATTGTTATTATCTCTGTTGTTGCAGGATTGGCTTTACTCACCGTTATTGTATTTACCATATTTATCTTCCATGGAATTCGTAAGAATACATTACTAAACAAGCAACTCGTCATTGCAAAACAGGAAGCCGAACATCTGGCCAGTGTTAAAGAGGAGTTCCTGGCCAATATGAGCCACGAAATCCGAACACCATTAAATGCAATTATTGGATTCTCTGATCGATTATCACAAACACCTCTTGTTCCTAAACAGCTTGAGTTCATAACGGCTGTTCAGAAATCATCCGATTTCTTATTGGCTACCGTTAATGATATCCTTGACTTCTCTAAGATTGAAGCCGGTAAGCTTCGGATTGATTCAATTCCTTTTGAACCTGCTGCCATTGTTGCAGAAATTGAAAATGTCATGCAACTGCAGGCCGAAAAGAAGAAACTTTCCCTTACAATCGATACGTCAGCTATTGAAGGACTGGTTGTTTTAGGCGACCCAATGCGTTTGAAGCAGATATTATTCAACCTTACCAATAATGGTATTAAGTTTACCGATACTGGCTCTATAAGAATCGTTGCATCCAAAGTAGAGGAGACAGAGCCGGTCTTAAAGTTTCAGGTATCCGATACCGGAATAGGAATCGAAGCTGACAAGCAGGAGTTGATCTTTGATGCTTTCAGCCAGGCGGATGCCTCTTCTACGCGTCGATTTAGTGGTACCGGATTGGGGTTAGCCATCTGTAAGAAACTCGTCGAATTACAAAATGGGACCATATCCGTTGAAAGTGTGGAAGGTGAAGGTTCATTGTTTACGGTTATCATCCCTTATCTACTGGCACCTGAACAACAGATATTACTCGAACAAAAGGCAGCATATAGTCCCAATTTATCGAAACTGGCCAATAAATATCTGTTGGTGGTCGATGATGATGAATACAATCTTCAGCTCACCCGGATGATGCTTGAAGAGTGGGGCCTTCATTTTGATGAAGTCAGAAATGGATTGGATGCAATGGAGTTGGTTCTGCGCAATAATTACGATTTGGTTCTGACCGATATTCATATGCCTGATGTGAGTGGGATACAATTAACACGGTATATCCGGTCCATTGAAGATGAGCATAAATCGGCTACACCTGTCATCGCTTTTACCGCTAATGTCATGAAAGACGATCTGGAAAACTATATGAAATCGGGGGTCAACGATTTCCTTCTGAAACCGTTCACCAGAGACCAGGTGTTAGAGAAGATCATGAATGTGTTTGAGATGGAAGAAGATATTGAAATTGCTTTAGGTAAGGTAACTGAGGTTTCTGATTCTGATGCATGCAAAGAGATTACTGCCCTGAAAAGATTTACCGGTGATGATGAAGCCTCATTGCATATAGTTATTCAGTCATTTCTGGAAAATGGTGAGTCAAATTTAAAAATACTTAATGACTTTTATGAAGAGCAGGATGTGAAAGAAGTAGGGGCGGTCGCACATAAGATGCTCACTCCGTT
>JAHEYR010000132.1 GCA_023251485.1 Bacteroidales bacterium
GACCTTTCGGCATACGATTCAGTATATAATCTGCCTTTCACCATTCCATTCTATGGCGACCACATCAGTTTATTCTGTCTGTTGATGACCATCTCTACCATTATCTACACCAAGTTGAATAATGATATGATGGCGCAGAGCAATCAGATGCCGGGTATGAAGACCATGATGTATCTGATGCCGGTGATGTTCTTAGGATTCTTTAATGAGATATCTTCGGGATTGAGCTACTACTACCTGTTGGCAAACCTTATCACCTTTGCACAGATGTATGCTTTCCGCAAACTTATCAACGAAGATAAATTACACGCTAAGATCAAAGAAAACCAAAAGAAGCCTGTTAAGAAATCTGCATTTCAACTTAAGTTAGAAGAGATTACAAAAGCACAACAAGCTTCAAAAAGATAATCGTTATTCTGATAATACCTAATCTAATGGAGAGACGTACAGTTGTGCGTCTCTTTTCTTTTGTGCAAATCTTCACATGACGCTCTGATGCCGCTCAGATGCAGATGGGAAAAAGGGAGTCCCTCAAGTCGTCCACAGGTAGTCCTCAGGTTACCATTTGGTATCCTAGAACCAATAGAATACCAATCTAACACCTTTCGGTCATCTTGTTAGGATAAGAGTTCCCATCTGCATCTGGGCTGCATCTGAGCGTTATCGAAAATTCATAGGGTTCCGATTTTTACATAAAAAAAGAGTGGACTAAAAAAGTTCATTCTTTTTTATTACGGAATAAAATAATAAAGCTTAACTTTGAAAGGATTAATCAGTGATTGAGGAGCAGAAATATTAATAATATATCTCAAAATCTCAAATTATGAACCATAGATTTAATTTCGTTCGAATCAAGAAAGCATTCATCCTCTCTTTTTTTGTTTTAGGAAGTATTTGTGTGGCATTGGGCCAACAAACGCAACCCGGTCAGTCCACATCTAATAATTGGCAGGTGGGTTTCAATATGGGCACATTGGGCTATTTCGGTGATGTAAATACCTCAAAGAACATCGTCTCTCACATGAAAATGGGTTTCGAATTTACGCTCTCCAAACAGATATCTCCTCTTTTTGGGCTTAAAGGTGATCTGTTAATCGGAAAGCTCCAGGGGAAAACAGATAGTAACCTCGAATTCAATAGCGACCTGGTGGAAGCAATGATCAATGCCTCCATCAATTTTTCAACGTTATGCTGGGGCGAAAACCGCAACCAGATGATCAATATATATGGTCTGGCAGGACTTGGATTAGGCAATTTTAATGGCTCTACGATCAATAAAAATACCGGCGCGACTATCCACTCTTTCGGCCATAATTCAGGAAAAGGAATCAACGGATATGAGATAGGAGGGCTTGGCAATTTAGGCGTGTGTGTCGATTTCGACCTGGGAAATAACATGAAGGCTACCATTGAATCGGCTTTTAAGTTTACTGCCGACGATAAACTGGACGGTGTTGTCAGTGGATTTAGCCACGATGTCTATAATTATACTTCGATAGGGATCGCTTATAAATTCCCTACAGGACAAAAATATAAACGTAATGCTAGATCAGAATCTGTCATTCCACCGATTATAAAGCCAACGGTTCCTGAAAAGAAGGAACAACCGAGTGCTGCAATACAGGAGGCCAAGAAGGTCGATTCTATCATCAAACCGCTAGTGGCGCAGAAAGAGATAAAGAAAGAAGCAGATGTTCAATCGCCTGATTCTGTTGATATGATGGCAAAGAAGATCGAGCAGCTGATGGCAAAGAATTCGAAAAAGGATGAGCTTCCGGCTGATCGGTCAGAAGCAGATCGCAAAGCCAAAGATGCTAAAGCTATAAAGCCCGCTGCATCGACAGATGACATGGATTCGTATACCGGATACAAGGTTCAGCTTTTTGCTACTCAAAAAAGTATGCCGGTCGAAAAGGTTAAAGCAAAATATCCTTTTTCAACCAGTATCAGAGTCGATAAAGCAAACAACTTATTTCATTGTAGTATCGGGACGTTTGCAACCTTTAAGGAAGCAAATAAATATTCTCTCGGATTGCATAAAAAGAAAGGTCTCCAGAAGACATTCGTGGTCTATTTCAAAAATGGAAAACGGATAGGACTGGTAAAAAAATAACTGACATTAAAAAAGGCTAATCAAACATTTTTGATTAGCCTTTTTTGATAAAAGAAACGTCTTTATTTAGTGGTTCTTCCCGGATATACTTTTAATGCTTCTTCCAGACATTTTACAGCACGAATGAGGTCTTCTCTTTTCAATACATAAGCAATACGTGCTTCGTTCTTGCCGAGACCTTGTGTAGCATAAAAGCCAGTAGCAGGAGCCAACATAACGGTTTGTCCTTCATAGTTGAAGTCTTCGAGGAGCCATTGACAGAACTTATCGCTGTCGTCGATCGGCAATTGTATCACCGCATAGAAAGCACCTTTAGGCATTGGGGCCAGGACACCATCAATTTTATTCAATGCCGTGATCACCGTATTCCTCCGTTCGATATACTCATTATAAACCTCATCAAAGTAATCCTTGGGGGTATTCAATGAAGCTTCGCCAGCCACCTGACCCAATGAAGGGGGGCTAAGACGAGCCTGACCGAACTTTAGTGCCGTAGCCATGACATCTTTATTTCTGGAAAGAAATGCGCCTATACGGACTCCACATTCGCTATATCGCTTCGAAACCGAGTCGACCATTACTACATGGTTGTCGAGTCCCTCAAGTTTCATCACCGAATGATGGGTATGGCCGTCATAACAAAACTCACGATAAACCTCATCGGCGAAAAGATACAAGTCGTGTTTCAGAACGATCTTTCTAAGCTGTTCAAGTTCTTCCAATGAGTAAAGATATCCGGTTGGGTTGTTCGGATTACAGATCATAATGGCCTTGGTGCGGGGACCGATTTTCTTTTCGAATTCAGCCATTGGAGGCAATGCGAAACCGTTTTCAATAGAAGAAGGGATCGGAATCACCTTGACACCGGCAGAAACCGCAAAGCCATTATAATTAGTGTAGAAAGGTTCAGGGATGATCACCTCGTCGCCTGCATTTAAACAGCTTAAAAAAGCAAACATGATCGCTTCAGACCCACCGGTAGTAATCATAATTTCATTATGATCAACATGGATACCAATACCTTTATAGTAATTGGCAAGAGCCTTGCGATATGATTCATTACCAGCCGAATGACTATACTCTATCACCTTTTGTTCAAAATTGCGAATGGCATCGAGTGCACACTCGGGCGTTTTAATATCAGGTTGTCCTATGTTGAGATGATAGACTTTAATTCCTCTTTTCTTTGCAGCTTCGGCATAAGGAACTAGTTTGCGGATAGGCGATGCGGGCATCTCAATGCC
This sequence comes from Bacteroidales bacterium, assembly GCA_023251485.1. GTDB lineage: Bacteria > Bacteroidota > Bacteroidia > Bacteroidales > Cfx3-03 > Cfx3-03. The sequence goes on from JAHEYR010000132.1 coordinate 3,358, forward strand.
GCGCGATGAAATATTTGGCATTTTTATTACAGTTAATAGGGTTGTTTATGGTAAATTGTAAAACAGGGCAAAGGTATAAAAATGAAAATTCAATAAACTAAATCTTCTAAACTTCCTTTTAATTTTCTGCAATAAAAAAACACGACTATCCTCATCGGGAGTAGTCGTGTCTTTGCATCTAAACAGGTGTGTTAGTCTGTGTACAGCCGTATTATTTTGCCATAGGAGCTCCCTGTGGATTCAATTTCTTTTCAGGTAACGTGTTGTTATCTTTCGGAACAACATTTCCGGTGATCTGCAACATTACAGTTTGATTTTTTGCATTGCTAACGATGGTAACTGTTCTGTTGATAGGACCTTGGCGTTGTGTGTCGTATTTCACTTTGATGACTTCCGTTTGTCCGGGAAGAATCGGCTTTTGAGGATACTCAGGAATTGTACAACCGCATGATGATTTGACACTAACAATAATTAAAGGTTCTTTACCATCATTGGTAAAAGGGAAGTCACAATTTCCATTGCCACCTTCGTAAATAGTCCCGAAATCGTGAACTGTCTTCTTAAAGGTCATCTGTGGAGCGTTAGGATTGGCATTCTGGCTGAATACAGATGGCAACATTAAGAAAAGTGCAGTTACGAGTAATAATGATTTTAATGCTTTCATTTTTATTTTTTTAAGATTGTAAAATTAAACTCATTGGTTGATTTATCAACATTGGTAAATCAAAGGGACGGGTATTTTAAATCTGATTTATAAATTATTGGATAAAAAAAGCAGTCTTTAAAACACCTTTGATGCGCTTTGGGAAGATGGTTTCACAGCATCTGCAAAAGACATGTGATTATTCCTGCTCAACGCAAAACAAAGATAGTAGTAAATCTGTTTGTTGCAGGTACATCAGTGGAGAAAATGAAGTCTTTTTACTTAAAAAAAGTTAAACATAAATCACGAACAATCTGTAACCGGTTTATATTTCATTTTGTAACTGGTTTATAATCTGTAAGGTGTTTTAATAAACCGTTAATGAATTTTGTTAAAAACATAAACGGATTTTATTAGAAAAGTAAATGTAGGAATGTTTACCTTTGCATGTTGAAATTTTTTTAATGCGAATGTACACATTCAGCATTTTTATGTGTTGATTTTATGTTGAACACGTGGCGGATCTGCTTAACACAAGCTAATATAGAGACGCTGCCTTAATTTATTAAAGGTTGAACGCAACAACTCAATTAACGCTGATTGACGGCAACAATTGGTATTACAGTTTCTTGTCGGGTGCTAAAAAGATCATTGAAAATCAAAAGCACATTAATAAGATCAACGTTTTTCCGGTTCCTGACGCTGATACCGGAACCAACCTAGCCTCTACGCTACGGTCTATTGTTGATAATATCACTCCACACCACAGTTTTGATCGAACTGCAGAAGCTATTGCTGATGCTGCTTTGGTGGGTGCACGGGGTAATTCAGGAATCATCTTTGCTCAATTTCTTTATGGGATAAGCAATGAGATGGAAGGCCGCGATAAAATTGATGTAGGCGCTTTTGCAGAAATCATGCTTAATGCTGTTAAATATGCATATGAGGCCATTGCCAATCCTATTGAAGGAACAATGATCACTGTTATCAGAGCATGGGCTGAATTTCTATATTATATCAAAGATAACGCTGACGACTTTATCAAGTTTCTGGTAGCAGGTCTTGAAAAAGCGCAGGAAGCACTCAATAACACCACAAATCAGCTTCAGGCCCTGGCTAAGATGAATGTGGTCGATGCCGGTGCTCAGGGTTTTGTTATGTTTCTCGAAGGCATGCTCGAATTCTTTAAATCAGGCATTAAAGCCGATATGGGGAATCTGGTAGTCGAAGAAGACTTCTCTGTTAGTGATTTTCCACACGATGTCATTACCTTCCGCTATTGTACCGAGGCTCTTTTGTCTGGTGATAATCTGGACAAGAAGTTAATCCGAAGCTTGATTGATGGCATGGGCGACTCTATTGCCGTTGCCGGATCTCCTCGTAAGATGCGTTTGCATATCCATACCGACCAGCCATATCTCGTTTTCGAAAAGATAGCTAAGCATGCCATCGTGCTAAACCAAAAGGTAGACGATATGGTGATGCAGCAGCAGGTGATCCAAAACCGTCGTCATTCGATTGCCCTGATGACTGACTCTACCTGCGATCTGCCAAAGGAGTTTATGGACGAACATCAGATTCACTTTGTTCCCCTGAACCTAACCCTCGGTAAGAATCAATATCTTGATAAAATCACCATCACTGCTGAACAGTTTTACGATATGATGGATCAGTCACCCGACTTTCCTTCTACTTCGCAACCCAGTATTAATGATGTTCTCAATAAATACACATTCCTTTCTACACAATACGAATCTATTATTGCGGTACATGCTTCTTCGGGACTGAGCGGCACCTTTTCAACCAGTCTTTCGGCCGGTGAGAAGATCAGCAATCAGACCGGAACGCCTATTTCCGTCATTGATAGTAAGAGCCTTTCCGGAACGCTGGGTCTTATGCTGCAACGTGCTGCACTGGAACTTGAAAAAGGATGTACACACACTGAGTTGGTGGCTAAATTAAAAGAGTGGAGCAACAAAACGTTGATCTATGTTAGCCCCTATACGATGAAGAACTTTGTTCGTGGTGGTCGTGTGAGTAAAACTAAGGGATTCATAGCCAAGCTATTGAATGTAAAGCCCGTTATCTCAATGAAAGACGGTGTGGCCGATGTTTTAGACAAGGCTTACAGTCATAAAGCGAACCTCAATATGACCGTTCGTTATGTGGACAAGGCGATCAAAGAGCGTGGCAACATCTGGAAATATTGTATTGTTCATGCTAATAATATTGCTGATGCAAAGCTTTTGGGTGAGAAGGTAGAAGCCTTAACTGGTATGGCACCCGCTTATTTTTATAATGTATCTCCTACCGTCGGTGTTAATGCCGGCACCAAAACTGTTGCTGTAGCAATGCTTTTTGAATAAAGGATACCCGTTTTTCTAATACATGTGGCGTCACCCATCTGAAATGTTGGGTGACGTTTTTTTTATATCAAAACGGATATCTATCTTCGCATGGAATTTCAAAACGAAATTATCATGATAACATCCCAATTGATAGCTCCAAAGAGCATCGTTGTAATCGGCGGATCCAATGATACCACCAAGCCGGGTGGTAAAGTATTAAAGAATTTGTTGGATCATCAGTTTAAAGGCTCACTTTACGTAACCAATCCCAAAGAAACGGAGGTACAGGGCGTAAAGTGTTATAATACACCCAACGATCTGCCACAGGTAGATCTGGCTATCCTTGCCATTGCTGCAAAATATTGTGTGGAGACGGTCGAAGTTCTCGCCCGTCAGAAAAACACGAAAGCCTTTATCATTCTCTCAGCCGGCTTCCACGAGGAGGGCCCCGAAGGAGCTAAACTAGAGCGACAGATTGTAGAAGTCATTAACGAAACAGGTGGTAGTCTGATCGGTCCCAACTGTATCGGTATGATGAATTCGAACTACGCGGGGGTCTTTTCTTTACCTATCCCCAAGCTCGATCCCAAAGGTGTTGATTTTATCTCAGGATCAGGTGCTACGGCTGTTTTTATCATGGAGTCGGGAATGTCGAAAGGACTTTCCTTTTCCAGTGTATTCTCCGTGGGCAACAGTGCGCAGCTGGGCGTAGAAGATGTGTTGGCGTATCTCGATACGTCTTTTGATCCACAGACTAGTTCGCGGGTTAAGCTTTTGTATATCGAAAGTATTGAAGACCCTGACAAGCTCTTAAAACATGCCTCATCACTCATTCGCAAAGGCTGTAAGATAGCAGCAGTGAAAGCGGGTGGGTCGGCAGCAGGAAGCCGGGCGGCGTCTTCACATACCGGAGCATTGGCCAGTAGCGATGTTGCGGTTGATGTATTGTTCAATAAGGCCGGCATCGTGAGGTGCCATGGCCGCGATGAACTGACCACGGTGGCCTCTATCTTTATGCATCCTGAGCTGAAAGGTAAAAATATCGCTATCATCACCCATGCTGGTGGTCCTGCTGTTATGCTCACCGATGTGCTCTCAAACGGAGGCCTTGAAATCCCTAAACTCGAAAGCCCAGCGCTCTTGTCTAAACTCTTTTCCGGATCATCGGTAGCCAATCCTATTGACTTCCTTGCGACCGGCACGGCAGCACAGTTGGGCGAAATCATTGATTATTGCGATACTCAATTTGATAATATCGATGGAATGGCTGTCATCTTCGGTAGTCCGGGCCTATTCCCTGTTTATGAGGTCTATAAATTGCTGAGCGAAAAGATGAAGACTTCGCGCAAGCCTATCTATCCGGTTTTACCATCTATTGTAAACGTCAAGAATGAAATTGACTACTTCGTTTCGTTGGGTAACATCTATTTCCCTGATGAGGTGACCTTTGGAAATGCACTCTGTAAAGTAGTGAATACGCCAAAGCCTGCACCTGCAGATATCACGCTGCCCACTGTAGATCGTAAAACCATCCGTGAGGTGATTGATGCCGCTACCGATGGGTATCTCTCACCCGAAGTCGTTCAGCAGCTGTTAGATGCCGCAGGCATTCCCAGAGCAGGAGAAGCGGTGGTTACATCTGCCGACGAAGCAGTGGCAGCCGTTGCGAAACTTGGATTCCCTGTGGTGATGAAAGTAGTCGGCCCGGTTCACAAGTCGGATGTGGGTGGCGTAGTCCTCAACGTAAAAGATGAAGCGACAGTCCGTAATGAGTTTAACCGGATGATTGTGATCAAAGACACCACGGCCATCCTCATCCAACCCATGTTGAGCGGACAATATGTTTATGTAGGTGCCAAATACGAGCCCAAGTTTGGTCATATGATACTCTGTGGGATGGGTGGCATCTATATCGAAGTATTTAAAGATATCCAGGCAGGACTTTCACCGATCTC
>JAHEYR010000133.1 GCA_023251485.1 Bacteroidales bacterium
AGAGTGATTCCATCTCTACCTCATCGTGGTGAGCACCAATAGCATTGCATATTTCTGGTTTTTCCTTGAACTTTTCAGCCAACTTCATACCTAAAATTGCATGTGGCAAATCTGGTTCATTATCAGGAACTTTCCCTATATCGTGCAGTAAACCTGCACGCTTAGCTATTTTAGAATTCAAGCCAAGTTCAGCAGCCATTGTAGCACAAAGGTTGGCAACCTCCTTAGAGTGTTGTAACAGATTCTGACCATATGATGAACGGTATTTCATTTTACCGATCATACGGATCAATTCAGGATGCATATTGTGGATACCCAGATCGATACAGGTACGTTTACCGGTTTCGATAATCTCTTGCTCAATCTGTTTCTTTACTTTGCCTACAACTTCTTCGATACGTGCAGGGTGAATACGTCCATCGGTTACTAAACGATGGAGGGCCTGACGAGCTACTTCACGACGAACAGGATCGAATCCTGAAAGAATGATGGCATCGGGTGAGTCATCAATGATGATTTCAACACCGGTTAAGGCTTCCAGCGTACGAATATTCCTTCCTTCGCGACCAATTATACGTCCCTTTATTTCATCATTTTCAATATTGAATACCGTAACAGTATTTTCTATAGCGTGTTCGGCAGCAGTACGCTGAATAGTCTCAATTACAATCTTCTTGGCTTCGGTGTTGGCTGACAGTTTAGCCTCTTCAATGATTTCGCGAACATGGTTCATAGCCTCATTACGAGCTTCTTCTTTTAGGCTTTCAACGATCTGTTGTTTCGCTTCTGAAGCAGAAAGTCCTGAAATAGCTTCGAGCTGGTCTATCGCTTGTTGATGAGCTTTTTCCAGTTCAGTCTGTTTCTTCGTGACAATTTCAACTTGAGTAGTGAGGCTGTCTTTAATCGTCTGTACTTCTTTTTGCTTTTTTCCTTGTTCTTCCAGCTTTTGGTTTAAGGCAGTCTCTTTTTGCTTGATTCTGTTTTCGGCCTGGAGTATCTTGTTATTCTTTTCGTTTATCTGCTTTTCGTGTTCAGCTTTTAACTGAAGAAATTTTTCTTTAGCCTGAAGGATTTTGTCTTTTTTGATCATCTCTCCTTTCTCTTCGGCATCTATTATGAGTGTAGCATTCCTCTTGTAGATAGCCTTCTTGATCAGTGAGATTGCAACCAGCACCCCTGCTGCAGCACCCGCCATGACAGCGATAAGGATCATTAATAATTCATTCGTCATATGTTAATTTGTTAAAGGGGTTAAGGTAGGAAAGAAACGCTGCAAAACATGAAAAAACCCGCAATAATTACAAAGAGTTTTGGGAAACCCCAAAACGTAAAGTTGGAGCTGCCAGGAATTTCGAACGTCCACTGCCACCGAAGTGGTCTCAACCAAAGTTGAGATGAGGCCTGTTCTAGAAACCAAAAAGCTTATGCTCCAGTTTGATTAATGTTGAGTTTCCAAACTGTTGTAATCTATTGCGGGGTGTCTTCTATGTGAAAGAACGGAGTCTTTTAATCGATTGGTTGGCTTTCTGATAATACCTTATCAATTTCCTGTAGCTTCTCAGCCATCAGTGAGTCTCTGTATTGCAATTCGTGCTCCTGTTTGAGCGATGATATTGCAAAATGGAGCGCAACCATAGCCAGCAGATCTTGTTTATCGCTATATCCAAAGTTGTCTGCATAGGCTTTCAATTGTTCTTCCAGTGTATGTGCAGCTTTCCGGATAACTTCCTCTTCTGATACGTCGACAGTCAGTCGATAACTACGCCCTGCCAGATTTAAAGTTATGGTCAATTCTGCCATTTCTTGGTTCTTAATTGAATATCCAACCGTTATTTATTTAAAAGACCAATACATTTATCAATTTCCCGCACCAAATCATTAATTTTCTGTTTTGCTTGTGCTGAATCTTTTCCTGATTCAATTGTTTTGGCAACATTGATTAATTTAATTTTCTCTTCTAACGTTTTGACTTCGCTGCGTTTATCCCGAACAACCTTTTCTAGCGTTTCTTTTTCCAGCTTTACCCGGTTCAACTCCTCCTTAAGAGCATTCGTCTGCTCTATAAGCTTTCGAACCTTGTATTCAATACCAGAAACTAACAACTCAAGATCTTTCATAAGGTTTATTCCAACGAAGAAATCGTCCAATTTCAACGCAAAGATAGCATCAGCATCTCTTTGATGCAAATTTTTTAACGAGATAAGAAAAAAAGAATGTACCTTGTTGCCAATAAGACATTTCTTTCAATCCGTTATATCTTTATATACTCGATTTAACTTAAGCACTTTTTGAAATGAATGAGGACTTTTTGCATTATTTATGGAAGTATCGCCTTTTTGGCAATGCGCTAACCACCACCCTAAATGAGCCGATTGAAGTCATCGAAACCGGTTTTCATAATCACGATAGTGGTCCGGATTTTTTAAATGCTAAAATAAAAATTGACCACACTACATGGGTAGGTAACATTGAGATACATGTTAATGCCAGCGACTGGATTACACACGCTCATCATCTGGATAAGGCATTTCGGAATGTAATTCTCCATGTGGTATTCAACAACGACCTTCCTGAATCTTCACTTTCATCACCTCCTGCCCCTTGTGCAGAGGTTGGAAGATTGATTGACTACAAGTTGTATTACAAATACAAAGACTTTTTAGCTGCCAAAGGATGGGTCCCTTGTTATTTGCAGATAGGTGAAACTCAACGTATGGTTTTGTCATCATGGTTTGAACGCATGTTGGCAGAACGACTAACCGCTAGTAGTGCTAATGTGTTGAATCTCTATCAGGAATGCTCTTGTAATTGGAGTGAAACTTTTTATCGGTTACTTGCAAGGAGTTTTGGCTTAAAAATAAACGGAGACTCCTTTGAACTTCTTAGTCGCGAATTGCCATTTCCTATTATTCAACGTCATCGCTCAAATCTTTTCCAGCTCGAAGCATTGTTATTTGGCGTAGCAGGATTTCTTGAAGATCGGTTCGACGATGAATACCCCAATAAGCTAAAGCTAGAGTTTGAGTTTTTAAGTAAAAAGTATGATTTAAAGCCTCTGTCGGTGCATCACTGGCAATTTCTCAGAATGCGTCCAGCAGGTTTCCCTACGATCAGGTTGGCTCAGTTTGCTTCTTTCTGGCACCGAAATGCAATAGATTTGGATGACATATTACATCGGTCTCCCGATGAAGTGGCCGCGATGCATTTTGAAGCAGAGGCCTCCTCTTATTGGAAAGATCATTATCTTCCTGACAAGGAGTCTTTACATAAATCAAAAGTAATGGGTAAAGGAACCTCCAATAGCTTGATCATAAATACGATTCCTCCACTTATTTTTGCTTATGGACAACAGATTGGCGATTTGCAATCTACAGAGAGGGCTGTACAGATACTAGAAAAAATAGAACCTGAAGTAAATCACGAAATCAAAAAGTGGATAGATATTGGAATTAAACCCACTTCAGCTGCTGAAACGCAGGCATTGCATTATATGAAGAAGAACTATTGCGATCAGAAAAAATGTTTACACTGTCGCATAGGTCATGCCTTACTGAAGGTAAACGATAATTAACATTTTCTCAATAGATTATATTTTTTTGCCATGTTGAAAGGATTCAAGGATTTCTTTTATCTGCATAGAGGAGAACAACGGGCTGTTTTAATACTATTTGCAACTATCGTTCTTGTTTATGGTGTATTGATCTTTACTGCTCAGAAGCCGGCTGTCGTAGCAGTTGACTCTACAGGCTTTAATAATGAGGTGAAAGCTTTTATACGAGAAGCTGATAGCAATCGGTTCATTGAGAATGTGAAAAGGACATCAGGTGAATATTATTCCAGAAATGCCAATGCTAATTACTATGAGAAATATTCTGGTTCATATCATAATAAGCCACTTACCCCATTCCCTTTTGATCCGAATAATTTAGATGAAAAGGATTGGATGAAATTGGGCCTCCCAGATCGGTTGGTGAAGACTATTCTCAATTACAGATCGAAAGGTGGTCGTTTTTATCAAAAGGAAGACTTGCAGAAGATATATGGACTAAGTGAGCAGCAATATAGCATATTAGAACCTTATATTAGCATCGTCCCCAAAGCCAAGCTGATTTATCCGTTAAATAAACCGGGCGTCATTAAAGCACCGATTCACATTGTGAGCCTTAACAGTGCTGATTCTTCAGAACTGGATGGACTAAAGGGAATTGGTCCTGCGTATGCATTGCGGATTATTCGTTATCGTGATTTGTTGGGAGGATTTGCTCGTCCGGACCAGCTACTGGAAGTATACAATCTGGATTCCACAATGTATGAGGAATTACGCCCATATATTAAAGTAGATCCCTCGCAAATAAAAAAAATGAATTTAAATGTATGCCCGTTTCCTGCTTTACGACGGCATCCTTATATCGGCTATTATCTGGCTAAAGCTATTGCTGATTATCGAGTGAAGTTTGGTAAATTCAGATCAATAGAAGAATTGCATTTGTTGAAAGGAATTACTCCCGAACAAATTGCGAGGTTAAAACCCTATGTTATCGTTACTGAATAAATAAGTGACTCATTGGTTTAAGCGCAATTCTATTTGGATAGGATTTCCAAATGTCAGGATAGTATGATGTCCTGTAAAAAGAATCAAATATTTGAAACGAAGATTACTCACCTCGTTAGAAACAATATCGTTTTATTTTGTTGATTAACCTGCTAATAGTAAAAAAGAGACTATTTTTGAGAAAAAAATAGTCTCTTTCATATTATCCTTTTGTAAAATGAGTTTACCGAATCCCCATTTGTCTGCTTTTAATAAATCGGATGGAAATGTTATTATAAAACCTTCAAAAGCCTTTAAACGCGCAATACATAAGGCCGCTCTTTCATTGCTCGTTTTTATCACAACGTATTTATTGCTGGTCGTTTTCTTTATAGGATTGGCTTTTTTAAGTTTTTGGGTTAAATACCATGTTTTAAGCCGATCTGGAAATTTTGTGACTTATAGTATTGGGTTTACACTTTTCATCCTTAATATAGGGGCGGTTTACGCACTGTTGAAGCTTATGTTGCTGAAGAATGCGACAGACCGATCGGGAATGATTAAACTAACGCAAGAGGATGAACCGAAGCTCTTTGCTTTCATCAAAGAAATCACGAAAGAGATTAAGTCTCCTTTTCCGAAAAGGATCTATTTGACACCCGAAGCTGGTTCTTCTATATTTTACGACACTAACTTTTTAAGTGTTTTCATGCCGATCAGACCCAACCTTAGAATTGGTTTGGGATTGGTTAATTCAACAAATACCAATGAGTTTAAGGCAATATTAGCACGAGAACTTGCTCCCTTCTCTAAAATGAATATGGGTTGTGGTCGTTACATCTATCATGCTAACTCTGTTATATTTCACATGTTGTATGATAACGACGGTCATGACAGGGGTATTAGTAAACGGTTCATTCTTGATAGTATTGTCTTTGGTAGTCGATCGATAATGAACTGGTTCATCAAAAAGATTCAATGGGTGATGCAACAACACTATACGGTGGTGAATCGGAATTATATGAACCTGTCGCGAGAGATAGCTTTTCATGCTGATACTGTGGCGGCTGTATCTGCTGGTAGCCATAATCTGACGACGGCACTACAACGATTAGTGCCCGGTGACCTTTGTTATGCTAAATTATTGGAGTTTTATGAGATATGGATTAATGAGAATATTAAGACAGATAACATCTATCCTCAGCATCGCGAGTTGATGAGACGTTTTGCACTGGACAATGGAATAGAATGGGTGAACGATGAAATGGTAATGGATGGTATCGTAAGCTTTAATATCACTCCCCGAAGGATAAACATAAAAGATCAATGGGCTTCACATCCCGATTTAATAGACCGCATTCAGCATGTCACGTTAATTAATTCTGAGAAACCAACTGCTCATTTATCGGCATGGAGCTTGTTTGGTACTCCGGTCGTATTACAAAAGGAGATGACCGCTAAGGTTTATGAACGTATTGAGTTTGAAAATGAACCTCAAACGATTGACGATGTCACTTTTTGTGAAAGAATTGATGCCAATTTTTCAAAACAGAAATTTGATGTTTTATATAAGGGGTATTTTGATACACATGATATGGGTGCATTCGATCCGGAGGTCGTGTGTGAAATCATAGTTGCCGCCGATAATAAAATCGGACTGCATGACTTAGATTTAATGTTGAGTAAAGATGTTTTCTCTCTTCCCAAAAAAGTAGTAGGCCTGCAAGCGGATATACGATTATTGGATGAGATTATCGAAAAAAACTATAGTGTTACGACTTTTGATTTTGACGGAGGTAAGTTGTCTACTGATGAGGCTAGGACGATTCGTAAGAAATTGATTGATGAATTGGAAAAAACGAATGCTGTGTTATCTGATCTGGATAAGACGCTATTTCGTTTTTTTTACAGCAAGGCTTTTGAAAAAGGAATGCATTCATCTCTGTTTTCTAAGTATCGGGAGTATGTTGAAATGAGTCAACAGGATTCGAAAGATTTGCAATTAATTGAGGAGATGTTTGATGTGATTAAGCCTTTTTATGCTGAAAGGCTTACCATAAAACAGGCTATCGCCTTAAGTGAAAGTGTGAAACAAAAAGAAGGGGAGATTAAGCTGCGAATTACTTCGCTGATTGAAAATAATGCGTATCATAACTTTATAAGTGATGGTGCTCGTATAGCTTTCAGCGTTTTCTTTGAGGAGACCAGACCTTATTTTGAGGAGGGGTTTATTCGGGAAGAGGTGTTTGCCTTATTGATAGATGCATTAAATGCTTTTCAGGAGATTATAGTTAACCATAAACACCATGTGAAAAGTAGTTTTCTGAATCTTCAGTTGTCGCTATTTGAGGACTGTGACAAATAAAAATTTCATATTGAATCAATTCCGTCATTTCAAACGTAGAAAGAAATCTGCTGTAGATAGGGTAATGCTTTTAGCTGATTTCTTACTTTGCTCGAAATGACGGGCTGATTCTGTGAAAATTAATTGTTCAAGAAAATCTTCATATCCTCGTCTGCAGTGGTGATTCCGGCTATGCCGAAGTTCTCAACCAATACTTTTGCTACATTAGGTGATAGGAAGGCAGGGAGGGTTGGTCCAAGGTGAATCTTCTTAACGCCTAAATAGAGTAGTGCCAGAAGAACGATAACGGCTTTTTGTTCGTACCATGCTATGTTGTAAGCAATAGGCAGGTCGTTGATATCGTTTAACTCGAATACTTCTTTTAGTTTCATGGCAATAACGGCAAGTGAGTAACTATCATTACACTGTCCTGCATCGAGCACACGTGGTATGCCATTGATATCACCCAACGGTAGTTTGTTATAACGATACTTTGCACAGCCTGCGGTGAGGATTACGGTGTCTTTTGGAAGTTTTTCGGCAAACTCGGTATAGTAGTTACGATCTTTCATCCTACCATCGCATCCGGCCATGACAAAGAACTTACGGATAGCTCCTGATTTTACAGCTTCTACTACCTTATCGGCCAATGCCAATACCTGATTGTGAGCAAAGCCACCTACGATTTCGCCTGTTTCTATTTCGGTTGGAACTGCGGTTTGTTTGGCGTGAGCAATGATGGCACTAAAGTCTTTCTTGCCCCCGTTAGCGCGGGCCGGGATGTGTTTAGCTCCGGTTAATCCGGCTGCTCCTGTTGTGTAGATTCTATCGGTATAGGTTGCTGATGCCAAAGGAGGTACGATGCAATTGGTGGTGAAGAGTACCGGGCCGTTAAACGACTGGAAGTCTTCGCGCTGATGCCACCATGAGCTACCATAGTTACCCACGAAATGTGAGTATTGTTTGAACTTAGGATAGTAATGTGCGGGTAGCATCTCGCTATGGGTGTAAACGTCTACACCGGTTCCTTGAGTCTGTTCTAGCAGTTCTTCCATGTCTTTCAGGTCGTGACCGCTGATCAGGATGCCAGGGTTAGTGCCTACGCCAAGATTAACTTTGGTGATTTCAGGGTTGCCATATGAGGTGGTGTTTGCTTTGTCGAGCAATGCCATTACCTGTACGCCATACTGTCCGCATTCGAGTACAAGGGCTACAAGCTCATCGGCTCCAAGGTCGTTGTTAAGGGTAGAAACGAGTCCTCTTTGAAGAAATGCATTTACTGCAGCGTCTTCGAATCCAAGGTTGTAAGCATGTTCGGCATATGCTGCCATACCCTTCATGCCGTAGATCAACAGTTCTCTGAGTGAACGGATGTCTTCATTCTCGGTGGTGAGTACGCCAACGGTTAATGCTTTAATTTC
>JAHEYR010000134.1 GCA_023251485.1 Bacteroidales bacterium
AGGAGCAGATACCCCTGTATGTGACTTTGTGTCTTTCGGTTAAAAACGATGCACAGCTGTGCGATGCTACACAAGCCATCTGTACATTTACAAAAGTCTGACAATATTGAAATTCTGTTTTAACTACATGATTTGTAAAGAAAATCTTTCGAACTTTTTAATTTTATGTCCTCTATTTTGGTAATTTTGCGATTCATAAGGGAAATAGCTTATCAAACAGCTGGAAAAAAATATGTAACGCAGTTTTAAATTGGTTAACAGTATCTTAAAAAGCAATTTGTTTTTTAAGATGATGCGTGTTTATTGTTGGCCGGTTATTAATGATTTAAATATTACTAAAGCTTCGGTTTGGAGAATGAACTGAAGCTTTATATCCATAAATTTTTTAAAAAAAATGACAAAGTCTTTATTATTTTTATTTTGCATCCTATTATGGGAGCCGATATCATTTGCACAGAAGGCAACTGTTCATTCAGTTCCTTCCACTTTTTCCATTGGAAAAGATGAGACGAAACTAGCGGATTTAATTAATAGATACCGCTCTAAAAAGGGTTTTGGTGAGTTACAACTCTCGCCTTCTCTTTGTTTTGTAGCTAAAACACATCTTTTGGATGTTGCCAGGAACCGACCTGATAAAAGCGGATATTCTTTATATAGCTGGTCAGATAAAGGAAGCTGGAAGCCCTGCCTTTTCAAAGATAATATTGTTAACCTCGATCAGATGTCTGCTAAACCATTTGAGGTAGTCGGATTCAGAGGAAAAGGTTTCGAGATCATGATTGCTTCAATCGAGAATAAGTCGATGGTTGAGTTATTGGATCTTTGGCTGAAGAAAAAAACTACCGGCGACTTTTTATTGAGTACCGGAAAGTGGGATAACAAGAGCTGGCAAAGTATGGGCGTGTGTGTGTATAAAGGATATGCCTCTATTTGGCTCAGCGAAATCCCGGACAGAGTTTCGGCATTGCAGGCAAAGAAAGATCTGAAAAATATCAATGCTTCTGATGATGCACGGGGCGATAGTAGAAACAATAGCTCAACGACTTTAAGTGAAAAAAGCAGTAAACAAACTAATGGTTTGCGTACTTCGCGTGCTGATTCAATCAAACGAAGTCGCGACTTGAAGAACAATAAAACCGACGTTATTCATAAAGACGATGAATCAATTTCGTCAAATAAAGTAAAGACCGAATCGAGTAATTTTAAAAACTACTACTTGGTTCATTCTACCTATTCTGACTTAAAAGAGGCGATCAAGATGATGGAGTTTCTAAAGAAAACAGGAATAAAGCGACTGATTCTATTAGATTCTAAGGGTGAATACAGAGTTGTATTGGGCGTATATCCTGAAAAGGAATTGGCTGAGGCAGCTATTGCAAAACTGAAGTCACGCTTTTCAAATTTAACGGTTTTCAGTTTTTAAGTTGGCACTCGTTATTGATATCCAGTCAATTATGTTTTTTAATGAATATTTATTAACACTTACCATTTAGGTTAGTTGTTACTTTATTGATTTGATATCTTTGTAAACTATAAAAATCCCTAACAATGGCTGAAAATTATAACGAAGATAGCATACGCTCATTAGAATGGAAGGAGCATATCCGATTAAGGCCAGGTATGTATATTGGCAAGCTCGGTGATGGTTCGTCGGCTGATGATGGTATTTATGTTCTTTTAAAAGAAATTGTAGATAATGCGGTAGACGAATTCATAATGGGTAATGGTCGAACTGTCGAAGTTGCCATTCATGAAAAGCAGGTCTCTATTCGTGATTATGGTCGTGGTATTCCTCTGGGAAAACTGATTGACTGTGTATCCAAAATAAACACGGGTGCAAAATATGATTCGAATGTATTTAAGAAGGCGGTTGGACTCAATGGGGTTGGTACAAAAGCGGTAAATGCATTATCAAGTCATTTTAGAGCCCAAAGTGTTCGTGAAGGGAAGACAAAGATCGTTGAATTCGTCAGAGGAGAGCTGGTTACTGATCTGCCTGAACAAGACAGCAACGAACGCAATGGAACCAGGATAACATTTACTCCTGACGAAGATATCTTTGGAAACATCCACTATATCATTGAGTATGTCGAGTCGATGCTTTGGAACTATGCTTTCCTAAACACCGGTTTGATCATTAACTTCAATGGCGAGAAATTTCAAGCAAAGAATGGATTACTCGATTTGTTAGAGCGCAACCTGAACGGGACGCCTATCGTTTATCCAATCATTCATATCAAAGAAGAAGATTTTGAATGTGCGATAACACATTCAAATCAATCTGGTGAAGAGTACTATTCATTTGTTAACGGACAGAACACCACCATGGGGGGTACGCATCATGCTGCATTTCGTGAGGCTGTGGTAAAAACGATTCGGGAGTTCTATAAAAAGGATTTCGAAGCGGGTGATGTCCGTTCGGGGGTGGTGGCTGCCATCAGTATTAAGGTACAGGAGCCTGTTTTTGAGAGCCAGACCAAGACTAAATTGGGTTCGATGTATATGGAACCCGAAGGACGAACTGTTCGTAACTATGTAAATGACCTGATTAAGCGAAATCTGGACAATTATCTGCATATGAATTCGGAGACGGCCGAGGTGTTGCTGCAGCGGATCATGATGTCGGAAAAGGAACGTAAGGAACTAACCAACATCAAGAAATTAGCCAAAGAGAGCATCAAAAAGGTAAGCCTTCATAATAAAAAACTACGCGATTGCAGGGTCCATTTTAACAGTACACACGAACGCAAACTTGACTCTACGCTCTTTATTACTGAGGGTGATTCCGCTTCGGGTTCTATTACCAAGAGCCGCGACGTTAATACGCAGGCCGTTTTTAGTTTAAGAGGTAAACCGTTGAATTGCTTTGGCCTTTCGAAGAAGATTGTCTATGAGAATGAAGAATTTAATCTCTTGCAATCAGCGCTCAATATCGAAGAGGGAATTGACAATCTCCGATATAATAACATCGTGATTTCTACTGATGCCGATGTGGATGGTATGCATATTCGTATGTTATTACTGACATTTTTCCTTCAGTTCTATCCCGACCTGGTGAAAACACATCATGTTTATATCCTGCAAACACCACTGTTTAGAGTACGTAATAAAAAGAAGACCATCTATTGTTACAGTTCCGAAGAAAAGCAGAAAGCAATTGCTGAATTAGGTGTTAATCCTGAGATTACACGATTTAAAGGATTAGGAGAGATCTCGCCCGATGAGTTCAGACACTTTATTGGTCCGCAAATCAGGTTGGAGCCGGTTATCCTGAAAAAACACTCTGATATAGCTGAGACGCTGTCATTCTATATGGGTAAGAATACCCCTGATCGACAGATCTTCATTATGGGAAACCTTAGAATAGAAGAAGATCTGGTTGAGGATAAAGAGGGAATGTAATCGTATGATTACCCCATATCCGGGGCGAAGCTATACTTTTGGTATGGCTTCGCCCCGGATATGGGGGCGTCTTATGAGGGTGTTCGGGTAATGATCGACGGATAATGATTCCTTATAGGTCTTTGTTAATCAATCTGATGCCATCTTCCTCCAGCCGTACGATTTTTGATTTGTACAATGATCCTACCGCCATTTTATAAGCTTTCTTGCTGATTCCGAAGATATCATAAATCTTTTCGGGTGAGCTTTTGTCGGTGATCTTTAAAAAGCCATCGTTCACTTTCAGCTTATCAATGATCAGGGTTGTTATATCGGTGACTTTAGAGTAATGGGGCTTTTGCAGTATGAGGTCGATTTTCTCGTCTTCTCTTACCTTGTTGATATATCCCTTTATATGTTGTCCCTTTTCCAAAGGCTGAAATACCTCATTTTTATATAAGATACCCCACCATGTTTTGTTGATAATCGCTTTGTAGCCGATTTCTGTTTGATTGGCAATAATCAGATCGACCATATCACCTTTCTCGAAAGTGACGGGTTTGATATCCAGAAACTGATCAAGTTTGGCTGAGGCTACAATACGTTTGGTTTCGAAATCGAGGTAAACATAAACCAGATAGCTTCTGTCTTCTTCCATTTTTACGGTCTGTTCTCTAAACGGAACCAACAAGTCTTTCATTAAACCCCAATCGAGAAAGGCTCCGATCGAATTCACAGACTTTACCCGCAACAATGCAAATTCATCAACCATTGCATATGGCTTCTCGGTTGTTACGATAATCCGATCTTCAGAATCGAGGTAAACGAAACCGGTGACGGTATCGCCAGGCTGACAATTTTCGGGTACATACCTTTTGGGCATTAAAATCTCTCCATGTTCTTCGCCGTCCAGATAGATTCCAAAGTCAACAAGTTTTACAACTTTCAGTTCGTTTATTTTTCCAATTTGAGCCACAATATCTATGTATTAATAAAAATGCAAAGCTACTTGTTTTTTAGACAGGTAGCTTTGCTTATCAAAGATAGTTTGGTTTTTGAAAGGTAAATGTCGAAAGAACTGTGTCGCGACGTGTGTATTTATAACTTATCGTCGAACTGTATCGCTTCCTCTTTCAATTTCTTCGATGATCCGAAATGATATACAAACCCAAGATAGAATACACGTGCATCTCTCTTTCTAATCACTTTCTTTGTTAAGAATGGGGTATCCATCGTTGATGATTCTTTCATTGAGTTTAACAAGTCTGAAATCGTTACAATGATAGATGCCTTGTTTTTCATGATGTTTTGGCGCGCCCCCACATTTATTCCATAACGGGCAAGCATTGTTCCCTGTGGGGTAAGCATAGGGGCTCTGTAGTTTGCTGTTAACTGCATCATGGTTGTCTTTGTTATGGTCACGGTAGAACTTAACTTGGCGCCCCAGGTGATATTTGATTTGTTTTTGCTATATCCCAAGTTACTGGCATCAATCTGATCATAGAAGATATTCGTACTGAAGTTTCCGGTTAAGAATCTGCCAATGCTTATCGTGCTTAATAGTTCAAATCCGGCTGACTGGTTCTTTGAAAGATTGGTTCGGGTTGTTAAATAGGTAGAGTCATTGATGAGTTTTGTGATTTGTGTAAAGCCATTCACTTTATTTCTATAGAATAGCGTTGGAATTAATGTAGTCTTACCTATTTTAAATTGGTATCCAAACTCTATAGAGTTTATGAATTCAGGTTTCAGCTTTGGATTTCCAGCTCTAAGATTTCGTGGGTCCTGATATTCGGGGAAAGGATTCAAATCATCATTTTCGGGTCTGTTTACACGACGACTATAATTAAATTGTAATTCGCTTGATTTGCCAATCTTCTGCACCATGTGCAGGGTAGGGTAGATGTTGAAATAGTTATTTGGAACAACACTATCCAATGTGATGAGTTTAGATTGCACGACAGCTGATTCCAGTCGCACTCCTGCCATATAGCTGAATGATCCAATTGTATGGGCCAGCGTGCCATATACTGCATTTACAAATTCAGAGAACCGAAAATCATTCGATTTTGTGATATCTTTCTTCCAGATCGGTCCTAATGATGATAATAAAGAGTTCTCCCGATATTCGGCATAGAAATTGAAATTAGTCACTTCTTCTTCACCCTTAAATCCTGCTTCGAATTCCATGTTTTCGGCGATCGGATTTTTATATTCCAATGAGAAATTATGTTTATCACCTTGATTATGGATCAATACATTGTCGAAAGATGGCAACTGAATCGGGGTAATATAATTATTGTTGTAATAGCTGTTCTCTATTTCTTTAGAGTGTTCATATTCATAGTCAAACTGAATTTCGTGGCCTTCTTTGCTAAACTTATGGGTATACGATGCCGATAGGCCAAGTTCCGTTTCAGGCCCAGCTATCGTTCCCAGCCTTTGGTAATGGTCGGTTAACAGGTTGTTCGCATCATAAGTGACATAATCATTAATACTATGGCGGGTAATAGATCGGGTAAACAAGTTACCGTTTATGCCAATCTGGTTCGATTTGTTAATTTCGTATTCTGCTCCCCAACGGGCAAACTGTGCGATGGGTCGCGCTGTTTCTCTTCCATGGATGTCTTCATAACTTACCGTATTCAGGCTGTCGGTCATCTTTCTGTTATCATCACTCAGCCGTATTCTATCATCTTGACGGTATCCGTATGTTCCAAATAGATTGAGCTTTCCGGGGTTATAGTTCAAATTGAGGTTCCCACTATAACGACTTCTGTTTCCGGCATTGACAGTGGCCGTCCCATTCAATCCCTGTTTAACATTTTTCTTTAACACGATGTTGATAATGCCAGAAGTTCCATCGGGTTTGTATTTAGCTGACGGGTTGGTGATGACTTCGATCTTTTCGACTGAACTTGCCGACATCTGTTGCAAAATGTCAGCTCTATTTGCTGCTGTCAGCATAGAAGTCTTTCCGTTGATCAGGATCATTACATCTTCCGACCCACGCAAACTTACATTGCCATCCATACTCACTGAAACGGAAGGGATGTTCTGGAGCAGATCGGTGACAGCCCCCGACTGGCTGAGCATATCGCTTTCTACATTAAATACTTTTTTGTCGATGGCATTGTTAAACATAGTGCGTTGACCGGTAATCACCACCTCGTTTAGCACTTTTGTTGCAGTGGAAAGTTCGAAAACACCCAGATTTAAATTAGATTTTGCAGATTCTACTACAAATGGTTTTGAACGTGACGGATAGAATCCCATTGAACTGTATTCAATATAATAATGGTTTACAGGAATGCCTTTTAAACTAAATTCACCCTTTGTATCGGTGATGCAACCTGCAACTAACGTACTATCAGACGATTTGAATAGCTTTATGGTCGCATATTCAACCATTTTCTTGTTCTCTTTATCCAGAACCTTACCGGTAAGTGAGGCCCCAGATTTAGGTTTGAGTAATGCTTTATTCTGACTAAAAGCCGAAGTAGCGGAGAAGAGTATGATCAGAGCGAGTGTAAATAATTTAAAATTCATTCTTCGTTTTATTTAGGTTGACGATCGAGCTTTATATTCTTTGGCGCTTATTTATTCTCTAACAAGCTAATGCAAAGTAAACTTCGGATTTTGAAGAAATGTTGAAGTTTGTCGTTTCTGTGGTAGAATAGCAGAATCGGAATTATTCAAAAAAATTAAGAAATAAAATTGGAATGCGATATATTAAATTCATATTTTTGATGTCTTACAGAACCCTTGTTTTATCCCTGTTTTCTTACTAAAGGCATCTGATTTATTCTACGGTGCTTTTTAAAGATAAAGCGTTTTTTTGAAAACTATAAAACATCACATGACGCAAATACCCATAATAGAAAAGGTTGTCGTTTTTTTGCTGGATAAGCAACGGTTTGCGATTCCACTCAATACGGTAAGGCAAATAGTCAGAGCGGTAGAGGTTACTGCTGTTCCTGACGCACCTCCGACTATTTGTGGTGTGATAAATTATCATGGTAGCGTGATTCCGGTGTATGATTTTCATCAACGCATGGGCATATCAGGTGTCATTACGCGACCGGATAACCGATTTATTATCACGTCGATGTCGGGCTTTGTGATTGCCTTGCGTGTCGATGATATTGAAGGTATTGTTGCGTTGAGTGATGAAAATCTGGTTCTCTCCGATTCTATTCAGCGTGGATTAGACATATATGGTGTGGTTAAAACAACAGACAGATTGGTTATTGTATACAATATGGAAGCCTTTTTGAACTCGGAAGAGATAAGCTTTCTGATGCAAGATGAATTTGATCCACCTTCTAATGTAGGAAAATATGATTCATGAGACTGAATTAATCATCATTAGTGAGCATATTGAACGAAAACTCGGTCTGCTTTTTCCAAAAAACAGATATACTGATTTAAAACGTGCCTTACATTCAGCACTACCGGAGATCGGATTTGGTAATGATTATACATTGTTTTGTAATGCATTACTTACGAATAGTTTAACGGGTCATCAGCTTGATACACTGGCTTTACATCTCACCATTGGCGAAACATATTTCTTTCGCGAAAAGATCTGTTTGGATGTCTTTACCAATACGATCATTCCCGAACTGATTAATAACCGTGATCATCTGAAGCGTGAAATCAGGATCTGGAGTGCCGGTTGCTGTACGGGTGAAGAGGCTTATACCATTGCGATGTTACTGAATGAAACATTGCCTGATATCGATGAATGGAAAATCACGATCATTGGAACGGATATAAATCGAAACTTTATCAATAAAGCAAAGAATGGACGATATACACAATGGTCGTTTAGAGATACTTCCGAAGATTTAAGGCAGAAATATTTCACACAGACAGGTAAAGAGTTTGAGGTG
>JAHEYR010000018.1 GCA_023251485.1 Bacteroidales bacterium
CTTTACGTCTGATTTTATCGGCACTTAAAGACCATCTATCAAATTCGGGAATACCAATAATCATTAATTTTCCACCCGGTTTTAGCATATCGATAGCTTGATCTAGCGCTTCTTGTTGTCCACAGCATTCAAATACGGCATCCAGTAAAAGAGGCTCTTGCGCTGATATAGAAGCGACAATATCTTCTTTATCAGGGTTGCCTGTCCAATAAGCCCCATTCTGTTTAGCTAAAACCAGACGCGCGTCAATTCTATCTGTCATAAAAACTTTTCCGGCTCCCATAGCAAGAGCAGGCAACAAAACGCTTTCGCCAATCGGACCTGCACCAAAAATGCCAATAGTCGCGCCGTGCATGGGTATTGATAGTTTCACAGCATACAAACCGATAGCAAGAGGTTCAGATATCGCAGCCTGATCAAATGTCATCGTGTCAGGGATTGGCAAACAACAATGTTCGGGCAGAACGATATATTCAGCCAGACAGCCTTCTACTTGTTGGGGACAGCCTAAGAAATTTAACTTACGACAGGTGTGTGGTCGTCCGGCTTTGCATTGGTCACATTCACCACAATGCATAGCAGGCTCTATCGCTATTCTATCGCCCGGGTTAACGGCCTTCACATTCTTACCAATGGACTCAACAACACCTGCTCCTTCATGTCCTACTGTAAATGGATATTCAACAACCTGACTCCCTATTTTGCCTGATGTATAATAGTGGACATCCGAACCGCATACGCCAACGGTTTTCATCTTTACTAAAACATCGTCATCGTTTACTATTTTGGGTTTTGGAACTTCCATCAATTGCATTTGGAGGATTCCAGTTAATTTCATTGATTTCATCAGTAAATAATTTTTAGTTTTAGGTCTGATGGAACTCGCTTGCTAAATTTACATCAATGGTTGCGTTTTAGCACAAATCTGTTTCATCATTAAAAAAGGCAGATCGATTGATTAGCTATTATCAAATACAAAGTTACGACTTTAACCCATAATGTAAGAGATAAATACATTGACTTGCACTTAGCCTCTATTCATAAAAAAACATAATATTCACGTAAACTATCTAAATTCATTCAATATACTTATTGATTTACAACTCATTACATCACGAGCAAAATAAATAAATTAAGATAAATCACTCAGTAGTTGAATTATCCGAAAAATGCATTACTATTAGTAGTACCTTTGCACACAATTTTTATATTTATAAATGAATCAATTTTCAGAAATTGGCCTTGCGCCAGCGCTTTTACAAGCGATTGAAGAACTGGGTTTTGTATCTCCAACGCCTATCCAGGCCGAGGTGATTCCCCTGTTAATAAATGAGAAGCAGGACATGTTGGGACTCGCCCAAACGGGCACTGGGAAGACGGCAGCATTTGGTTTGCCCGTTTTGCAATGGACCGACGTAAACCTGCAAAGTCCCCAGGCACTTATTTTAAGTCCTACACGTGAATTGGCCATGCAACTCTGCAATGATCTCCAATCGTTCGCAAAGCATATGGGAAGAGTAAACATCGTTCCTGTTTATGGTGGTGCAAGTATTGATGTTCAGATAAAACAACTTAAACGAGGAGCTCATATTATTTGTGGAACTCCCGGACGTATGCTCGACATGATTCGTCGAGGTGTAATCGACTTTTCGCACCTTCAGTTTTTAGTATTAGATGAAGCTGATGAGATGCTTGATATGGGTTTTCAGGATGACTTAAATGAGATTCTTGCTCAGACACCAGCTACTAAAAACACATTACTCTTTTCGGCAACCATGCCACAGGAAATTATCCGCATGGCCCGTAAGTACCTAAAGAACCCTGCTGAAATCACTATTGGACAACGTAATACAGGAAGCGATACCATTCGCCACCTCTATTATACGATTCATGCAAGGGAGAAATATCAAGCGTTGAAACGTATTGTTGACTTCCATCCTGAGATTTATGGTATTGTTTTTTGCCGTACCAAAATCGAAACTCAGGAAGTCGCTGATAACTTAATGCGTGACGGTTACAATGCGGATGCGCTACATGGAGATTTATCTCAAGCTCAACGCGATAGCGTTATGAATAAGTTCAGAATTCGTCACCTCCAACTTTTGGTTGCAACTGATGTTGCTGCACGTGGATTAGACGTTGATGATCTTACGCATATTATTCATTACTCTTTACCTGATGATTTAGAAGCGTATAACCACCGTAGTGGTCGTACAGGACGCGCAGGAAAAAAAGGAACTTCGATTGCTATCATTAACTTGAAAGAGAGATTTCGAATTAAGTTAATTGAGAAGGCAATCAACAGATCTTTCAGTCCTGCTAAGGTTCCAACAGGATTTCAGGTTTGTGAGAAACAACTCTTCTCTATGATCGATAAACTTGAAAATATTCAGGTTAACGAAGAAGAGATTTCAGGATTCCTTCCTTTCATTCTTAAGAAACTTGAAAATCTGGATAGAGAAGAACTCATAAAACGATTTGTTTCGACTGAATTTAATCGTTTCCTTGAATACTACAAGAATGCACCGGATCTAAATGTTGATGAAAGTGCTGAAAGAGTTCGTCGCAATGACAGAGACCGTGAAGGAGGAAATTCAGGTTTTGTTAAGTTCTCTCTTAATATTGGAGGAATGGAAGGTATTGCACCTCCTCAACTCATTGGATTGATTAATGATTTGACAGGTGTACGTACTACTAAAATCGGAAGGATTCAAATTCGTCCTACATTTACACTATTCGAGGTAGATGCTCAATCACAAGATCTGATTGTCAAGTCTTTTGCAAATCAGCAATACCAAGGCCGTAAACTCAGGTTGGATATTTCCACCGAGGAAGACAGATCCAATTCACCTAGAAGAAGTGGTGGTGGATATGGCGGAGGCAATCGTGGTGGTGGCGACCGTGGCGGATACCGTGGTGACCGAGGTGGCGACCGTGGCGGATACCGTGGTGACCGAGGAGGTGACTATGGCGACAGACCAAGACGTCCCAGAAAAGACTATTAATCGTCTACCGATTATTCTATAAAAAAAAGGAGGTTGAAAATTCAACCTCCTTTTTTCATTTACTTACCATACTTCATTGAGGCTAGCCATCGCTCAGCTTCAATAGCAGCCATACAGCCAGTACCTGCCGCAGTAATAGCTTGTCGATAGATTTCATCTTGCACGTCACCCGCAGCAAAAACACCTTCTATGTTTGTCCGGGTACTTCCGGGTACCGTTTTTATATACCCTTGCTCGTCCAGGTCAATCTGATTAACAAATAATTCAGTATTTGGGTGGTGACCAATTGCCACAAAGAATCCCTGTACATCAATGGTTTTTACTTCATCTGTTTTGACATTCTTTAAACGAACACCGGTTACAAATTTATCATCACCCACGATCTCCTCTGTCACATGATTCCATAACACCTCAATATTGGGCGTATTAAACACGCGAGCCTGCATTGCTTTTGATGCTCTAAGTTCATCACGACGAACAATGAGATAAACCTTCTTACACAGATTTGACAAATACGTAGCTTCCTCCGCGGCAGTATCACCACCACCCACTACAGCAACGTCCATCCCTCTATAAAAGAAACCATCACAAGTGGCACATGCGGAAACACCATGGCCGTTGTAGCGTTGCTCTGATTCAATGCCTAGCCATTTGGCAGTTGCACCTGTTGAAATAATTACTGTCTCTGCTTGAATAACTTTATTATCATCGGTTGTAACCGTAAAAGGACGTTTACTGAAATCAACAGCACTAATAATACCAAAGCGGATATCTGTTCCAAAACGCTCGGCCTGAGCTCTGAGATCTTCCATCAGCTCTACACCTTGAACACCTTTAGGATATCCGGGAAAATTATCAACTTCTGTAGTCTGGGTTAACTGTCCACCCATCACTAATCCGGTATACATAACAGGGTTTAAATCAGCACGAGCAGCATAAATAGCAGCAGTATATCCAGCTGGGCCTGATCCAATTATTAAACATTTTACTTTTTCAACTTCGTTACTCATATTCAATATGTTTTTCTTCGTAATTGTTTATTTCAATATTTATCCATCGCAGGTTTCTACAAAAATAGGAAGAAATGGTTCACTTTCTTTTACGAATATTGTGCCATCTTCAATTCTTCATAAATTTATGACAAAATAACCTATTTTATTTTTTTTACTCTACCTTTATTCAATAATTGTCATTTGTAAAATCATGAACAGCCATTTACATTTTATGTTCAGCCAATTTTTTTTACAATTGAACATAATGTAGTCTCTTTTTTTAATATTTGTTCTTCAATTAACATATAAAATTACTACTTAGAAATATGGAAGTTAACATTAAAAGATATCTTGAAAACTGGAGTGACGAACGAAACAGCGCACTACTCTATTCATTTCTTGCTGATAATGAAAAGGATACTAGATTAAGCGAAGTATACCAACGACTAGCGGCAACAGAAGTGAGACACGCTAATCGTTGGGAACGATTAATCAAAGAAAATGGAGGTACCGTACCTCCCTTCAAACCAACATGGAGAACAAAGACATTGTGTTGGTTAGCTAAAAATTTCGGTGTTGAAATGGTTTTACCTACCGTGGTAGGAATAGAAGATAAAGGAACTGATTGCTACAAAAATCAACCTGAGGCACAAGACTTTATAGCAGAAGAACGCTCACATTCCAATTTGCTAAAACAAATAAGTCGTACCGGACAAAATGGATTAGAAGGTGGGATGTTAGCTAAACTTGAAGGAAGACATAAGTCAGCAGGTGGTAATGCTTTAAGAGCTGCTGTATTGGGTGCCAGTGATGGTTTGCTTTCTAACTTCAACCTTATCATGGGAGTAGCGGGTGCCAGTGCTGTAGCTGCAACAGCCGTAAATAATAAAATCATTATGCTAACCGGCATGGCTGGTCTTTTAGCCGGTGCGATTTCTATGGCATTAGGAGAATGGATTTCTGTTCAAAGTTCCAGAGAATTATATTTACGTCAGATAGAAACAGAACGATTTGAAATTGAAGCAGCGCCCGAAGAAGAACTCGAAGAGTTGGTATTGATCTACCAGGCTCGTGGTTTAGACGATGAATCGGCCAGATTATTAGCTTCCCGTTTAATGTCAAATCCTGATACGGCCTTGGATGCATTGGTCCGTGAAGAGCTGGGGATTGATCCTGATGAGCTTGGAGGATCAGCATGGGAGGCTGCCTTAACCTCTTTTGCACTTTTTGCTTTAGGTGCTGTTATTCCATTGATTCCATTTATATTTACAAGTGGATATCTAGCCATTGGCCTGAGTGCCGGCGCAAGTGCTATTGGATTATTTTTATTAGGAGCCGCTATTACGCTCTTTACAAATAAACCTATTTTTTATTCAGGAATGCGACAGGTGTTCTTTGGTCTTATCGCTGCAGGGGCGGTATATTTGGTAGGTCACCTAATAGGCGTTCAGATCGCAGGTTAATTTATCAACATTATAATTAAAGAACATCCACCAATAAACATATCAAAAAGATGAAACCATTCAGATATTTTTTAGTAGTGAGTCTCGCCCTTTTACCTACTATCCTTCTGGCTCAACAAAACCAACATTTTGTAGGATCATGGATGGGAAAATTAAATGTAGGAGCAGCAGAACTTAGACTTGGCGTGAATCTAAAAGCTGATAGTGCAGGACTTCTCCATGCGACACTCGACAGCCCTGATCAAAAAGCCTATGGACTAAAAACAGATAAGACTACTATTAATGGTAGTAAAATTGTTATTGAAGCTAAGATGATGATGGCTCAATATGAAGGTACTCTTCAGGTTGGTGATTCTACGATTAACGGAACATGGACTCAAGGAGGAAAAACATTTGATCTCAACCTCAAAAAGCTACAACGCCCAATTGTTCTAAATCGTCCCCAGGAGCCCAAACAACCTTTCCCCTACAAAAGTGAAGAGGTGAAATTCTTAAACACCAAAGCAAATATAGAGCTTGCCGGAACGTTAACCATGCCACAAGGAGCAGGCCCTTTTCCAGCAGTGGTTCTTGTAACAGGTTCGGGACCCCAAGACCGAAATGAAACATTAATGGGACATAAACCATTTCTTGTGATCTCAGACTATCTAACAAGACAAGGTATCGCCGTATTACGTTATGATGATCGGGGAATTGGACAGTCTAAAGGATTTTTTGGTACCGCCACCTCTTTTGATTTCGCAGATGACGCAGAAGCCGGATTAATGTGGCTGAAGCAGCAACCTCTCATCGACAAAAACAGAACAGGTATAGCCGGACATAGTGAAGGAGGACTTATTGCGCCTATTGTAGCTTCACGCAATAAAGATGTTGATTTCGTCATTCTATTAGCAGGCACCGGTGTTACAGGAGAAGAGATCATCCTTGCTCAAGCTCAATTGATTGGGAGTAAGAGTGGAGGAAGTCCGGAAGCGTTAAAAGAAAATGATTTGTTAAGCCGAAGACTTTATGCTGCCATCAAGAAAGAGCCTAATAATGATAAAGCTTTACCGGAGTTAAAAAAGATCTTTGAAGAAGGCATTGAAAACAGTAAATTTCTAGACGAAAAGATAAAGACTGCACAGAAAGAACAAGCCAGCTCAATACTTATACAAATCACTTCACCTTGGTTTAGGACCTTTCTCGAACTCGATCCTAAGCCCTATCTATTGAAAACAAAATGCTGGGTATTAGCGATGAATGGAACCAAAGACTTACAAGTTCCATGTGACTTAAATTTAAATACTATTGACAAATATTTAAAACAGGCAGGAAATAAACATTACAAAATTCTTAAAATTGATGGTGTAAACCACCTGTTTCAGCATTGCGATAAAGGAATACCTTCCGAATATTCAGAAATCGAAGAGACTTTTGCTCCAGAGGCATTAAATGCCATGAGCGACTTTATTCTTCACCTGAAGAAATAAAATTTGTTTGATTAAAGCAATCTTTTCTACTTTTGTCCATTATTTAATCATAGCTAAATGGAATTATCAAGTCTGAATGCTATATCACCCGTTGACGGTAGATATCGGAAACAAGTTGAATCTCTCGCCTATTACTATTCAGAGGGGGCACTGATCAACTTTAGAGTGTTAGTTGAAATTGAATACTTTATTGCATTATGTGAATTACCACTACCCCAGTTATCCCGTTTTCCAAAAGACAGGATTGATGATTTACGTGGAATTTGTCGTGATTTCACTTTTAAGGATGCACAGGATGTAAAAGATATAGAAAAGGTTACAAACCACGATGTTAAAGCAGTTGAATATTATATCAAGAAAAAATTTGACAAATTAGGATTATCCGAATTTAAAGAATTTATTCACTTCGGATTGACATCTCAGGATATTAATAACAGTGCATTACCCTATGCAATGAAACTTGCACAACAAGAAGTTATGCTCCCGTTATTAGAAGACCTGGTTTCTAATCTTGCTCAACGAGCTAAGACATGGCGCAATATTCCTATGTTAGCGAGGACACATGGTCAACCGGCATCACCGACAAACCTTGGAAAAGAGATCTTTGTCTTTGTAGAAAGACTTCGCCAACAGATAAGAATCTTAAAATCGATTCCATTTACAGCTAAGTTTGGTGGTGCTACCGGTAATTTTAATGCACACCATGTAGCTTATCCTTCTATCAATTGGGTTGACTTTGCAAATAAACTCATGGTAAAACTCGGTTTGGAAAGACAACAGACCACTACTCAAATTGAGCATTATGACTATCTGGCGACTTATTTCGATGCATTAAAGAGGATTAACACTATTATCCTGGATTTGGATCGTGACATGTGGACTTATATCTCTTTTGATTATTTTAAACAAAAGATAAAAGCCGGAGAAGTTGGTTCATCAGCCATGCCACATAAAGTCAATCCTATCGATTTCGAAAATTCAGAGGGTAATATTGGCATTGCCAATGCTTTATTTGAACATCTTTCTGCTAAACTCCCTGTTTCCAGACTTCAACGCGACCTTACAGACTCTACGGTAATCAGAAATATCGGTACGCCTCTGGCTCATACTAAGATTGCGATTAAGTCACTTATCAAGGGTTTAGATAAGTTGATCCTTAATGAAGAAAAGATAAAAAGAGACCTGGAAGATAATTGGGCTGTAGTAGCCGAAGCTATTCAAACAATCCTTCGTCGCGAGAATTATCCTAATCCATATGAGACTTTAAAAGAGCTTACACGTACTAATACAAAAGTCACCAAAGAAACGATGGCTTCTTTCATCGAAACATTACAGGTTTCTGAAGAGATCAAAAAAGAACTTCGGAAAATAACACCGGAATCGTATACCGGGATATTCAATTTCTAAATCGCATTTCAAAGGGAAGCAGCCGTACATAATTGTGCGACTGCTTTTACTATTTTCAGAAACCATAATTAATTCTGCTCCATTAATGAAAGTAACAGGCTTTACATTTATTCGCAACGCCGTTAAATTCGATTATCCAATAATTGAAGCAATTACTTCAATACTTCCAATATGTGATGAATTTATTGTTGCTGTTGGTAATTCCGATGACGAGACCCAACAACTCATCGAACAGATTGCTTCATCCAAGATACGTATTATTAATACGGTATGGAACGATGAATTACGGGCAGGAGGTTACGTTTTAGCTGAAGAAACCAATAAAGCCTTCGATGCTATAAGTGAAGATAGCGACTGGGCTTTCTATATCCAGGGCGATGAAGTAATCCATGAACAATACCTACCTGAAATCCGACGAAGCATGGAGCAATGGCTTGATCATAAAGAAGTTGAAGGATTAGTATTCAACTATCTCCATTTCTATGGCTCGTATGATTTTATTGGAGATTCACGACGATGGTATCGCAAAGAAGTTCGGATTGTAAGAAATGACAAAAGAATTCGATCCTATCGGGATGCCCAGGGTTTTAGAATTGAGGGACGCAAATTAAAGGTCAAACCAATAGCAGCATGGGTATATCATTATGGCTGGGTTAAGCCTCCTGAAAAACAACAACTGAAACAGCTTCATTTTAATCGTTATTGGGATAAGAATCTGCCTGATGGAGATAAGACAGCGATCATAGAACCTTTTGATTATTCGCAAACCGATTCGGTCGCATGGTTTAAAGGAACACACCCTAAGGTCATTCAGCAACGGATTGACAAAATGAATTGGGAGTTTGGATTCGACCCAACGCAAAGAAATCTCACATTGAAATCAAGATTCCTTCATTGGATAGAGGAGAAATCGGGATGGAGAGTTGGTGAATACAAAAACTATAAAATCATCTAAGGTATCGAAACACCAAGTCCTGCTTCGATTGTTTTTAAAACTTGTTGGGTTCATAAAAAGATTATTCCTATTTTTGTAAAAAGTATTGCACACCATGGATTTAAGTAAAATTCTTAGTATTGCCGGTAAGCCCGGTCTTTTCAAGTTAGTAGCTCAATCAAAAAACGGTTTAATTGTTGAATCGCTTATTGATGGTAAAAAAATCAATGCCTTTATGAATGAAAAGATTAGCTCTCTCGAAGAGATTAGCATCTTTACATCTAATGAAGATATGGCATTAAAAGAGGTACTTCGAAATATGTATACCCAGACCAATGGTCAAAAAACAATTGATCATAAATCTGATGACAAAGCAGTAAAAGCATTTTTCGGCCAAGCTATTCCTGATTACGATCAGGAACGTGTTTATGTTTCGCACATGCGTAAAGTAATTGGCTGGTACAACACTTTAATCGACAAAGGATTAATCGACTTTATTGATGAGAACAAAGAAAGTGAATCCGAAGAATCTGCTTCAGAATAAAGATTAAAGTCCGTTTTATTACGGACTTTTTTTTGAACATTCTTTTCAGTAATTGTTTATATAGCAATAAAAGTTAAAACGTGAGAAAAGTAATTCATAGCCTAAAGGTCCTTGAAAATAAGTCAGCTGGAGGTGATAATTTCACACTATTACTAGAAGCGCCTGAACCTTTGCCAACCATCACACCCGGTCAATTTTGTGAAGTAAAGGTTGATAATGACCCTACCGTTTATCTTCGCCGACCCTTTTCAATACACAATGTTGATTATAAATCAAACACGATAACGCTATTAATAAAGGTACTTGGTAAGGGCACAGCTAAACTCTCAGGGATTAAAGAAGGTGATGCTTTAAATGTAGTTTACCCTCTTGGCAAAGGGTTTACCATCAGTGATGAGCCAAAAGTACTTTTAGTGGGTGGTGGCTGTGGCGTTGCTCCATTATTATATATGGCTCGGGTGTTAAACGAAAAGGGAATAAGGCCTACAATTCTGGTTGGAGGCAGAACCACTGTAGATGTTCCGAGAGTTGAGGCCTACAAAGAAGTTGGAGAAACTCATGTTGCAACTGAAGATGGATCACTGGGAGAAAAAGGTCTGGTAACCCAACATAGTGTCTTTAAATCGCATCTTGCTGACTTCAAACGAATTTATACCTGCGGACCTGAGGGAATGATGAAAGCTGTTGCAAAAGCTGCCGAAGCACTTGAAATTCCCTGCGAAGTTTCGCTTGAGAACACTATGGCCTGTGGTATTGGCGTTTGCCTATGCTGTGTCACTGAGACCAAAGAAGGCCATAAATGTGTATGCACAGAAGGACCTGTTTTCGACAGTACACAGTTAAACGGCTGGAATATCGACAAAGCCTCTACTTGTTCTAAACCCTATCTTAAAAACGAATAATCATGACTGATCTATCCGTAAAGATCAATAAGCTCAAACTGAAGAATCCTGTAATGACTGCATCAGGCACCTTTGGATACGGCTATGAATTTGAAGACTTTCTCGACCTCTCCCGACTTGGAGGTATTGTTGTTAAAGCAACGACATCAAAACATCGTGAAGGAAATAAATATCCAAGAATGGCAGAAACAGCTTTAGGAATGTTAAATGCTGTTGGGTTGCAAAATAAAGGCGTTGACTATTTCGTTAAAGAGACCTGTCCCAAACTAACAAAATACGACACCCACTTCTTTGCAAATGTTTCGGATTCAACCATTGAAGGGTATGTTGAAGTTGCTGAGAAGATTAATGAGCTCGACTATATTCCTGGCATTGAACTAAATATATCGTGTCCTAATGTAAAAGAAGGAGGAATGGCATTTGGGACAAGTTGTCCTTCTGCCTTTGCCGTTACTGAAGCTGTAAGAAAAGTTTATAAGAAAACACTTATTGTAAAACTATCACCCAATGTCACAAACATTGCTGAAATAGCCAAAGCTGTTGAAGATGCCGGTGCCGACAGTGTTTCTCTTATCAATACACTATTAGGAATGGCTATTGACGCCGAAAAGAGAAGGCCTGTTCTATCTACTGTCACAGGAGGACTATCTGGTCCGGCTGTTAAACCTGTTGCACTACGTATGGTTTATCAAGTCTCTAAAGCTGTAAAAATCCCTATTATTGGAATGGGAGGAATCTCAAATGCCACTGATGCTATCGAATTTCTTCTTGCAGGTGCTACAGCAATTCAAGTAGGTACCGCTAATTTTATCGACCCTCAAGTCACTATAAAGATTATTGAAGGGATAGAAGACTATCTGATTCGTCATCGAATAAAAAAAGTTACCGATTTGATTGGGGCACTAGAAGTCTAACGAAATTTCAATATCAAAATAGTAAAAAAGGATGGGCGAATTAACGCTCATCCTTTTTTATTAACAATCCTTTAAAGATGATTATGCTTCTCAACATTTCCTGTTCTTTTCAAAACGCCCCACCCTTCGAGCTCACCTTTAATGGCTCTGAGATATGATTTAAATAAGACAAAGAATAAAAGTTGACGATAAACCAGCCGTTGTATAAACAAGTCAAATGCGATCCTAAACGTAAACTTTTGTTTGTCGTAATGATAAGCCATCATCGAGATTAATAAATCGACGAAATAGTAACATACATAAAACAATCCGACCTTTCCTGCATTCGGTGATAATATATTACTACCATTCGTAGAGAACAAGGATAGAAGCATCATCAAATCAACCAGCGGACTAAAAAGAGGAAGTAACATCTGGAAAACAAGAAGATTTGGCAAAACAATCCATCCGAAATTAGGAACACTCCGCGCAAAGATAAGATGGCGATGTTTCCAGAAGCTTTGCATAATACCAAAAGACCAACGAAAACGTTGTTTGAAAAACATTTCAAGTGTTTCCGGGGCTTCAGTATATGATACGGCATCATTACAAGCACGTACCCTGTAACCAGCTCTAAGTAGTCGCAAAGTCAAATCACAATCTTCAGCTAATGTATCCGATTTAAATCCTCCCACTTCAACCAAGGCTTCGCCTCTAAAGGCTCCAATAGCTCCGGGGATTACTGTAATGCTATTTAGAAAATCGAATGCTAATCTGTCAAAGTTTTGACTAGTTGTATATTCGATAGACTGCCAACGTGTTAGTGTGTTAATTTTATTTCCTACCTTGACATTTCCAGCTACGGCAGCAACATCCTCATCAATAAATGGGGCAACCAATCTTGAAACAGCTTCAGGATGCAGAACGGTATCGGCATCAATACATACCATGATTTCGCCGGAGGCTTTTGAGATACCAAAGTTCAATGCCTGTGCTTTTCCACCATTACTCTTCGTATAAATCTTTACACGAGGATTATCTTCAAACTTCTGCTTAATAATTTGATAGGTATTATCTTTAGAACCATCATCAACAAAGATGATTTCAAAATCCGGATAGTTACTTAACAAAAGATTTTCAACCGTTTTAGAGCCTGTTACCTCCTCGTTATAAGCCGGCACAATAATACTTACAAATGGCTGATACGAAACTGCAGGCAACCTCTTTGCTCGTTTATTCTTCATGTGTTGCAAAAACGAGAATAAGGCCACTGATGAAATCTTGATTAACGATAAGATCAGTGCAAGGAAAAACACAGAATAGATAAAGTAATCGAAGAAATAACTTACCATAAATACTGTAGAATCAGCCTTACTAAGATATTGACTAATTCCACCTGACTCTTTGGGCATAACATCATCACGGGTTCGTCCCATTAATTCTGCAACAGTAACAAACTTATATCCTTTACTCTTAAAGAATTCGATAATTCTTGGTAATGCTTTTATCGTCTCACGCCGCATGCCCCCTGCATCATGCAACAGAATAATATTTCCAAGTTTATATTGCCGCATGGTTCGAGCGACGATGGTATCAGCAGAAACTCCTTTTTGCCAGTCCCAGGGGTCAATTGAAGAACCGATAGTAAGATAATTTTCGCTCTTGGCGACCGCAATAGGATGAATCTGAGCTGGATTTATCGGTTCTGCATCATCATCATAAGGAGGTCTAAACAAGATTGTAGCATGTCCCGTGATGCCTTCTACCAACCGGCCAGTCGCGCGTAACTCTAAACGGATACGATCATCACTTTCATTCTGAAGGTTTGGATGGAGAAGTGTATGATTCCCAATTTCATGCCCTTCATCATAAAGTCTTTTTACAATGGGTAAATGATCCTGAGCATTAATTCCTGTCACAAAGAATGTTGCATGAATCTTATATCGTTTTAAAATATCAAGTATTGCCGGAGTATATTCACCATCGGGTCCATCATCAAAAGTAATGGAGATCATTTTATTTTTTTCACCACTCTTCTTGATAACAAAACAAGTCGGAAGTATCTTATAATTTTCGTTTGTGATTAGCTTATCCGGGTTATTGAATTCAAGTTTAACCAGTCCTTTTGATGGCGATGAAAGAATATCCATTATTTCACCGGCACCAATAAAGTCGACATTGTATGAAGAACTGATATTTTCTAGTTTAGAAATATCTATCGGGTGTTTTTTTAACCCCTCTAAACTAAGATCCTGATTATAGAATGACCATATTCGGGTATCTTCTGATCCTAAACGCCAAACGGCGACTCCTGCTGTCCCAAAATCTTCAGCAGCCCTTATCGTATTAAAAGCAGTTATCGCATCAGCAAAATAGACCTGATGCCTTATGTTGTTATCATCAAAATAAGAATAATCCAGATTAAATGTCTTATCATCAAAATGGACTTTCCCTTCACTCTCAAGAGCAGTAGATATAGCTTCCTGATAAGTAACATCAACACCTTTTGAGCCTGCGGTCCAATCATAACCATATGCGGCAAGACATAAAACTACTTTTTCAGAAGGAATCTTCTTACAAACATCATCCAATGCTGCCTCTACCCATTCCAATGCCGCAATAGATCCCGGAAGCGTGGATGAGTTATGCTGGTCATAACCCATTACAAATATCAAGTCATTATTTCTGGCAAGGGCATCTGTATTATAATCTTCATTAAAAGGAGCAATATCTTGACTGACAATATATCCAAGAGGGTGAAGTCTTTCGTAAAGCTCTTTCTGAAAAAGAATTAAATGTTCATCTGTACTTTCTTTAAGATCTTCGAAATCAATATTTATACCATTAAAATGATATTTATGCAGTGTGACAATTATGCTATTAATTAAAATCCGCCTTCGAACAGGCGAATTAATGATCCGATGGATATTTTCGCCATTCCACTTATTGTTGAAAAAATTTGAAAGCATCGGAATAATAGCCACTCTATTCATCCGCATGATATTTAATGCGGTAGAGTCTACTTTAACAACGACCTGAGAGGAGGAGTCCGGAACAAATAGCCACTCAGGCAACACCATATTAAGATGTGTAATACAATTACGCAAAGAAAAATTACTCTGTTGATCCCAGTTGACATAAAAAGCTGCCCGAACGGGATGAAAAGGATTATTCTTTTGAATGCGGGCTGCGGGAAAATGATAAAATTCACGCTGCTTCTTTTCTCTTATTTCCTTTAGGGATTTTTTAAAGAGTTTTGCATCGTGTTTTTTTAATGCAGTTTTCACCTCGTTTTCAGTAAGCCGATCATACATCTCTCCTCGCTCCCTGATTTCAGGGATATGTATGAGCTGTTTCTGAAATAATGAGAAAATAATGGCGGCAATGCTAAGTCCCAAAAATATTAACAATACCCTCATTAACCATATAAATCTGCGCCAACGTTTCGGTTCAAGAGTTTGAAATACTTGTCTGTTATGTGGACTCATGTTATTTTTCTAATTGATACAATATTTATTTACTTACCCAAAAGATGAAGCTACTTACCTGTTACTATTGAAAATAAGAGGAATAGAACTACTAATCCTGGTCTCCGCTATCAAAATTATTCTCATCCGATTCAAAATGGAAATAGTCTGGTATAGTGGCATTCCTTTCGTATTCGAAGAGTTGTTTCTCCAGTTCAGCTTCTCTCTTTTTTTGTTCCTGTGGATCTGGAACAGGTTGGTCGGCAGCCTGAATTTCAGCAGATTCAGCTTGAGCATCCACAACAGGTTCTGCTACAGCAGCCACGTGATTTGCAGCCTCCTGCAGTTGCTCGACTCTGCTTTTCAGATGATTATTCTCCTTATTGAGGTCATACACTATTTCCTGAAGATCAGTATTTTCTTGCCTGACCTCAGCCATATTTTCTCGTAAAGAGGCTATCTCTTTTTCTAATATTGCTTTTTCCGTTAAGAGTTCAGTTACTCTTTTTTTAAGCTCAAGAATTTCGCTCTGAAAAAGAACCACCTTTCTGGAAATGACTTCAGTACTCGAATTCAACATAATTTCTAAATGAAGCGATTCAACTAACGTATTATTTTCAATTTCTGACCAGGATAAATTTGATCAGGTGACTTAATATTATTATCCTTCAATATTTTGTTAAACATTTCTGTATCACCAAAATACTTTTTAGATATCCTTCGAAGATTTTCACCAGGCTTTACTTCGTGATAGATAACACCGCCCTGAGATTTTGTTTGCTCAACCTGCTTAGGCTGAGAAACCGGTGCCTGACGTTGTGGAGTCGTCTGGGCAGGTTGATTCTGAACAGATTCCTCTTTCTTTGGTTTAGTCACAACATCACTAACATCGTTTCCGCTTCCCAATCTGGTACGAAGATCAATTATTTGCTGAAGATATTGATCATTTTCAGTTTTCAGTTGATCTATCTGTTCCGTTAACTGTCTCAATTTTGACTGGTTTACATCAGCTGCAGCTTTTGCATCCTTATAAGCAAAGAAATAAAAAAGCACAAATGCTATTACACTAACTATAACCAAAAAGTAGGCCAACATTAAAGCAGCGGTACTTCCACTCCCACCCTCTTCAATAGTATCTATCTGTCCGAAAACCTCAAGATCCGAATTACAACGGGGACAGCGAGGTGATCCCTTTTTAATTCCTGACGCCTTGCATACAGGACATTCCATTTGATTATTCAATGTACTCACAGTAACTTATTTATTTCTCTGAATAATTTTTCAAACCGGTTAAATGTATTTTCTGAAATATTTTGATTCAGATTAGGCAATAATGCCAGCTCACGAGCTACTCTCAACCGATCAAAACCTTCCTTTCCAATTGTTTGTGGCAGGTTTAACAACACGCCCTCTTCTGGAACCGGCTTAAATGACTCAGCTACCTTGGCTCCATAAGCACTCATAATAGCCAGTGCATATTCGTTTAACTCGAATAGATCTTCAATGCTGGCTTGCGAAACAGAAACAAATTGATCATAAAACCGCAAACTCTTTCCATTCGTAAATTGATCAAACACTTCATTATCGTGTTTTGTTTTGTTTTTAATATTGTTACCCGTCGGCATTAAGCAAACAACATTATTCCTTGCACTCTTTAATAAAAGCAGAAAAGTAGCGAGCTTTTCAAGACCGCCAATGGGGAGAATTGTAATACCCTCTTTAAGTCCTGCCCTGCCCTGTGCTTTTAACGCTCCCGACATCAGGCTAAGCAATATTAGATCGGTCGGGTCTTCAACCAACAAATTTTTTCTACTATTAAACAGGTTTTGCGAAATATCAAAGCCAATGGCAGCTTGCAAAGGGAAAAGCGTATCCGGATCATTTTCCATGATCATATCAGATACAATACTTCCCTCAGGTGTATCAGCAACAGTACGGACCCGATCAAGTTTAGCCGGGTTAATTAAGAAAGGGGAATGGGTTGAATAGATAACCTGATGATCAATAGATAAATCCTCAATAAAACGCAGCAGATCAGCCTGAGCAGCAGCATGTAAGTTCAAGCCGGGTTCGTCCAATAAAAGAATGAGATTGTCGCCAACCAAATTTTTCACCTTACTAAACCAAACGACAAATGAGAAAAACATATTTAACCCCTTACTTCTATTTCGCAAAGGGAGCGTAATTCGTCGGGTCGTATTACGAATGCGGATATGTAATATTTTATCTTTTGTCTCCTTCGCATTTTCGATCTCAAACTTTATTTCAAGATCCTTCTCAGTTGTCCAATATTTAAAGATATAATTAGTAACATCATTTGCTGTGGCTTCCAGATCAGCTAAATAACTTTCGAAATCGTCAGCTTCCAATAGTTTGTCAATATCAATCTTTGCCAAATCAAAAAATGCTTTAGAGATACGAAGCATCTCATCATCTTTCGGTGGGTTCTTCAAATCACGAATACTAATACGGGTAGGTAATAAATAGTATTCGTCGAAATACCAGAAATATGGAAGAGCTGGCTTTAGATAATGTTTTGCGATATATCCCTTTATCGGATTACTCCACGAATAGGCCTTTGAATAAATTCTGGTTTTAAGATCCTCAGCCATTTGCGATAAAACCTCATCACTTCGTTTA
Source organism: Bacteroidales bacterium (assembly GCA_023251485.1). Classification (GTDB taxonomy): domain Bacteria; phylum Bacteroidota; class Bacteroidia; order Bacteroidales; family Cfx3-03; genus Cfx3-03. The sequence goes on from JAHEYR010000018.1 coordinate 17,717, forward strand.
ACATCGCATAATTGCATCAATTCAGTGACATTTCGAATATTTCTAAGCTGAGACTGTAAGTCTTCACTGATAGAAAACCTTTGATAGAATTGATCTAAGAACTTTCGTTCGTTCACCTTTAATCCAAACCAATGCGTTTTCCCCATAAAGCTGATACCATAGGTAAAACTCTTGCTTTGAAGAACATCTTTTCCCAGATCGTATTCAATTACCTGAAGCATTTCTTTGCTAAGCTCGAAATCACATCGAAGAGCTTCAACATCCTCATTAGAATTTTTAAACCGGATGAGTTCATTACGAGGATAATCACCTATCACATTAAGCTTAAAGAATGGGTTGTTTTCAAAATAATTAATTTTAGCAACCGCCTCCAGGAATGCCGTTTTCCCCGACTCATTTTTCCCAACCAAAACAGTGACCTTATCATCAATATTGATCTCCTGTTCCTTGTTGAAACTCTTATATTTATTAATTCTGACTTTTGTAAGCTTCAGCTTCATAATACCCGTTTTAATGGATCCGGTAGCCATTGTCATTTGCCAGGAAACCAGTTTCGACAAATAAAAAAATTATTTTATCCAACATCAAATATAACAAATTTCAATGCTAATGAAAACAGTTGTTATTGGAAAAAAGAAATTTTGGAAAACTCGTGCAAATATAGCACAAAATCGCCATTAAAAGGCTTTTTAGCCAATTTCCATAAATGCATTTTAAGCAAAAGACTAGATAAAGAATGGTATATTTTGTTACTTTGCAAAAAAATTGAAAGAAAATGAACGTATTACTACTTGGATCAGGAGGAAGAGAACATGCTATCGCATGGAAGATTGCTCAAAGTTCAGAACTATCTAACTTCTTTATTGCTCCTGGTAATGCCGGAATGCGCGATTTAGCTCAAAACGTCAACCTACCACTGAATGATTTTGAAGCAATAGGCTCTTTTGTAAAAGAGAATGCTATTGACATGGTAGTTGTTGGCCCTGAGGCTCCTTTGGTCGATGGCATCCATGATTATTTTCTTTCAACACCCGAAATCAACAAGGTCAAAGTAATCGGCCCTATCCAAAAAGGGGCACTCTTAGAAGGGAGTAAAGACTATGCAAAAGCCTTTATGCAACGTCATGAGATCCCTACGGCTGCTTATAAGACATTTAATAAAGATAATTTCGTAGAAGGTAAAGATTTTTTGAAGAGCCTTCAGCCTCCTTATGTTCTTAAAGCGGATGGCTTGGCTGCCGGAAAAGGGGTAGTAATTTGTGCTACACTCGAAGAGGCAGAAAAAGAGTTATCTGACATGATCGAGTTTTCAAAATTCGGTAATGCTTCTGCCAAAGTAGTCATCGAAGAGTTCCTAAGCGGAATTGAGTGCTCCGTATTTGCACTTTCTGATGGAAAATCATACAAACTTCTACCAGTTGCAAAAGATTACAAACGAATTGGAGAGGGTGATACTGGTCCAAATACAGGAGGGATGGGGTCTGTTTCTCCGGTCTCATTCGCTGATGAAATCTTCATGCAAAAAGTCGAAAACCAAATTGTAAAGCCAACAGTAGAAGGACTAATAAAAGAAAACATTGAATATAAAGGATTTATTTTCTTTGGACTAATCAATGTAGGAGGAAATCCTTTTGTAATAGAATATAATACCAGAATGGGCGATCCCGAGACAGAATCAGTTTTTCCCAGAATTAAAAACGATATTCTTGAAGTATTTGATGCAGTGGCAAATCAGACATTAAACGAGTTGGATCTCCAAATCGATACTCGCTTTGTCGCTTCAGTGATGTTAGTTTCAAAAGGGTATCCCGATGCTTATCTAAAAGGAATCGAAATGACAATTCCAACAGCACCTGAAGAAACATTATTTTTTCATGCCGGCACCAAATATACTGATGGGAAAATCGTTACTGATGGAGGAAGAGTCTTATCTGTTTCTTCTTTTGGCGAAACAATGGATGAGGCTTTAGCCAAATCATATGCTGCAGCAGAAACAATTGATTTCAAAACGAAACACTTTCGTCGTGATATTGGGTTCGATTTGCACTAAACCACAAGCTAAATGTTACTAAAAATATTTCGTAGCCAATCACCAATTCAATTTATTCTGATTTTTATTGTCGGATTGTTATTGTGGACCCTCCCTGATAGAGGGGCTTCGATGCAACCATCTTCCAATTTCGATTCGGGTATCTATAAATATTTCTCAGAGCTATTTACTGCTTCATCTTCATTATCCAGAACTATCGCATTCATTATCATCCTGTTTCAAGCTACCCTCTTAAACTATCTCCTCATAAAAAACAATCTGGCTCCTAAAAACAGCCTTCTCCCCTCTTTCTTATTGATTCTATTTTATAGCAGTACTACTTCCGTTTTTCAATTATCAGCGCCATTAATAGCATCTTTCTTTATTCTATTGGCGGTTGCTGAATTAGCCAGTATGTACGAATTAAAGTATGCTTTTACAGAAAGTTTTAATGCATCATTCTTTATCACAATCGCCTCGTTTTTCTATTTCCCTGCGGTTATCTTTATTTTGCTTCCATGGATAAGTTTTTTCATTTATAGAATTGTATCATGGCGAGAATGGGTTATCTCGTTTATCGGTATGGCATCTGCTCTAATGCTATTTGCATTCTTCTATTTCTGGAATAACCGATTATTAGATGTCTGCACCATGATTACACATTTCTTCGGAAATCCGATACGATTCCAAATTCATCTATCCACTGCTGAAATTATTATCTGGTCAATAGTCGGACTTATTTTTCTGAGTGCTATTTTTAATCTGATGAATCATGTAAATGAAAAAATAATTGCTATTAGAAGAAAGTATTTGGTGTTTATTGTTCTCTTCATTATAAGCGTTTTATCTTTTCTCTATGCAGATTCCAACTATCGTTTTCATCTTGCTTTCTTAGCTAGCCCTATCGTAATCATCATAAATAATGCATTAGTGTCGAGAAAGAAACAAGGTCGATCTGAAATGATATTATGGGTATTGATTGTTGCAGTTATTATATCACGAACAATATAAATTAAGTGCTTAGATACTGTATAACTGGAGCATATACTTCGTCAAACCCTGCCCATCTGAACTATTTATCACAAATTATCTACAGATGAAAACACCCCACCAACCGCTAAAACCATTTTATCAAAATAGTGTCGCCGAAGCAGGTATTGATGAAGCAGGAAGAGGTTGTTTAGCAGGCCCCGTTGTTGCTGCCGCTGTTATCCTCCCGTCATCTTTTACGGATATTGAATTAAACGATTCAAAGCAGTTAACTGCAAAGCAGCGAGAGAGAATCCGTTTAAAAATAAAAAGCGAAGCAATAGCATGGGCAATAGCAGAAGTAGACAATGAGCAAATCGATCAGATAAATATTTTGCAAGCTACTTTCAGAGCCATGCATTTAGCGATCAATAGTTTATCGATTAAGCCAGCGCTTCTTTTAATAGACGGTAATAGATTTAAACCATATCCTTCTATTCATCATAAGTGTTTCATTAAGGGTGACGCTACTTACCAGTCAATAGCTGCAGCCTCCATTCTTGCCAAAACCTATCGTGATTCATTAATGGAAAATTATCACCAACAATATCCAGTGTATCGTTGGGACAAGAACAAAGGCTATCCAACAAAAGAACACAGAATGGGCATCAAAACATTTGGCGTATCACCCTTACACCGGATAAGCTTTCAATTATTGCCGCCTCTTTCACTTTTTATTGATGAAGATTAAACAAATCAACAATTGTCTGTTTATATATTTAAATGATTGATTGAAAGAAACAATCTTTCCGCTGTATCTTTGGAAATTAAAACTAGAAAATTGAAACGATTACTAACAAAGATTTGGATCAAGGTTAAGCTTAAGCCTCTAATTGCATTTATTATTGCATTAACGATATTATCACTGGTAGCATTACCTTTTGTATATTATTTTTATTCGACGCAAAAAGAAGTCCAACCTATTCAGGCGATACCGAATGATGCTGCACTTATATTCAAAATAAATAGGATTGGTCAAAACTGGTCCAAAATAGAAAAGAGTCAGGTATGGCGAAATTACTTGCAGGAATCGCAGAACAATGATATAAATCAAAAGGTTAACCTCTTTCTTAAGCTGATCATTCATAACCCAGGCATAGCTGAGACAGTAAAAAATAATCCGCTCTACATCTCGTTTCATCCACTGCGTGATGGGAATGTAGGTGTGCTATTTGCGTTTCAAACGCATCATTCACTTACCGATAGTGATATTAATACGATTGTCAGAAGATATTTTGGATCTAAAATTCAGATTGTTGTCGAATCATTTTCAGGTGTTAGTTATCGAAAAATATTCTTTGAGAAAGAAGGACAAGTTATCAATCTGGTTTTCAGAAACGGGCTATTGCTCGCTTCCACCAATGCTAGTTTAATAAACGAGACGATTGAAAAATTAAAATCCGGCACTAAAATCACGTCGCCTTCTTCATTTAGCAAAGTTTGTCAAACAGAGAATCCAAGAGCAGCAGCTGTATTATATATTAATTATAGAAACGTTTCGGCTCTTTTGAAGAATCATTTAAAAAACGGCAGTTATGACAGTTTTCTGAATATCAGTCATTTTAGTGATTGGACAGAACTCGATATCACGCTCAACGAAAAGCAGATTCTTTTTAATGGATTCTCTGCTCCGGGTGATTCTACAAACACTTTTCTTAACTTATTTGCAGGTCAAAAAGCTCAACGTTCAGTAATAGATAGTATTTTGCCAAGTAACACAGCTGCTTTTATAAATATTGGCTTTAAAGATTATCAAACCATCTTTAGAAGGCTAAAAATCCAACTAAAGCAACAGGGGAAACTGGAAATATTTGACAAACAACTAAAATCTATTTCTGACAGTCTAAACTTCAATGCAGAACAAACTTTAACTTCCTGGATCAAAAACGAGATGGGCATTGCCATTACTTATAACTCATCGCTCTCTGAGGAAGAAAACACATACGCTTACTTTAAAACCAGCAGTCCGGGAGTTGCTGATGCTTCATTGGCTATCATTGCCAAGAGAAACACGATGGTATATAATGGCACATTAATCAGAATGATAGATATCCCCTCATTTTTGCCCAAATACTATGGCAAACTGTTTCCAAAATTTGATAAATACTACTTTGCGATCATCAAAGACTATGTAGTTTTTGCTCATTCTGTAAATGCCCTCACTGCAATAATAAGTAGTTATAATGCGGGAAAGGTATTAGCCGCATCACCTGTTTATCAAAATTTCAAGAATAATGTTTCGGGATCATCAAATGTGTGGATTTATGTCGATTTACCTCAGCTATTAGATCATCTTTCAAACCTAATCCTACCCGAACGGACAGCCAAATCGCACATCATTAAACTAGCCAGATCGGCCAAACTCCTGACGGCAGAATATGCCCTAGAAAACAAACTCTTCTACACCAGTATCTGCTTTGCCACCGATACATCCAAAAACACGGTAAACTACAATCAACCCGAAGATCAATATGATAACAAGCCTGTTCCGGATTGGTCAACCATACTGGAAGGGAAAGTGAATGCAGGACCATTAACTTTCAAAACGCCCAAAGGAAAACAAATTGTTCTAATCGACGAGAATAATAAAATCTGGAGCATCAATGAAAAGGGAGAAGTTGCGTGGAACCATTTAACAGGTGGACACATTGTTGGGAACCTCCGAATAATTGATTATCAAGGCAAAAATGTCATTGCATTTAACTCTAATGATCTCATATACCTTATAGACGGAGATGGAGAATATATTAAAGATTATCCGATGCGATTACCAATTTCAGCAACAAACGAGCTGGTCCCCTTTAAAGGAACACGAGAGGGGCTTTCTTTCTTGATTGCATCATCAGATAACAGGCTTTATGCTATCGGAGTAAATGGAAAGAAGCTTGGCAGTTGGAACCCCCCACAAATGAAAGGACCTATCAGAAAACCAGTTCAGGTCATTGAATCCAATGGGAGGAAGCTTGTTGCAATAAAAGATGAAGGAGGTCGAATCAAAATTGCAGATGCAAAAGGTGATATCAGTGGAGACTTTGAAAAAATCCCGATTCTATCTTCAAATGCACTGATCTGGCCCAATCACACTAAGTCGAAAGGCGATATCATTACGGCGGCGGCAGATGGCGATCTTCTGTTTATCAAGAAAGATGGAACATCTTATAAACTGCCATTTGAAACGATCATCAAACATCCATTTTTCATATTTGACCAGTTTGACAATACCGGGAAGCTCAATTATATCTTTGCCGACGAAGCCCGTCTAACTGTTTTCAATCAACAATGCGAAATAATCTATGAGTTCAACACCAAATCATTTCCTCTTTTCCAACCCTATATCTATACGGCTCCAAATAACAAAAAATATTATTTACTAACCTTAACCAATGGGAGTCTGGTTTTATTTGGTCCGCAAGGTGTTCTTAAAGATTTTCCATCTATCACAAGTGATACACCTCCTTGCATTTTGCCTCTATCAGGGAAAAACATTATTCAAATTATCACAACGGAAAATAAGATAGTTCGTGCATACCGATATACTATCAAATAAGACGAACAGCTGACCAGAAAACGAAGGCCAATTTATCGAACAAGCATACGCAAAACGAATAAATTATTGTCTCAAGCCTTGTTATTTCGACTTTCTAGCGTTATATTTGAACAGAACATCTGAATAGGTCGTGAGTTTGCTTATGTCTAAAATTTCAATAATGTTTTGATGATTAAACATTATTGAAATGGAATGACTTGTATTCTGGCACTCCTTGCAATGATAGGAAGAAGGGTGATCTTGAGTGCCTTTAATACAAACCAAGATATCTTTTGGTTTTATCTTTCCTTTAGCAAACACCCATTCTGATATTCACAATCTGTTTCTCTATTGACTGTCTTTTTCAATCATAAATCATCCGATATGCAAAAAGTTCGACTATTCTTATTTATACTGATCGGATTAGTTATTATTCAAGCGTGTGTAAAAACAGCTGACTTTAACTTTTCGAAATTGACAAAACCTGTTTATGATGGGGCATGGGCAGCTCCACTAGTAAGCTCAAATATCACACTAAAAGACATACTCAAGAATCAGAATGGCCTAATCCAGCCTGATGCCCAAGGGAATTTGATGATAACCTACAGCTTCAACAATCTTTTCTCTCAAATGGCTGAAGACGTAATGAAAATTCCAAATCAACATCTCACCCAAAGCACTAACTTTTCGACACCTACTTTGGGGACAGGAACATCTTATAATTACTCCTTCACTCCTGACATTCCATTAAATGGAGCCAATGCAACCCAGCAACTCGACTCAATTTACGTGAAGACCGGAAGTCTCAGGATACAGATAAACACCAACTTCAACAAAACAACTCCACTTAATCTAAAAATTACTTCGCTCATCCACAGAGCTACCCGACAACTCGTTGCGATCCCTCAAATGACATTAACACCAAGTGCACCAGGGGGCTATGTAGACATTGATATTAGCGACTGTATCTTGATTCTGAAACCCATTGGCAGTACAAAAAATAATATGCATTTCGACTTGGGTATGACCCTTCAGGGAAATACCAACCCAACATTGTCAAACTATTCTTTAAATCTGGATACTCAGATCTCAAATTTAAAATTCTCAACACTCTATGGTAAACTGGGAAATTTCACAATGAATCTGAGCAATTCATTAGATATCGGAATATTTAACAAAAGTATTGGTGGAGCTTTTCAGTTTGCACCAGGAGCTATTGACTTAAAATTAAAGATTGATAACAGCTTTGGAATGCCAGCTCAATTAAATATAAAGCGTCTCACTTCGCATTCTGACGTTGCCACTCCTCACGATATTGCAATCAATCTTTTTGGCCCCAACAATCCTAACATCATCAATCTGAATGTACCGACTCTTCTGGGTGAAACAAAGACCACAACTGTTTCAACCACTAACTCGAACATTCAGGAGGCGTTTAGCACCTCGCCCGACAAGATTTATTTTAATGCGGATGCCACTACTAATCCACTGAATAATGGAAGTCTGAATTTTGTATCCGACCAAAGCAAGATTAATGTGAATATGGATGTTCTAATGAAACTCTATGGAGGCATTACAAATTTCACAATTCAAGACACCCTCAACTTTAATTATAAGAATCTGGATCAGCTAGAAAACATGACATTCAGGCTAAATACGACAAATGGATTCCCGTTAGCAGTAAAGCTTCAACTTTATTTCACAGATGATTCTTACCAGGTTTTGGACACCATGTTTCCAGAGCCACTTGACTATCTCATCAAACCTGCTACGGTTGGCCCTTCACCCGATTATAAGGTAACAAGCCCTACTGAATATCAATTTCCAGATGTAATATACAATTCTACAAGAATTGAAAAAATCAAAACAGCTCAAAAGATAATTCTCAAAGCGACGATGAATACGACAAATAATTCATTTGTAAAGATTTATGAAACGAATTACATCGACATTCAGCTGTCGCTAAAGACTAAAATGAAAATACAATCTAACTAAACCCACAAGCCATGAAATACAGCTATTTTAAAATCGTAGCAGTCCTGATCTTTGCAATGGCTTTGGTTAGTCCCAATTTAAAAGCTCAGAACGAACGTTCTTTATATTACATGCGCCAAATTCCTCAAGCGTCGTATGCCAACCCTGCATTTGTCCCTGAATTTAAATTCTATCTGGGTGTGCCCGGTGCATCTTCAATTTATGCGGCATACAACAATAATGGATTTAAATACGCCGATGTTGTTACACGTAGAGCTGATGACTCATTGGTGCTAGATCAACATAAGTTACTGAATGCACTTGGAGCAAAAAATGACTTGGGAATTCGGATTAATGAAGAACTTTTCGCACTTGGGTTCAAAGCAGGCAAAAGTTATATATGCTTATCACTCAACACCAAAGCTATCTTTAACTTTCACTATACTAAAGACTTTATGTCGCTATTGATTAATGGAAATGAGCAGTTCCTAGGAAAAAGCGTTGACCTTAGTGGAACTACAGCAAATGGGATTGCGTATGGAGAAGCTGCTCTTGGCTTCGCTCGTCAGATTAATTCAAAGCTTTCGGTTGGAGCCCGATTAAAATACCTTTATGGAATCGCAGCAATAGAAACACAAAATTCGAAACTATCATTTGCTACTGATCAAAAGACATTTGCACTCAATGTTACTTCTGATATCCAGGTTAATATGGCTCAACCGACTGACGATAAGAATAAAGTTGACATGAATACCATATTCAGCAACCCGGGAATGGCTTTCGATCTTGGATTCACCTATGCCCTAACCAATAAGATCTCTATAAATGCAAGTATTCTTGACATCGGAAGTATTACATGGAAAAAGAAGGCAACCAATTATATCAGTGTAAAGCCCAATAGTAGTTTTACATTTAATGGTGTAGCAATAAACGATTTATTTAACAATAAACAAACCAGTGACTCAACATTCAACCATCTGCTCGACACCATTAATAATAAATTGAGCATAAAGGAAGAGCATAAAACTTTCAAGACAAGACTAGCACAAAAATTCATTGTAGGGGCCAGTTATAAGCTTGACACCAATACGCTAGCCGGCGTAGTTATCAGAAACGAATTCTTTGCGGGGAGTTACAATCCCTCTTTAACACTTTCGATAAACCATGAATTTGGAAGAATCTTTAGTGCAATGCTGAGTTATTCATATACCGACAGAAACTTTTTAAATATTGGAACCGGATTTGCACTAAATCTTGGTCCTCTACAAATATATGGTGTAGTCGATAATGTAATTGCAGCCATGCAGATAACGAGAAGTCAAACAGTAAACGCACAGATGGGACTAAACTTTGTTATAGGCTACCCTAGAAAACATAAGAAACCAAAAGAACCTGTACTTCCCCGAATTCCACCATCACCATTAAAAGGCGATCCCAAGTCTTCACTAACATCCTAATGATTTTAAAAGGCTAAAATTCAATATAAAAGCGTAAAGGCTGTTGGATACACCAACAGCCTTTACGCTTTTCACAGATTCAAATTAAAAGTCTTAAAAAAAATGCATGTTCTAATCCTACAATTATGCATTTAACTGATTAATCCAATCAGAAATTGACGATATAACTACATCATCAACAGGTAATGAGATCGTTTTCCCAGGAATTGTATGCTTCTCTAATTCATAACTTTTCTTCAATGAACCTACATTCGCAAAGTTATGATCGAGTCCCGGTAATTCGATCAATGTAGCAGCACCGGGGCGATAGAAATTATAAACCTCAACCATCTCGTTTACTGAATTCTTATCAGTCATCTTAATATCAGCACTACCGTGCAAAACCAGCAACTTTGTATCCATAAGACTCAGATATCTCCATGAATTCATCTGTTCTAAAGATTGGAGGTACGCAATATTTTGTCCCATAAAATTTTCGTCGCCATTCCATTTAAAGTACTTACGCATAACCGGAATCAGCTCTTGGTTTGTTGCAGCAAAATCGGATGGACTTTGTTTCTCAACTAAAATCCCATTGATTACTTTTTGACATTCTTTCAGAATATCAGCGGTTTGTCCATGATTGTACCCTGTATTCAACAGATTAGTTTTGATATTACTGCTGAGATAGTCTGATGGCGTTGCCGAACATGTACCATATACAATAACTCCTTTAACGTTATTTCTGGAGGCTAACAAAG
>JAHEYR010000135.1 GCA_023251485.1 Bacteroidales bacterium
TATCGGTGTTCGAGCTTCCTACTACAACAATTTTCTGTTTGTTCATATATCAGTTTTTTTACTTTTTAAACCATGTTTCAATTTTACCACCCGTTTGGCTGGCATCAGCAAAAGGCACTAGGACAACGGATGCTGCCTGACCATCAATCGTAACAGGTAACTGATAACTTTGTGTCCCTACCCATCCTTTCGGAAGTTTATTTTGAGCATCGGTAATTTTAATATTCATTGGATTAACGACGATCTTTTGTGCATCTATCGACTGTATGTTTTGATCGAATGTTAATACCTGAGGACCTCTTTGCAGCGCAACGGCATTAGGATAGCTTATACCTCCTTCCAATACTTTTATGGGTAATGACATCTTGATCGTTATTTTATCATGTACATTCCAAACTCTGTCGACCAAAACAACATCACTATTACCTGTTTCTTGTTTTACGTTATTAACAAACAGATTAAAATCTCCAGTCCAGTATGGCTTCCGGAAAGCAATTGAAAATTTGCTTTTAACGCTGGGGGTTACTTCTATTTCAACAACACTATCTTTTAGGAAATCTGTGGTTGTTGTGAACGAGACTTGTGTTTTATCTTTATTATTAATTCGGGTAGTATAAACGCCGGGTTGATAGAAAAGGAAGGATGGTTTGCCATCCATTTTACCATTTACAAAATGAGGGATCATTGAGATACCCCGTGGCACACTCGATAAACAACAGGTGATATTACAACCATATGATTTTATACCCATCATAGGGGTAAAATAACTTACACAACCCGTTTGGGGATTCTCGGCTGCTGTGAGTTGATTATACACTGTCCTTTCGATCTCATCCAGAAATTGCAGCTTTCCATTCAGACAAAACAGTTGATAGTTCAGTTGAATCCAGGTAGTCGAGACACAACCCTCTCCAACATTATCTTTTTCGCCGGCAGGCAATAAATGATCGTCTTTAAAGTGTTCAAAGGAGCTGGTTGCCCCCGAGATGTATAATCGTTTTTCAACAATATCTTGCCATGCTTTTAAAACAGGTTTGAGAAGCTGTTCGTCGCCGGTGATTTTATATAGTTTTGTGATCCCTACCAGATTCGAAAGCATTTCATATGCTTTGGCATTGGCGGTTTTATAAACATTTCCAATTGAATTTAGGGTTGAGATGATTTTAGAACCGTTAGGCTGTTCATAGCTTCTAATGATATAGTTACAGAAATCAAGATACTTTTTATTACCGGTATACCGGTACAGATCTGTCATGGGATCTAATACACTAGTGGCTGCCATGCCCATATGCGTACCGGCTTCGATAATATCAAGCTGGCCTTTCGCAGTGCCAAAAGTTTTGCATAGCAAATCGCCCACTCTTTCAGCAGCCTCGAGTGCAGGTTTGTAGCCAGAAACAGTATAATAGCTGAGCAGGCCTACGAGAGTATATTTATGATTCCATACATCCCAGCTTTTCCAGTGGCGGTCCATTGTATATGTACCTAAATAACCATCGCTTAGCTGGGTAGCAATCAACTGTTGAGCGGTACGATCTAACTGGATCTTTAATCGGGCATCAGCTTTATTCGCATAAGTATTGCTTGCAGCATCCAGAAACTTACCGACATGTTCGCCAATCCAGTCTTGTACACCAGGGCGATTAACATAACCGGCTAACATTCCTTTTTCGTCGACATTATATAATCGTTGTTCTTTATTTGCTGTGAGCCTATCACCTAACCAACCCTTAATCACTTGCTCGTTGAAGGCTGCCGGTTGAAAATGTTCGTCCACTTTATTGGCGACAATGGGTTTAACGCTTTGATATTTTACACTCTCGAAACCAAAAACGGCATTGAATCCCGGATAAGTATATGAGAACTGCGGTAACGCAAGAGAATAGATCACCTTTAAAAAAGAAGAGGAGGATGTGTAATTAAAATCAATCAGATTGTCGTTGGGTTGTAGTGTTACTTCTTTCTTAGCAGTATACAATGCAACATTATGGATATCAAAAAAAGTTGCCTTGATAATGGCTTGTAAGGGTTTGGGGGATCTGTTTTCGAGATGAAGTGCATAGTTTATCTTTTTATCTCGGGGATCGATCTTACTGTCTAACTGATTGTCTAACTTCAGCCCTACCAATAGATCTGGTGTCGACGCATCGACATAAGGAATACCAATGATGCTTCCCAGACCGAGCCACTGCACGACTTTGATAACGATTGTGTTTTCTTGATCCCATAAGATATCACTTGCGTTAAACTGATAGGCTCTTCCAAGATTAGTATCGCTTGTCTTTCCGATAAGTTTACCATTAAAAAAGGTCTGATCCTCACCATCCACATTGGGTAAATAAATAACAAGGAGTCCTGTTTTTTCAGCCATACGCTTTAAAGATGATGGAATAACGATTTTAGTTCGATACCAACGGGTGTTGTTTTTACCTTCCGGAACTTTATCGCCCAGATATAAATCTTTTGCATCGATAGTTACCCAACCAGCTTCATGATGGGTTGTCCCTGCATATTGGGTGCTATCGGTAAGCGTATATTTCCATTTTCCATCCAATGGGAGCTTCTGAGCCGACAACATGGTGGCGATAATACAAAAACATGTAATTAAACCAACTTTCTTCATCATGCGTATTATTAAATTATAATTTTAATTAAAAAACAGTATCAATCAATTAAGGACAAGACAATTACAATAATAAAAAACTTTTAGAATCAATTTATTATCTGGTGTGAATATTATTCCATAAAGCCCTTTATAATTTAGCACAAACGTTTGTGCTAAATTATAAAAAATCTATTCGCTAATGAATTGATGTTTAAAAAAGTTTTTTTTATTGTTGTAGGAATTTTCTTGTCATTCGGTCTAGAGGGAGGAATCTCCAAATAACAACCGCCTATAGGGAGGTTTCTCCCTCTGGTGGAAATGACGAGGAGTAATAATTAACAGATTTCTCCCTCTGGTCGAAATGACGGTTCTATTTTTACAGAATTCCGTAGAATGATGGTCGGTTTAATAAATAGATTGGCCACTACCGGTTGTTTCTGATCGAGCCCATCGATCAATTTCCCGATAGCAATCTTACAGATTTCTTCAATGGGTTGTGCGACACAGGTGATGGATGGATTCAGGTATTCCAAAAAGGGTTGATTATCGAAGGAGACAACGGAGATATCATCGGGGATGATTAGCTTGCATTCGTTTATCGCTTTCAGCACGCCTAAAAGTGTCATCGTACTCAATGCAAAAATAGCGGTGGGTCTTTCTTCATCTTTTCGATTCAACAATATTTTCGTCTCAATATATCCGCTCTCAATACTGAAATCCTTTCCGGTGATGGTATACCCACTATTGATCTTATTTGCAACGAGCGCATCCAGAAAGCCTTTTATGCGTCGGTTATTGGGGACCGTATCAGTAGCGCCCTGTACACATGAGATTCGCCGATGCCCGTTGCTGATTAGATATTGGGTTATATCATAAGCTCCCTCATAATTATCTGTAGTGATAAAAGGAATGGTACTATTTTCCAGATAACGATCGAGAAACAACACAGGAATACCTCGTTTAGAAACAGCTTCTATGTGCTTTTTCTCTTTGCCACAAGGAATCATGATCATGGCATCGACATTCCGACTAATCAACAATGAGAGTAACTCTTTTTCGGTTTTATAGTTATCGTTGGAGGCTGTAAGAATAACAGAATATCCTCTGCTTGCCGATTCAGCCGTTATGGTTTTCGCCATACTTGCAAAAAATGGATTTCCGATATCGGGCACCATTAAACCGATGGTATTCGTTCGTTTTAGTCGAAGACTTTGTGCAATCTGGTTCGGTGTATAGTTTAACTCTTTTGCTACTTCTAAAACTCGTTGAGTGGTTGCTTCGCTGATCCTGAATTGCTTGCTATAACCATTTAAAACCCTGGAAACGGTTGTAATCGACAGCGCTGTTTTATCTGCTATATGTCGAATATTTATTATTTTATCCATAACCAAAGCCTGTCGATTCATATTTATAGTAAATGCGTTTTGTTGAACACGCACTAAAACTATGCGCATCACAAAATTAGTGATTTAACCTGAATACAGACACCGACAAATATAAAGGGTATAAATTTAAAACAGCAACGAGTCTTTTCGATAAGCTAATTGCTGTTTAGTCAAATTTAAATAATAGGAAACTTATACTCTATCTTTCAACTGCACATAGGGTTGTTGTGCAAATACGTTTTTATAGGCAGGACGAATGATACGACGGGCACCAAACGTCAGTTCTTCCAGTCGATGTGAGCACCAACCTGCAATGCGCGACATGGCAAAGAGAGGCGTATAAACCGGTTCTTTAATGCCGATACAGTTATAGACGAAACCTGAATAGAAATCGACATTGGCACAAACCCGTTTTGCAACCTTATCGCCTTTGAAGTCGTAAAAGATCTGAGGAGCCAGATTTTCTATCATTTCATAGAGTTCAAACTCTTCCAGACGGTTCTTTTCCTTAGCCAGCTCGCGCGCCTGTTTCTTCAAGAGGATGGCCCGAGGGTCTGAAATAGTATAAACGGCATGTCCGATACCATAGATCTTACCGGAACCGTCGTATGCTTTTTTGTTGAGCATCTTTAACAGGTAATCTGTAACTTCTTGTTTACTATCCCAATGTTTTACGTTTTCCTTGATGTTGTCCATCATACACAATACTTCATGGTTTGCGCCACCATGAAGCGGACCTTTGAGTGAGGCAATAGCTGATGCAACGGCAGAATAGGTATCGGTGCCGGTTGAACTGGTCACACGTATTGTAAACGTTGAGTTATTTCCACCACCGTGATCGGCATGCAGAATCAATGCAAGATCAAGAATATCGGCTTCGAGCTGTGTGTATTTTCCTTCACCCTTCATCATCAGCAGAAAATTTTCGGCAGTACTCAATGCTGGATTAGGATGACGAATCGACAATGTTTTGTGCTGATAGAAGTGACGCATCGAATGATATGAATAGGCAATGATAGTTGGGAATTTTGCAATCAGATTTAACGATTGATTAATCAGATTCTCCGGAGAAGTGTCTTCTGCATTCTTATCCAATGTGTACAATCCCAAAACCGAACGGGTTAGCATATTCATGATATTCTGACCCTTATTGGATAGGATCATACTATTTGTAAACTCATCGGGTAACTCACGCAAAGAGCCCATGTATTCCATAAATTCTGAGAGCTCAATGGCATTAGGTAGTTTGCCTGAAAGCAACAAATAAATAACCTCGTCAAAACCATGGCGATGCTGATCAATGGCTCCCTGTACAAGAGATTCGACATCGATTCCACGATAGATCAACTTGCCATCAATGGGGACTAAAACATCACCTTCCTTTTGATACCCAACTACATCTGCAATATTAGTAAGACCAACAAGTACTCCCGTATGGTCGGCATTGCGTAGTCCGCGCTTCACACTATACTTTTCGAAGAGTTGGGGCTCTATTTTAGAAGCCTTGACACTTGATTCGGAGAGGTGGGTTACAATTGATGGGATGCCTGAATTGTTCATTTTTATTAGATTTATAAGGATATTACTTTTAACAATAGAAGTAACGAGCAAATTAATAAATGTATATTTATGTATTATTTTACATAATAATTTAAATATACCGTATAACAAGAAATCCAAAATTACAAACAAACCTGTTTTAAAACAAATATTGACACACAAACGCTGCGATTTTAATGATAATATAACATGTAAGCCCCTTTCTGTTAAGAGCCACAATCTATAAAAGAGACAAAATATAGTTATCGGCTATTTTTTAACATCCGACCAGAAAAAAAGAATAAATATACAAAAAAAGCGCTAAGGGATATATACCTTCGCGCTTTTTATACAGGATATGATTTATAAAATGATAACCCTAAAATTAGAATAGGCTGTAATTAAAGTAACCGATCATACTTACTTCCAAAAGATAAATCACCGGCATCACCCAATCCCGGTACAATATAAGATTGGGCAGTAAGCTCATCATCTACAGCACCTAACCAAATTGTAACATTTTCCTGAGATAGATGACTTTTCAAAAACTCAACCCCTTCCTGACTTCCCAGTACTGAAACGATGTGGGTATGTTTTGGTTTGCCCTTGGCAAGTAAAGACTTATAGGCTAATAAGATAGAAGCACCTGTTGCCAGCATTGGATCACATAAAATCAATATACGATCTTCAATTTCCGGACTCGAAACATACTCTAACTCAATTTTAAAGGTGCCGTTTTTATTCGGTTTACGATAAGCCGACACAAATGCATTATCTGAACGGTCGAAAAAATTAAGCAATCCTTGATGCAGGGGTAATCCTGCACGTAGAATTGTTGCCAGGACAGGATAGGCTGTTGGCAACATCACCTGAGCTGATCCCAATGTGGTCACAACCTCCTTCTCCTGATAAGGAAGCGTTTTACTTATTTCGTAGGCAAAAATCTCGCCCATACGTTCCATATTTCTACGAAAGCGCATCCTGTCTTTTTGGATTTCCACATCGCGCATCTCGGCGAGAAACACATTCAACACTGAGTTATGTGATCCAAGTATATTAACCATTCCCCTAAATTTGTTGATTTGATTTATTTTTTTCTTCGAAGGCAAATGTACTGATAATAAATAATTCCTGCTAAGGATCGTAGCATCAATTATTTCCTTTTTTCTTATTTTGAAAGATTCTGTTTTAGAAGACAATAAATTAGATTCAACCAGATAAATCTGCGAGGTCTATTTCATTCCGAAATCAAATCAGCTTCAGTAACGACATTGGAAAACGTTCTTTATGATATCGCGAATAGGTTTCGGATATAGCGCCAAAGCTTTGATAAAACTGTGCGACACCTTTGTGTTTGGAGCCTTCGAAATCAAAGACAAGATCACTACCTGCCCTTTGCTGTATAAACTGATCAATCAGCCAGGCTCCTGCATTTGCTTCGCGTCCAGCTTCGGATTGAGCGATTAAATTCAATATAACCCGCTTGTGATTTACTGACTCAAGCAATATAATTCCGGCAAGCAACACATCTCCGGCATCTTTTACGATCCACACTTTAGTCATTCCTCTGACACTACATGCTTCAATTACCCGATTCAAATGATCATACCACTTTTCAGAAATAGTCGCTGTTGCCTTCTTATTGAATCGTTTAAATAGATCGATAACTTGTTGTCCCTCGCCTTTTTTATTCAAAATCAAATCAGTTCTTTTTAATTTCCGTTTCAGATTAAGCGAATATGTTTTGTACAGATCAGCATACGGCTTGTTAAGTGGCAAAATCAAATTGGGCAGCTGCTCTACATTCTGGCTTTGTGGAAAGAGATTTTGGTAATTAAAGTGATAATCGATAAGTCGAATATTAGATGGGATATGATCAACAAACTGCCGGATGGTTTCACGTTGAATTGTTTCAGCCCCAAATACACCTAATTGTTGAATAAACAGGGGTTGTAATAGTGCGTAAAGACCAAACTTCGAGCGGATGGGTAAAGGCATCACCAATACATAATCACCCAGAACAAGAGCTGACCATTGCGGACTAAGAATATCCAAGAACCATGAATAGAGACAAACAGAGCCATTAGATGATCCATCGATGCAACGATCCCACTTCTGACGGTCAATAGAATAATGGTCAACTAAGGTAATATCATTCGGAGAAGCCATACGCTATCATCTTTTCATATACATCAGGCCATCCCTCCCATCGCCCCTGTCCTCCCAACGATTCATTATGCCACAGGCTGATAAAGGTACCACCTACTGCTTTTACTTCATCAATCAAACGGTAGATATAGTTAAGTCCATCTTCGGGCGACAGTCGAAGATAATCGGCCAGGGTTCCCTCCATCACGACAAAAGGATGAATCATTAACGGTGTTTCTGTTTCCATCTCCAGATCGTAAAAAGGGAAAGGATCGCAGGTACCGGCTCTAAATCCAGGCTGCGAGGCAAACCCCATGGAGTAGTCGTTATGGATATCCAGATTGAGCAATGTATGATAGGTATTCGGAATTTCGAGACGGAGGAAATGTTGTCGCGAACGGGTAATCTCTCTGTTCAACACATCCGACAACCGATTTATCTCTTTCTTTAATAGCTCGGGGGTGTCGTTTGAAGCATACGATGCATGAATACCAACATCGGCATAG
>JAHEYR010000019.1 GCA_023251485.1 Bacteroidales bacterium
ATCACCGGCAAAAGCAATCTGGAAGAGATATGGCCAAATTTCGAGTTATATATCCATGGCGGTGTAAATTTCTCGCCGTATAAAGAGAATTTCAAGAAGATCACTTCACCCAACCTTCATTTTCTCCAAACCTATAATGCCTCGGAAGGATTTTTCGGAATTCAGGATAGATTGGATGAAGAGGATATGTTGTTGATGCTGGATTATGGCATCTACTACGAGTTTATGCCGTTGGAAGAGTTAGGAAAACAATTTCCAAACACCCTTACGCTGGATCAGGTAGAGATTGGAAAAAATTATGCCATCATCATCTCAACGAATGCCGGCTTATGGCGTTATTTAATTGGCGATACGGTTGCATTCACTTCGCTTCATCCTTTCCGCATCAGAGTTACCGGTCGCACCCGTAACTTCATCAATGCCTTTGGAGAGGAGCTAATCATTGACAATGCCGAACGGGCATTGAATATTGCCTGTGAAAAAACAAAATCCACCATTTCAGAATACACTGCGGCACCAATCTATTTTGGTGACAGCTCGTATGCCGCCCATGAGTGGATTATTGAATTTGAAACGAAGCCAGAAAATCAGGAGTACTTCACAGAGATTTTTGACAACGCCTTAAAGTCATTAAACTCCGATTATGAGGCCAAGCGTTATCATGATATGATATTAAAAAGTCCGATCATACATTCAGTTGCCATAGGCTCCTTCTATAACTGGATGAAAATGAAGGGAAGATTGGGTGGACAATATAAGGTTCCACGCCTTTCGAATAACCGTGAGTATGTGGACGAAATACTCACCATGATAAAAACAGCTTGACAAACCCCTAAAACATTCTTACCTTCATCGCTATGAATAAATCTATGCATATTGCAATTGCCGGAAATATAGGCTCAGGAAAAACTACCCTGACCGACCTACTTGCTAAAAACTTTGGCTGGACACCTCATTTCGAAGATGTCGATACCAACCCATATCTGGCAAGTTTTTATGAAGACATGAAGCGATGGTCGTTTAATCTTCAGATCTATTTTCTAAATAGCCGCTTCAGACAAGTTGTGGATATCAGAAATAGTGGCCAAACAGTTATCCAGGACAGAACCATCTATGAGGATGCATTTATTTTTGCACCCAACCTACATGAGATGAACCTGATGTCGAAGCGCGACTTTGAAAATTATCAATCACTCTTCGAGTTAATGAGTAGCTTTATTCAGCCACCTGATCTCCTCATTTATCTAAAAGCCAGCGTGCCTACCCTTGTACGTCAAATACAGAAGAGAGGGCGTGATTATGAAGCATCCATTCGTCTCGACTATTTAAAGAGCCTGAGCGATCGTTATGATAGCTGGATCGACACCTATAAGATTGGTAAACTACTCGTTGTAAATGTTGATAACATCAACTTTACAGAAAGCGCTGAAGATCTGGGGTCAATCATCGAACGGGTAAATGCCGAGCTTAACGGATTGTTTTAATCCAAACTGAAATTAAAAACTTATGTCTATGAAACGAGCAGGATTTACAAACATAAACACCGTTGTAAATTCAAAAAGCGAGTTCCATCAGACCTTAACCTAAAAATTATTTACGGATGAAATGTGCCGGAATCATTCCTGCCCGTTATGCCTCAACCCGCTTTCCAGGGAAGCCATTGGCTATCATCAATGGAGTATCTATGATCAGGCGGGTTTATGAACAATGCTTGAAAAGCACTTCATTGAATATCGTCGTAGTAGCCACTGATGACGAACGTATTGCTGAGCATGTCAGATCGTTCAATGGCAAGGTTATCATGACCTCTGCCAACCACAGGAGTGGTACCGACCGATGTAATGAGGCATTAACCCATCTCTCTTCGCTTTTTCCTGAACAACAATATGACGTAGTGGTCAATATTCAGGGCGACGAGCCTTTTATCGATCCTGTACAAATTGATGCGGTGACAGCTTGTTTTAACGATGAGCATGTAGATATAGCAACATTGGCAAGAACAGTCGACACTGTCGAGGAACTTTTCAACCCAAACGCAGTGAAGGTAGTGAGAGGATTGCAAAACCAGGCGCTTTACTTCAGTCGAAGCACTATACCGTTTATCCGTGGGGCAGAACAAACCGAGTGGCTCGACAAAGGAATTTTCTTAAAACACCTGGGACTCTATGCTTATCGTGCCCCTGTTTTAAAAGCCATTGCACAGTTGGCACCAGGGAAACTGGAGATGTTGGAAAGCCTGGAACAGTTAAGATGGTTAGAAAATGGATATCGGATATCGGTTGAATTGACCGACAAAGAGGGGGTTTCTATTGATACGCCCGACGACCTTGCAAAACTGACGAATAGCACTTGGTAAATCTCATTTGTGCTATTATCTTTGTAAAATTAAAAAAAACGGTTTCATGAAGATTTGTTTTTACATAAGCGCTCTTCTTTATCAACATGATTGTGTGGTTATTCCGGGCATGGGTGGCTTTATTGCCAACTATACCCCTTCGCATATCATACCGTTTAAAAACAATTTCACACCACCTTCCAAAGAGATTATCTTCAATTCAAGTCTGCAACATAATGATGGTTTATTGGCTAGTTTCATCGCCCACAAAGAAAACATCACCTATGCGCAGGCGCTTATTCGTATCGAGCAAGAAGTACATGTTTTACGACAGGAACTACAAAATGGGAAGATCGTAATGTTGGAAAACACTGGGATCTTGCGACTGAATGATGAACAAAACATTTTGTTTACACCTGACACCACAGTAAACTTTTTGGATGAATCTTTCGGCCTACCTACATTCTCTTCTCCTATTATTAAAAGGCATGAGAAAAAGTTAAAAGATTTCACAAAAGATCATTTAAAACATACTTCAAAGATCATAAAAGTTGCAGCAATATTAATTCCATTGTTAGCAATAGCTCTTTGGACGGGCTTTAACTGGAATCTTCATCATAACGTAAGTACAAATTTAAGCAGTATTCTTCCTTTGTTTCATCAATCAGCACCCATACGGCAACCTGTTGAAAAATTTGCGCCAACCACAGTATTTACCCATATGGCAATAAACAAATCATCTGGTATTGATATAACACCTACAACCTTGCGTTTTAAAGGTGTAGATCCTGAAATTGAAATGGCTGTAGGGATCTCTGAAGGGTTTAAAGTTCCATTTGCACATGCAGATAGTCTGGCTAATGATCGGGAACTCATTGGTGCCAGAAAAGGATCAATAGAATTACCTCGTACCTATCAACTAGGGATGCATCAGGCATCATCTTCGCGCTTTCTCATTATAGAAGGGGCCTTCAGTAACAAAGGGAATGCAGAGAAACGAATAAAAGAGCTCCATGAGATGGAGATTGATGCTACAATATCAGGGCAGAATGGAAATGGACTATATCTGGTTTGTACATCTACATGCGGCAATAACCTTGCTGCCATTGATAAGCTACGAGAGCTTAAAGCCAAAGGAATTCAATCGGCATGGATTCTGAAGAAATACTAACATCCATCCGGATCAACCATTAAATTAAAAACACATTGGGAAAAGATAAACTAATGCGCTTTGCTGAAAACAAAACGTTTGAGCATTTCTTTCAGCCCTCGTTTGAGGAACTGATGAAAGGCTTTCCGTTAAAAGGCAAATGGCATACTGATTTTTTTGGCAACAACAATCCCATCATCATTGAACTGGGATGCGGCAAAGGCGAATATACAGTAAGTCTGGCTGAACGATATCCTGAGAAAAATTTTATCGGCATCGACAAGAAGGGTGCTCGTTTATGGCGGGGAGGGAAGACCAGCAAGGAGAATGAAATGAAAAATGTGGCCTTTATCAGGACACAAATTGAGCAGATAGGTCATATCTTTGGACCAGACGAGGTAGACGAAATCTGGATCACATTTCCAGAGCCACAACCAAGAGGTGCTAAAACTAAGAAGCGGTTTACCTCCCCACAGTTTGCTGAACGTTTCAAACAATTATTAAAGCCTGAAGGAATCATCCATCTCAAGTCAGACAGTGATCTGTTTTATGATTATACACGCTATGTAATCAATGAATTTCATCACGAGTTATTATATTCAAATAATGACCTGTATCAGAACCCTGATGATCCAAGGATTCAGGATGTAGTAGCCGTTCAAACATTTTATGAAAAAATGTGGTTGGCCCAGGGATGTAAGATTAAATATCTGGAATACCGACTGAAGCGATAAATACTATCAAAAAAAGGCCTAACCTCAACGAACTTCGTTTTGGTTAAGCCTGATTTCTTTGGAAATATTCGCTTAAAATATTCTCAGACTAAAGGTTATCCTTTGAAATCAAATTCGATATCACTTGGATTAACACATAAAACAGGAAGCTGAGTAGTGTTGAAGATAATTTCTTCATCGTAGCTACCTAATAGATATGATACTCTGTTCTTTTCAGGACTGGTGACAATCATAATAAGATCAGCATTATTAGATGTAGCGTAATCAATGGTCTGACGACCGAATTGTGAATGTTTTTCAGCCTCTTTAAAGGTATATTTAACATCATTTTTGCCCAGTAGACGAGCAATTTCGTGAGCTGATTCATAGGTAAGATCACCTGCATCGCCAATAACAAGAATATGTATTGTAGCGTCAAACTGCTTAGAAATAAAAGTTGCCCATTTTGCTTTTTCTTCTGTACTAAGATCTGTACTGATAGGAAGGACGATGTCTTTGTATTGGGTTGTATAAGGACGCTTTTGAACAACTACAACAGGAACCGCCGAGCTAACAACCACTTTTAGTGCAAAACTTCCGGTAAAACGTTGGATACCTGTTTTACCATGTGTGCCTAAATAGACAAGGTTTGCTCCAATTTCGTTTGCGACCTCGCTAATTGTAGTAAAGATACTACCTTCTCTGGATAAATATTCAACCGTTACACCACCTTGTACATGGAGCTCGTTTGCCAGATCACCCAACATTTTATCAATAGCTTCGGCTGGTAATTTTTCATCCTTTAGATATGCCTTCGTGTCATTATCGACAACATGAAGCAATACTACTTTGTAGTTCAGAAGCTTAGCAGCGTCTACAGCTTGACTGGCAGCGTTGTTGCATACTTCTGAAAAGTCTGTTGGAACCAGTACGATGTTGTTAAAGTTTGCGACCATGATTGAAAATTGCTTTTGAGTTTATAAATAATTTTAGATGTTTAAATCAAATAGAGCAATACAAATATAATGAAATGTTTATGCAGAAAAAAAATAAAATGAAATGATTTTATTATCCTTGATCTTTTTTTGTCTGTCTACTCATTTTATATAATGGAATCTTTGTCCATTTGTTCAAACCACTGATTGTTTATTCAAATTTTATGTTTCGATTTCTAAGAAATCATCCACATCCCGTTTATACTATCGCTACAGTTATAAAAATAAGAATAGAACATCAACATTTTCATTATTTTTGTAATAATTAGCACCTTTTCAAAACATCCCTTTCATTCTAAAAATCGATTTTATGAAAAAAGTTCTATTATTGATCATCTTATGTTTCATAATAGGAGACGTATGGTCGCAAACTGAAGAACAAAATGTCTTTAAAGTAAATCCGCTGAGTGCATTGTTTGGCACCGGCTCCCTTTTCTATGAACATAAGATCGACGATCAGCATTCATGGCAATTGGGATTTGCTTATATGGGATTACGGATTGACAATACCCATTTCTCAGGATTAGCTATCACGCCCGAATATAGAATCTATGTAAAGAAAAGAGCACTTTCAGGCTTTTATGTCGCTCCATTCCTAAGATATCAGGACTATTCAGTAAAATCAGGTAGCGACAAAGGAACGTATACCTCTTTTGGCGGAGGCGTATTGTTGGGTCGCCAATTAATTTATAGGAGTGGCTTTGTATTGGATATGTTTGCAGGCCCGTCATATAATTCAGGGAGAACGAAATACACATCAGGCAGCGGCACAACTGACGATCCGGCATATGGAATTGATGGATTTGGTTTGCGGGTAGGCATGGCTATCGGATTTGGCTTTTAAAATAGTAAACCTGATTTCACAAGATATTTATTGATTTAAACTACCACTGTAAATGAAGATACTAAGACCTATTTTTTTGTTCATTACCTTCACGCTCCTTTTCATTTCACAGTCTATTTTTGCTCAAAAGCCACCATCTGTTGTATCAGATCCTTTGGCTTCACACATTGACTATACGGTCAATCCCGGGGATGACTTTTTCATGTATGCAAATGGACAATGGTTTAAAGAAAACCCAATCCCCTTGAGCGAAAATTCGAATGGCCTATGGGAGATGATTCAGGCAACCATCAATGATCAGATCAAAACCATCTGTGAGTCGTCAGCTAAAATGGAAACAACTACCCAAGGAAGCAACCGACAAAAGATTGGGGATTTCTACTTCTCAGGGATGGATAGTCTTTCTATTAACAGAAAAGGATTATCTGTATTAAAGAAGGAGTTAGACCAAATTGAGTCAATGAAGGATTTAAACGATCTGATGGTAATTGAGGGGATGGTTGATAAGTCGGTTGTCTCAAATCTATTTAATTTCTTTTTGGGACAAGACTTCAAGCTTAGTAGTAAATATGCTCTTTTCTTCAGACAGGGAGGCATCAGTTTGCCAGGCAGAAATTATTATTTCGATACTGACAGTAAAACAGTAGCTATCAGACATCAATTTTTAGCCTATGCCATCGGATTATACCAAAATATGGGATATCAAAAAGCAGCTTCAGTAGAGGCCGGAAAGCAATTGATGAAATTAGAAACCGACCTTGCCCGTATATCCAGAACGAAAGAGCAGTTGCGTGATATTGAAAAAAACTTTACGAAAATATCGCTTAAGCAACTTCAGAAATTAACGCCAAATATGAACTGGACTGTGTTTCTTCAATCACTGAAGTTGCATCAGATTGACACTGTTATTTTAGGACAACCAGAATTTTTCAAGGGGCTCGATCAACTCATTACTACTGTTCCATTGTCAGTATGGAAAGATTATTTCAAGTTTAAATTGGTGAATAGCTTAACAGCTTATCTCGACGATAAGTTATATAATAACTATTTCTCTTTTTACTTCACTACTCTTAGAGGTGTTGAAAAACCTAAGTCAAGATGGGAAAGAGTGGTTGAGAAAACCAATAAGTCGTTAGGAGAGTTGGTTGGGCAGGTTTATGTTGACGAATATCTCCCCAAAGGATCAAAGGAGAAGTTGACTGAGATTGGGCTTTCGGTAAAGACGGTTTTCATAGAACGGATCAAGAACCTCGATTGGATGAGCGAAGAGGCCAAAGAGATTGCATTGAAAAAGCTGGCAGCAATGCGTTTCAAAGTAGGGGCACCTGATAAGTGGAAAGATCTCAGCACAATGAATATCGACAGGTCGTCGTTTGCACAAAATGTAATGAATGCCAACAGGTGGGCGCATGAATATATGCTTTCGAAATTTGGGAAGCCCATTGACAAAACAGAATGGAATATGACCCCACAAACCTATAGCGCATATTACGACCAACCGAATAATGAGGTATGTGTCCCTGGATGTAACATCATTATCCCGGGTTTTGAAAAGACAATGGCAGATGATGCTTTGCTTTATTCAATCATCGGTGGTTCTACATTTGGTCATGAGATGACCCATGCATTTGATGATCAAGGACGAAAATATGATGAACATGGCAACATGCATAACTGGTGGAAGGATAGTGATAGCATCCATTTTTACAAAAAGACAAAAGAACTTGTAGCACAATACAACAGTTACGTTGCCGTCGACACACTTCACTTAAATGGATTCCAGACCCTGGGAGAGAATATAGCTGACCTTGGCGGTTTAAGAATGGGTTTAGAGGCTTTCAAGAAAACAAATCAATATAAAACAAATGAGTTGATTGATGGACTATCAGCAGAAAAACGATTCTTTCTGGGCTGGGCTTATGCCTGGATGATCAATGAGAGGCCTGAAACTGTAGCTTTGAGTGTAAAGTCTGACAGCCACAGTCCGGCACGTTTTAGGGTGCTTGGGCCGCTATCTAACACCCCTGAATTCTATAAAGCTTTTGGGTTAAAAGAAGAGGATAAGATGTGGATACCTGAAGAGAAGCGGGTTACAATTTGGTAAATAGTAGTATTATAAAACAAAAAGGAGAGGCCTCAACCTCTCCTTTTTGTTTTATAATTACCTTCTTGATGTAGGGCTAATAATTTGTAACGGATCATTACCTCCCCTTTTACTACCTCTGTAAAGTTCATATTTCTGAAGCCGGCATTCGAGCTGTCCGTTGAAGAGTTTAATCTTACGTGAGGGACGAAGTCCTATAAACTTTAAAGCTTCAAGGTTTCCGCTGATAATCCATGCATCACAGCCATTATAGAAATGTTTTAGATGAGTGCCGACTTCGCCGTAAAATTCAACGATATCGTCATTTTTCAACCGTTCATTATAGGGTGGATTCATTACGATCAATCCACCTTCGCCTTTTACCTTCGATTGAAGGAAGTCGGCTTCAGTAAATTCAATATTAGCAGCAACCCCAGCTCTCCGTGCATTCTGGAGAGAGATCTCAATTGCAGTTTTATCCAGATCAGTTGCATAGATCTTTCCTTCAAAAGGAACAATTGCCTTTTCAGCTTCATCTTTTACCGTCTGCCATAATACAGCATCAAAGTTGGTCCACTTCTCGAATAGAAATTTACGAAGCTGTCCGTTTGGAATATTTTGCGCAAGTAGTGCAGCCTCAATAGAGAAAGTACCCGATCCACACATCGGATCATAGAAATCGGCCTTACGATCCCATCCGGACAAAAGGATAATACCCGCAGCCAATACTTCGCTGATAGGAGCAAATGTCTGCTCCAGACGATAGCCTCTTTTATTTAATGGCACCCCGGTACTATCAATTGATACCGAACAGTTGATATCCGAAATATGAATATTGATACGGATATCCGGATCTTCAGGATCTATAGAAGGACGTACACCACAGTTCTCACGAAACTGATCGACGATGGCATCTTTCGATTTAAGGGCAACAAACTTAGAGTGCGTAAAGACTTCGCCACTAGTAGTTCCATCGATAGCAAAAGTTTGCTGCAAAGTCAGATATTGACTCCAGTCAATCTTCTTTATATTCTCATACAGTTGAGTTTCATTATAGGCCTCAAAAGTAGCGATGGGTTTTAATATTTTCAGGCAGGTCCGCAATAAATAATTGCTTTTATATAACAGCTCCAGTGTCCCGGTGAATTTCACCGCTCTATTTAGGATTTCAGTATTTTCAGCTCCCAGTGCTTTTAATTCAGCAGCAAGGATCTCTTCAAGCCCAAATTGGGTAGTTGCAATTAAATCGAATGTGTTCAATTGAATAAAATTTTAGTAAACAATTTTATAATTTACCACCAGCACACGAATAAAATCAAGGAAAGTATTACGAAATAGTAGTTTCGATGGTTTACTCAGGCAAGGTGATCAATTATTATGTAAACGTACAAAAACAAATTGAGAAAAATGTAGTTTGCATAAAAGGAGATTGGTTTTTTCAGTATTTTTAAAAATCCAAAAACTGTTTTCACTAATCCATTTAAAGAACCAAATAAGCTTCTGTTCTAAAAGGAAGTAAGTCATAAATTGAAAGATCAAACATAGAATTATCCATATAAATAACTGAATAAATGTTTTGCTTAAAAAGAAGGAACCTGTTTTTAGTGTCGCTGTTACTCATTCTATGCACACAAAATGGTCTTAGCCAAAAGAAAAAGGCAGAAGAGCCTGAAGCTGAAGGGTCAAAAATAAAACGGGTACACAAACAGATACCCTACCCTGATGGGCGACCTCATGCCACCTATTACATAAATCCAGTTGATTTAGGCATTGTCTTCAAACACGGAAGTGGCCCTGACAAGTGTGACATATATGGTGCACGTGATATTTGGGTATGGGAACACGAACGCACGTTCTATATGCATTACGATGGTGCCGGCCCCAAAGGATGGGTTACCTGCCTGGCAAAAAGTGAAGATTTACAAAACTGGAAATCAGAAGGCCCAACTTTGGATTTAGGAGAAAAGGGAACGAAGGATTGTGCATCGGCATCATATGGCACTACTTTCTTCGATAAAGATAAGTGGCACATGTTTTATTTGGGAACTCCACACACATCACCGGCACCCGATCTGGTTCCTGCATTTCCCTATCTCACCATGAAAGCAGAGAGCAATTCGTCGACCGGTCCATGGAAAAAGCAATATGACGTAACACCTTTCTCGCCAAAAGAAAACACCTATTATTCATCTACAGCAAGTCCCGGACAGATTATCAAACAAGGGAATGACTATTTGATGTTCTTTTCAGCTTCGACCGATAAGCCTATTAAGCGAACCATCGGAATAGCCCGCACACACGACCTTAATGGTACGTGGGAAATAGACCCCACTCCTATCGTCCCCATGGAAGAACAGATAGAAAACACATCTATTTACTATGAACCGACCAACAAAACATGGTTTCTCTTTACTAATCATGTTGGCGAAAAAGATGGACTTGAATATACCGATGCCATCTGGCTATACTGGACGAAGGATTTAAATAAATGGGATGCAAAACACAAGGCTATTGTACTTGATTCTAAGAACTGCAAATGGTCGAAACAGATCATCGGACTACCATCCGTAATTAAAGTAGATACAAAACTTGTATTATTTTATGATGGCAACCGTTCACCTCTTCTGCCACAAGGAGTCAAAAGCCACATGAATAGAGATATTGGAATGGCTTGGTTACGACTGCCGCTTATGCTACCGGAATAATAAAAAAAGCACTCATGCGATGAGTGCTTTTTTTATTGCTTTATTTTATCTTGTATGCCATCAACGCCTTGCCATGACGGATATAATAGACTCCATTAGCAATGACCGGATGCGAGAAATGTTCTGCAGAACCTTTCGTAATTTTAAAAGTACTGATCATCTTCATCTTGTCGGCATCAGGAGATATCAGACTAACATCACCCTTTTGATTGTAATAGTACAACATCTTGTCAGCCGAAATGATATTACCGATCCCCATCTTCAATGAGTCAATATATTGTCCGGTATTAGCATCCAAACATTTAAGATCTCTTCTATTATTAGTACATGAGTAGATTCTGTTATCAATCTTGATGAAACCACCCATAAAGTTATCAGCGAGCGGATTACGCCATAACTGTTTTATCTGTTTCCCATCTTTAGAAAGTTCAAGCTTAACAGCACAATTTCCATCACCTGCGATATAGTAGATGAAGCCATTTTCGTACCAGATAGAGTTACTGTGGGTATCACCATTACCTGGTTCGCGTTTATTAAGCGGAGTGTTTATCTGCTCGTGCGACCAAAGCAACTCACCTGTCTTAGCATCTACGCCTAACATCGCGTAAGCAGTAAAAGTGACCAACACCTGACGGGCAGGCAGCTTGATCATGACGGGAGAGTTATAAGCAGGAGCCTCACCGTTTCCTTTACAAACCCAAATCGTTTTCCCTGTAAAACGGTTAATAGCGACAACGCTGGTATCTTTTCCTCCCGGAGTTAAAAACACCTTTTCGCCATCAATTAAAGGAGATTCAGAAAAACCAAACATGGGTAGTTTACCATGAAGATCATTTTTAAAGTTAACCGACCACTTGATTGCTCCGGTTTTGGCATCCAGACAAGAAAGATTACCCATTCCTGAACAAACATAGATTAAGTTATCGACAATCGTTGGCGTTGAACGCGACCCTCCATACGTTTTTGTCCATTCCTTTCCGAAATCAGTTTTCCATAACAGTGTACCTTTCAGATCATATGCAAAGAGATAAGCCAGCGAATCCTTTTCTCCTGTTATATATAATCTATCAGATGTAATAGCTGGAGATCCATATCCATTTCCAACCTGATCTGTCGACCAGAGCAATTGTGGACCTTCGGCAGGCCAGCTTTTAAGTAGATTTGATTCATTGTATACACCACGACGGTCAGTACCGCGCCATTGCGTTACCGTTTGTGAATTAACACTACTTACGAGAAGTAGCATTGCCAGACAAGTAAAAATCAGTTTCTGCATGGTTGATTTTGTTAAATTATTAAAGGTCGTTTTTACAATATAAAGTAACATCAAAAAAAAGAGGTGACAAAATAAATTTTCGTCATTCTACTAAATTATCCTCAAAAACAATCGAATGAGTATAACCGTTACTATTTTTGCAGACAAGCCTTTCAAATAAAAACTACAAAAGAAAGAAAATAATGATCACAAAAAAGATCAAATAAATTGTGAACTTTGCGTCCCTTGTGATAAAAAAACATGCACGAAATGGATAATGATAATTTCTTCAATAAAGTATATCAGGTCGTAGAACTTATTCCTCATGGTCGCGTAACGTCCTATGGGGCCATTGCCAATTATCTGGGTAGTCGTGGAGCCGCCAGAATGGTAGGATGGGCGATGAATGGCTCTCATCATAGCCCAAATCAGATACCTGCACATAGAGTTGTAAACAGCAAGGGCCTGTTGACAGGTAAGATTCATTTTGGTGACCCCGGATTGATGCAAAAACTATTGGAAAACGAAGGAATCGAAATAGTAAATGATCAGATTATCCGCTTTAATGAAGTATTCTGGGATCCGACTAAAGAGCTAAATGAGTTCTGATTTAAAAATCAAAAAAAATTGAAGGGATAAACATCCTTTTAGATAAAAAATTGTTCCTATCTTTACACATTCTAATTTAAAATAACAATTCATTCAGATGTCAATAACTAAAGAGCAGGTAATCGGCGCATTACGACATGTCAATGATCCGGATTTAAAGAAAGATCTGGTAACCTTAAACATGATTGATAACCTGCAGATAGATGGAAAGAAAATCTCTTTCAAACTTGTTTTAACTACACCCGCCTGCCCCATGAAAAATATGATGCGTGATGGATGTATTGAAGCCATTCACAAATATGTTTCACCTGAGGCAGAAGTAGAGATAGAGATGACCTCGAATGTAACGACCCGCAGAGCGCAACCCAATCAAATAATGCCCGGCGTAAAAAATATTATAGCCGTAGCATCAGGAAAAGGTGGGGTTGGGAAGTCAACTGTAGCAGCCAACCTTGCTGTCTCTTTAGCCAAACTTGGTGCCAGTGTGGGCTTAATCGATGCCGATATCTATGGGCCTTCGGTTCCATTGATGTTTGATGTGATGGATTCGAAGCCACAAGTGATCGAAAAAGATGGTCGCTCTATCATTATACCGCTGGAAAAATATGGTATAAAGCTTTTGTCAATCGGTTTCTTTGTCGATCCATCCAAAGCCCTCGTATGGAGAGGTCCGATGGCATCAAATGCCTTATTACAACTCTTCAGCGATGCCAATTGGGGCGAATTGGATTATGTAGTCATTGATATGCCTCCCGGAACCGGCGATATCCATCTAACGATTTCACAACAGGTACCTGTTACCGGAGTGGCAGTGGTTACAACACCTCAAGAAGTAGCCCTGGCTGATGCACGCAAAGCCATCAGTATGTTTAATACCGATAATATCAAACTACCTATATTAGGCTTGATTGAGAATATGTCGTATTTCACGCCTGCCGAATTGCCTTCGAATAAATATTATATCTTTGGGAAGAATGGAGGAAAACGACTAGCCGAACAAAACAACATTCCTTTGTTGGGTCAGATACCTATTGTTCAAGCCATCTGCGAATCGGGGGATAAGGGAAGTCCTATTTCGCTTGACCCTGAAACACCTACATCTAAAGCATTTCTTGAGTTGGCACAAAACATTGCACAACAGATTGCTTTAACGAATGCATCAAAAAATAATTTACCCTTATAATAATTTCAATCATCACTTTTTAATCAACTTATCATGGCAAGCAGCACAAATATCGAACTAATTACAAAGGCACAAAATGCAATCGAGCAGATCAGACCTTATTTACAAGCTGATGGTGGTGACATTCGTTTTGTTGAATTGACAGATGAAAACATTTTAAATGTTGAGCTGCAAGGAGCCTGCGGATCGTGTCCTTTTAGCCGTATGACACTTAAAAATGGCGTTGAGGAAGCCGTAAAACGCGCATTACCTGAAATCACTTCAGTTGAAGCTATCAACATGTAATTTTTAATTCAATAATGTATTAATATGCTAATGGGCTAATTAAAAACCAGCCCATTAGCATATTTTTTTTATTATTTAATTAGTACTTTCCTTCATTAGAAAATTGGCACATTATCTCATTAACACATTCGCACATCAGCCTCCCTTCCTTAGATTAAGTATAAATTATATTTTCGTTAGAAATAAAACAACATTTTTCTAGGACTTTATAATTTTTACTTTATGTTTGCATTTAGATAAGTGTAAAAAAAACAATTAAAACAAATGGCAACACTCGATTGGATTATTCTTTTACTATTCTTCTTAGGACTTGTGGGCGTAGCTTTCTACGTACTTAAGCACAAGAAAGACAACACAAGCGACTATTTTCTCTCTGGTCGCAGCGAAACATGGCTGGCCGTTGGTACAGCTATATTTGCAGCTAATATTGGATCTGAGCACCTTGTCGGGTTAGCCGGAGCAGGTGCTGAAAGTGGAATGGCAATGGCGCATTGGGAAATGCAAGGCTGGATGATTCTTGTATTGGGGTGGGTCTTTGTACCCTTCTATGCACACAGCAAGGTGTTTACGATGCCCGAATTTCTGTTCAAACGGTTCAACAAGAACACGAGTTCAACACTTTCGATCATCACTCTTATCAGTTATGTATTAACCAAAGTTTCGGTTACCGCATTCACCGGTGGTATCTTTTTACAGACGGTATTAGGCATTAACTTCTGGTATGGTGCCATTGGGTTGGTGCTTTTAACCGGTATTTTTACAGTTCTGGGGGGAATGAAAGGGATTATGCTTGTCTCGGTCATTCAAACGCCCATCTTAATCATCGGCGCACTTACGATTTTGGTTTTAGGACTACTAAAAGTAGGTGGTGGTGGACTTATTGATGGATGGAATGCCGTTCTGCTTCACATAGGTGAGAACAGACACCTCATTCATGCAAATCCTTCCGACCCATTGTATGCTAAATTCCCTGGTATTGGCGTAATCTTCGGAGCCGCTATTATTGGTTTTTGGTATTGGTGTACCGACCAACACATTGTACAACGTGCATTATCAGCAAAAGACTTAAACAACGCCCGTAAGGGAACTATTTTGGCTGGTTTCTTAAAGATATTACCTGTATTTATGTTCTTGATTCCAGGTATGATTGCAGCTGCATTAAAAGCCAAAGGACAATTGATGTTCGACACCAACGATCAGGCTTATGGTAGTCTGGTTACTTCTTTACTTCCTATGGGAATAAAAGGAGTGGTTATTGTTGGCTTTATCGCAGCGTTGATGACCTCTTTAGCAGCTCACTTCAATTCATCAGCTACATTATTTACCATCGACTTCTACAAGCCGAATCATCCTAAAGCCACCGAACATAGATTAGTATGGGTTGGTAGAATAGCAACCATTACCGTTGTATTCCTTGGTTTAATCTGGATTCCTATCATGAAAGGATTGGGAAGTGTTCTATACGAATACTTACAAAATGTTCAGTCACTGATTGCTCCTGCTATTGCAGCGGTATTCCTTTTAGGTGTCTTCAATCGTAAAATCACACCTAAAGCTGGAGAATGGGGACTATTGATCGGATTTCTTGTTGGGATGTTCCGTCTCACCTCTATGATCTTCAGAAGCAGCATTCCTCCTGAAAGCTTAATGGGACAGATGTTAGCTATCAACTGGCTATTCTTCTGCTTATTCCTTTTCTTCTTCACGATGGCATTAATGGTTGTGATCAGCTTCTTCACGCCTAGAGCCGGTGAAGAACAACTTCAAGGCATTACCTATTTCTCGCAATCGCCTGAGCAAATTGCAGAAACAAAGGCTAGTTGGAGTTATTGGGATATTCTCACTTCGGCTGTTGTTGTTGCAGTTTGTGTTTTATTCTATATCTATTTCTGGTAGAAATACCCCTCTTATGATCGGGAAGGGGTTAAATTAAAACACCTTCCCGATTTACTATCACAAAATAGCTCTTTTCGTTGGAAAATTACCTTTCCTAAAATAATATATTTCCAGTGTCGTTAATTAATAATTAAAATGTAGTAAATTCATGCCTTCATTTAAGTGTTATATCTACAATTATGTAGTCTTAAGCAATTAAATCACAAGCTATTAATCTATTCATAGTTGACTATTCTGAAAATAATAAAATAAAAAAGATGACTCCACGAAAATCGCATGTTGAACTTTACAAAAAGCATCACAAACACTTTATTGCCATTGATTGCATCATCTTTGGTTTCGACGAAGGAGAATTAAAACTTTTACTCATCAAGAGAAACTTTGAACCTGCAAAAGGGCAATGGTCATTGATGGGTGGCTTTTTGGATGAGAACGAAAGTCTGGACGAAGCCGGATATCGCATATTATATAATCTGACCGGGTTGAAGGATATCTACATGAGTCAACTTCATTCACATGGTGAGGTTAATCGTGATCCGGGGGCCAGAGTTATCTCCATCTCTTATTTCGCATTGATCAATATTCAAAATCATGATGAGGAGTTGGTCAAGGAAAACGACGCACATTGGAGACCTATTTCAAAAATACCTCCACTTATTTTCGACCATAGGCATATGGTAGATCTGGCGTTGGAACAACTAAGAAAAGAAGCAAAAATAAAACCGGTAGGTTTTGAACTATTACCCTCAAAGTTCACTCTTCCACAGCTACAATCACTTTATGAGGCTATCTATTCTAAAACACTCGACAAACGTAATTTCAGAAAGAACATTCTTTCTATGGGAATGCTCGAGAAGTTGGACGAGAAAGAGAAGGAAAACTCAAAGAAGGGAGCCTTTTATTATCGCTTCAATGAAGATAAATACAAGGAACTGACGGCAAGAGGTTTTTATTTTAACATTGCTATTTAACGGACATTAAAAAATAAAGCACAAAAAATGAAAGCATTCAAGAATTTAGAAGTTTGGTTTATCACAGGAAGTCAACATCTTTATGGTCCTGAAACATTGCTCCAGGTAGCAGAGAATTCGCAAGCCATAGCAAAGGCATTAGATGAATCGTCAGACATCCCCGTAAATATTGTATTTAAACCTGTTTTAACGACTGCTGATGCGATTAAAGCACTATGTATCGAAGCCAACACGGCACAAAATTGTATTGGTATCATCACATGGATGCACACATTCTCGCCTGCAAAGATGTGGATCTCCGGATTAAAAGCATTACAACGTCCAATATTACACTTCCATACACAGTTTAACCGCGACCTTCCTTGGGCAACTATCGACATGGATTTCATGAATCTAAACCAGTCAGCACATGGCGACCGCGAGTTTGGATTTATCATGAGCCGTCTGCGCATGAATCGTAAAGTTGTTGTTGGACATTGGGCTGATACTGCTGTACAATATAAAATTGGCACATGGGTTCGCGCAGCTGCCGGCTGGAACGAAATGCAAAACCTGAAAGTTGCACGTTTTGGTGATAACATGCGCAACGTTGCCGTAACCGAAGGCGATAAAGTAGCTACTGAAATAGCATTGGGTTATTCGGTGAATGGTTATGGAATGGGTGATTTAGTAGAGTGGATCAACAAAGTAAGTGACGCTGAGGTTGAGAAACTATTAGCGGTTTACGACGCTGAGTATACCGTTGCCCCCGAAGCTCAAAAAGGTGGATCAAAAAGAAGTTTTCTTGCCGTACAGGCTCGTTATGAATTAGGAATAAAGGCATTTTTGGATAATGGTAATTTCAAAGCCTTTACAACTACTTTCGAAGATCTGCATGGTCTCTCACAACTTCCCGGATTAGCCGTTCAGCGCTTAATGGCTCAAGGATATGGCTTTGGTGCTGAAGGTGACTGGAAGACGGCAGCATTACTAAGAGCATTAAAAGTTATGGCACAAGGACTACCCGGTGGAACTTCTTTCATGGAAGACTACACCTATCATTTTAACCCTGCTGGAATGAGCGCATTAGGCGCACATATGCTTGAAGTTTGTGAGTCGATAGCCGAAAACAAACCAACACTCGAAGTTCATCCATTAGGTATTGGTGGAAAAGATGATCCTGCTCGTCTGGTATTCAATGTGCCTGCCGGTAAGGCTCTAAACGCTTCGATGGTCGATATGGGCAACCGTTTACGACTGATTGTAAATGAAGTTGAAGTAATTAAACCGGAACAGGATTTACCAAACCTACCTGTTGCACGTGCGGTATGGAAACCATTACCAGATCTTCAAACAGCTGCTGCTGCCTGGATTTATGCTGGTGGAGCCCATCACACAGCATTCAGTATGGCCCTTACCAATGATCACCTATACGACTTTGCTGAGATTGCAGGACTTGAATATCTGAGCATCAATGACAAAACCTGTATCAAAGCCTTCAAAAATGAACTACGTTGGAATGATGTATATTACCATCAAGCCAATGGCTTTAAGTTCATGTAATCCTTCCCAATAAAAAACATCATTTTGAATAATGCAAGCCGGTAGTACGAACTACTGGCTTGCATCCATTCACATAATCAATAAGATCTTCTTACATAGCACACAAATCATATGTTGGAACAACTAAAGCAAGAAGTATTCGAAGCCAATCTGGCACTTGTAAAACATGGATTGGTCATTTTCACCTGGGGAAATGTAAGTGCCATTGATAGAGAAAAAGGCCTCATCGTTATAAAGCCAAGCGGCGTTAGCTATGACGAAATGAAGGTAGACGATATGGTCGTTGTCAGCTTAGCAGATGGAAAGGTCGTTGAAGGCAATCTAAAACCATCATCCGACACCCCTACTCACCTTGTTTTATACAAAGAATTCAAAGGCATTAACGCCATTGTCCACACCCATAGCACCTTTGCCACATCGTGGGCTCAAAGTGGAAAAGCCATCCCGGCATTAGGCACTACACATGCCGACCATTTCTATGGAGCGGTACCCTGTACTCGGTTACTTACGCAGAAAGAGATTCAGGAAAACTATGAAGTAGAAACCGGCAATGTGATTGTGGAGACCTTTAAAGAGATAGATCCTGAAAGCATTCCCGGCGTTTTGGTAGCAGGACATGGCCCCTTCTCATGGGGCTCTACAGCCATGAAGGCGGTTTACAATGCTGCAGTTCTAGAAGAAGTTGCACAAATGGCGCTTCACACTTTTGCGCTGGGAAATCAAAAACCCATCGATCAATTTTTACTCGATAAACATTATCTCAGAAAACACGGTAAAAACGCATATTACGGTCAATAAACACTTTCCAACCCATGAAAAATATTTACTCAAAACTTTGTAGTGCTGCATTTATAGCAGCTATCGGAATCTTACCCATTAGTCTTGCTGCGCAAAACACCTCCAATCCGATTAAGGGAAAAATTTCATTATTTCCCGATCAGGCTCAAACGACCATTAGCAAAGATATCTACGGTCACTTTGCAGAACATCTGGGACATTGTATCTATGGTGGGTTCTGGGTTGGCGAAAAATCACCCATCCCAAATACCGAAGGACTTCGCAACGATGTTATTGCTGCACTTCGCGATGTTAGTATCCCTAACCTTCGCTGGCCGGGTGGTTGCTTTGCCGACACCTATCATTGGAAAGATGGAATTGGCCCCCGTGAAAAGAGACCTTCTATTATCAATACAAACTGGGGCGGCGTTACCGAAGATAACTCATTCGGTACCCACGAATTTATGCGGCTAACCGAACTGCTGGGCTGTGATGCTTACATCAACGGTAATATAGGTAGCGGTACCGTTCAGGAGATGTCGCAATGGGTAGAATACCTCACCTCAGATAACGAGAGTCCGATGACCCGCCTCCGCAAAGAAAACGGAAGAGATAAACCATGGAAGGTAAAATACTGGGCTGTAGGAAATGAGACATGGGGTTGTGGTGGAAATATGACACCTGATTATTATGGCAACCTCTTCCGCCAATTTTCTACATACCTTGGAAATTTTAATGGAAACAACTTACAAAAAGTTGCTTCCGGAGCTAGTGATGCTGATTATGACTGGACAGAAACGATGATAAAGAACCCTAAGACAAGATGGATGATGCAGGATATATCGTTGCATTATTATACTATCATGGACAACTGGAGCCACAAAGGATCAGCAACACAATTTGACGAAAAAGAATGGTTTACTACCTTAAAGAAATCATTACAAATCGAAAAGATCATCAAAGGTCATTCCGATATCATGGATCGCTATGATCCTGAAAAGAGAGTTGGGCTTGTCGTTGACGAATGGGGCAACTGGTTCGATGTAGAACCCGGCACCAATCCGGGATTTCTATTCCAACAAAACACCCTTCGCGATGCCATGGTAGCCGCATTGAATCTGAATATTTTCAACAACCATGCCGATCGTATTAAGATGGCCAACTTAGCACAGGCCATTAATGTATTACAATCACTTATTCTGACCAAGGACGAGAAAATGGTTTTAACACCAACTTACTATGTCTTCAAAATGTTTAAGGTGCACCAAAATGCAAAACTGATTCCGATTCAGTTAAATTGCGAGAACTATACCTTTGATAAAGAAAGTATTCCATCCATAAGTGCTTCGGCTTCAAAAGATGATGCAGGAAAGATCCACGTAACACTGGCCAACTTCAATCCAAACAAAGATCAGGAAATCACTTGTGATCTGGGTAGTGCTACACTTACTCAGGTAAAAGGCGAGATCTTAACCGCCAAATCAATGAGTGCATATAACAACTTTGACAAGGCCGAAGAAGTAAAACCACAAGCATTTAAAGGAGCAACAATTAAAAACAATCAATTAAAAATCACGATGCCTGCAAAATCTATTGTAGCCATTGAATTAAACTAACAACATGAGCACAAAAAAATATACTATCGGGGTTGATTTTGGAACCCTATCAGGTCGCGCAGTATTAATAGATGTGGCCAATGGTCAAGAAGTAGCCAGTGCTGTAAAAGACTATACCCATGCAGTAATGGATCGTTTTCTTCCCGATGGCAAAACAGCCCTTGGAATGGATTGGGCCTTACAACATCCACAAGATTATCTCGAAGTACTTTCGACAACCATCCCATCAGTCCTTTCAAAGTCGGGTATAAACCCAGCCGATGTTATTGGTGTAGCGATCGACTTTACCGCTTGTACCATGATTGCAACCAAGGCTGATGGAACCCCTTTGTGCTTTATGGACGAGTACAAACAAAATCCAAATGCATGGATTAAGTTATGGAAACACCATGCAGCACAAGACAAAGCTGACGAGTTGAACCGAATTGCTGCCGAACGTGGAGAGACATTTCCAAATCGTTATGGTGGAAAGATCTCCTCAGAGTGGATGCTACCAAAAATCTGGCAGGTTATCGACGAAGCGCCTGAAATCTACGCAGCTGCCGACCGCTTCATGGAGTCGGCCGACTGGGTTATCTGGCAACTTACCGGAAAAGAGATGCGCAATGCCTGCACCG
Source organism: Bacteroidales bacterium (assembly GCA_023251485.1). GTDB lineage: Bacteria > Bacteroidota > Bacteroidia > Bacteroidales > Cfx3-03 > Cfx3-03. The sequence continues at coordinate 21,577 of JAHEYR010000019.1, forward strand.
CAGGATACAAAGCCATCTGGCACAAAAAAGATGGATACCCTTCAAAGGACTTCATAAAAGCACTTCACCCGGGTCTTGAAAATGTAGTTGAAGAAAAGCTTTCTGATCGTCATTATGCTGCCGGCCATAAAGCAGGTGAAATCACCCCCGAAGCGGCTAAGTTAACCGGATTAGCTGTAGGCACTGCTGTCGCTGTTGCCAATGTTGATGCACACGTATCAGTTCCTGCTGTTGGAATCACCTCAGCCGGAAAGATGTTAGCCATTATGGGAACCTCGTCATGCCACATGATGCTTGGTACCGAAGAACACATTGTTCCGGGTATGTGCGGTGTTGTTGAAGATGGAATCCTCGAAGGCTTCTATGGTTATGAAGCCGGACAATCATGTGTTGGCGACCACTTCCAATGGTTTGTAGAAAACTGTGTTCCCGAAGCATACGAACAAGAGGCCAGAGATAAAAACATCAGCATCCATCAGCTATTAACCGAAAAAGCCGATGCATTATTAGTTGGCGAAAGTGGTTTAGTTGCATTGGATTGGTGGAATGGAAATCGCTCGGTACTGGTTGATGTCGATTTAACCGGATTACTCATTGGTGCCACTCTTCAAACCCGTCCTGAGGAAATTTACCGTGCACTGATAGAAGCAACAGCTTATGGAACGCGCATGATTATTGAGACCTTCAGAAACAATGGCGTTGCAGTCGACGAATTCTATGCTGCCGGTGGTATTGCTGAAAAGAATGCCATGATTATGCAGATCTATGCTGATGTTACCAACATGCCGATCAAAATATCAGCCTCTTCGCAAACACCTGCATTGGGTTCTGCCATCTTTGCTGCATTGGCTGCAGGAAAGTCAAAAGGTGGATACGATACGATCGAAGCTGCTGTTAAAGAGATGGTTCAAAAAGAAAAGACAACCTACTATCCAAATGCTGAAGCTGCTGCAATTTACAACGAACTCTATCAAGAGTATGCTATTTTGCACGACTACTTCGGACGTGGAGCAAATCCTGTTATGAAAAGGCTTAAGAAGATTCGTAAGCAGGCTATCCAACAACGCAACAGCTAAATTTAAACATCTATAAATCAACCCATGATGTTAATAAAAAGCAATATTGCCCTCTTCATTTTAATATTAGCACTCTTCATCAACTGCCAGCCTGCTTCTTCACAAAAAGGGCCGGCAAAAGATTATCCGATACAACCTGTAAACTTCACACAGGTAAAAGTTACGGATAAATTCTGGGCTCCCAGAATGAAGTTGAATCAAGAGGTCACCATTCCGATTGCATTACAGCAATGTTATAAGACCGGACGTGTTGAGAATTTTAAAATAGCCGGAAAGCTGACCAAAGGAAAATTTCAATCGGAATATCCTTTCGACGATTCGGATATTTACAAAATCATTGAAGGAGCCAGCTACTCTTTACAAACACACCCTGACCCGCTACTCGAAAGAAGAATAGATTCGTTGATCTATTTTATCAGTCTTGCACAAGAGCCCGATGGTTATCTTTATACCAATAGAACCATCGACTCTCTACACATGCATCCCTGGGCTGGAAAAAAACGTTGGGAAAAAGATCCGGAACTGAGCCACGAGCTTTACAACCTGGGACATCTCTACGAAGCTGCTTATGCACATTATCTGGCAACCGGGAAACACACCCTGCTTGATATCGCTATCAAAAGTGCCAATCTGGTTGATCATGATTTTGGCCCCGGCAAACTGGCTTACTATCCTGGCCATCAGGTCATCGAAATGGGTCTGTCTAAACTCTATCGCATCACCAACGAGGTTCGCTATTTAAAACTAGCCAAATTCTTTCTCGATTGCAGACATGGTGGCGACGAATACAATCAGGCACACAAACCGGTAATTGAACAAGATAAAATTGTGGGTCATGCCGTTCGTGCAACCTACATGTATGCCGGTATGGCTGATGTATCAGCACTAACCGGAGAAGTAGCCTATCAAAATGCCATCGATAAAATCTGGGCCGATCTGGCAGAGACAAAACTCTATGTCACCGGTGGTATCGGATCAGGCGAGACCAGCGAAGGTTTTGGAGCACCCTATTCTCTTCCAAACATGTCAGCCTATTGCGAAACATGTGCTTCGATCAGTAACGTGATGTGGAACTATCGCATGTTTTTATTAGAAGGCAATTCTAAATTCTACGATGTATTAGAACGCACCCTATACAATGCATTGTTATCGGGTATTTCGTTGAGTGCCGACCATTTCTTCTATCCCAATCCGTTAGAGTCGCAAGGGCAACATGAGCGGAGTGCATGGTTTGGTTGTGCCTGCTGCCCAAGCAACATCTGCCGGTTCATTCCATCTATTCCCGGATATGTCTATGCACAGAAAGAGAACGATCTCTATGTAAACCTCTTCATGAATAGCTCGGCAACTATTAACCTGAACGGTAAGAAGATCGAGATTGACCAACAGACCGACTATCCTTGGAATGGAAAAGTCGATTTCATACTGAATCCGGAAAAGGCAGGCACTTTCAATCTGATGATCAGAATACCGGGATGGGCCAGAAATGAGCCTATTTCAACCGATCTCTATAAATTCGCCACAACGGATAAAAGCGTTGTAAAGATTTTGGTGAAAGGTAAATCATATGCCTATACCCTAAAAGATGGTTATGCCATCGTTTCAGGAAGTTGGAAAAAGGGTGATAAGATCACCCTCGATCTCCCTATGCCGGTTCGCGAAGTAGTTGCACACGAGAAAGTAAAAGCTGATGCCGAAAGAGTTGCCATTCAGCGTGGACCATTTATCTATTGTGCCGAGTGGCCTGATAATAAAAGCGGACATGTGTTGAATCTGGCAGTTGCAAAAGATGCGCATTTCACATCAGAATTCAAGCCTGAACTACTAAATGGCGTAACGGTTGTTAAGACCGAAGCAAAGAGTGCACAACGAATGGATGATGGCAAGATCAGTGAGTCGAAAGAAATTATGACAGCTATTCCCTATTATGCATGGGCAAACAGAGGTGCCGGCGAAATGATTGTGTGGTTTCCCAACAAAGCACAAGGTGCAAAACCATTACCCTCGAAGACCATCGCATCTTCAAGCACCATTGTATCTTCCACAAAGTCGAAAGCGCTGTCAGCCTTAAACGATCAGATTGAGCCTGAGAACTCCAACGATCATAATGTAAACTACTTCCATTGGTGGCCTAAAAAAGGATCGCTGGAATGGATAGAATACGACTTTCAAAAAGCCGAAACCATCTCATCATCAAAGGTCTACTGGTATGATGATAGTCCATGGGGAGGTTGTCGCGTTCCTGAGTCCTGGAAACTTTTGTATAAAGATGCCACTGGAAACTGGGTACCTGTCAAAGCTAATTCCAACTACACAATTGATAAAGACAAGTTCAATGAAGTAACTTTTGAAGCTATCCAAACACGTGCATTACGAATGGAAGTACAATTACCAAAAGAAAATGCAAGTGGTATTTATGAATGGAGCGTCAAATAACTTTTGCTATATTTGAACACGACTTTAAAACAAACCACATAAACCCAATCAAGATGAAAAATCTAATAAGACTAGCATCATTTTTATTATTAAGTGCCATCCTTTTTACCGGATGTAGCAAAGGTCCTAAAATCACCAAAGAAAATTTTGGCAAATTGAAAGATGGAAAAGAAGTCTCCATCTTCACTTTAGTTAATGAAAAAGGTTTCAAAGTACGTATCACTAATTATGGAGCTAAAATCGTTTCTATCGAAGTTCCCGATCGTAATGGAAAATTGGCCGACGTCACCCTGGGTTACAAAAACGCAGAAGGATACGAAGCCGGCGATCATTATTTCGGATCTATTGTTGGTCGTTATGCTAACAGAATAGCCAAAGGTAAATTCACTCTCGATAGCGTAGAATATAAACTTGCACTCAATAATGGTTCTAATAGTCTACATGGTGGACCAACCGGTTTCCATAGTCAACTTTGGAATGCCGAAGTGATCACCAAGGACAACTATCCGTCACTTAAATTGACCTATCATAGTCCCGATATGCAAGAAGGTTATCCAGGCAACATGGATGTAACCGTTACATACACCTGGACGGCTGACAATGCATTGAAGATTGATTATGAAGCAACCAGCGACAAGAATACCGTTTGCAACCTAACCAACCATGTATACTTTAACCTAAAAGGCGAAGGCAATGGCGACATTTTAGATCATCAGGTAATGATCAATGCCGATGCAATCACACCGGTTGACACCACGTTAATTCCAACCGGAGAACTCAGACCTATCAAAGGAACTCCTTTCGATTTCTTAACTGCAACGGCTATTGGAAAACGTATCGGCGAAAAATATGACCAACTGTTAACCGGTAATGGTTACGATCATAACTTTGTACTTAACACCAAAAACGACGTTTCAGTGTTAGCAGCCTCTGCTTACGAACCTGCTTCAGGTCGTACGGTTGAAGTTTACACTACTGAGCCGGGTATTCAATTCTATACCGGAAACTTCCTTAAAGGAGATCAGACAGGAAAAGCCGGAAAACCTTACAACTTCAGAAATGGACTATGTTTTGAGGCTCAAAAATTCCCTGATTCACCAAACCATCCTGCATTTCCAACTGCTGAGTTGAAAAAAGGAGACAAATACACACAAACTACTATTTATAAGTTTACTGCGAAATAAATCATAAACATTAAAAGGAGCATCCGTTCTCAAGATACAAGTTTTCAAAATACAATTTAGCTTGAAGACTTTACCTTAATAGGCGGATGCTTTTTTTTATCCATTACCGCATTGCAATGAAAAAAATATCAATCAGCTTTTTAGTCATTCTCTTGTTTGCAGCTTCTGCTGTCGTTGCACAAACAGGAAAAGTATATACCGTTAAGGCGAATGAGCTCAAGGCAGAGATCCAACCTACCATGTGGGGCATCTTCTTTGAGGATATTAACATGGGTGCGGATGGAGGCATCTACGCAGAACTGGTAAAGAATCGATCATTCGAATTTTCCAACCCACTCATGGGATGGAAGATAAACCGCAAGAAATTCACAGAAGGCGAAATCCTTGTCCTCAACAGAAAAGAAGCCAATCCTGCCAATCCACGCTACATTCAGGTCACCGCAACAAATGCTGAAAAAGGCAGCTTAAGCCTGACCAATGAAGGATTCAGAGGAATGGGGATTAAAAAAGGTTTGCGTTACGATTTCTCCGTGATGTATCGCATCAAATCGCCAGGTGTAAAACTACATATTGAGCTGATCAACAGCAAAGGTGAAAACATTGGTGAAGGATCGTTGACACCTGCTACCGAAGGCGAAGCCTGGCAAAAACAAGCTGTTAGTTTCAATGCTTCAGAAACCGAACCGAAGGCAAAACTAAACATCTGGTTCGAAGGAACCGGTGTTATTGATCTCGATATGATTTCACTCTTCCCCGGCGATACCTGGAAAAACCGTCCCGGTGGCTTCCGTGCCGATATGGTACAGAAGCTGGCTGATATGAAACCAGGCTTCATCCGTTTTCCGGGAGGTTGTATTGTAGAAGGTCGCGAGCTCACGAATCGTTATCAGTGGAAGAAGACCATCGGTCCGATCGAAGAACGTCAACTTATCATGAACCGTTGGAATGTCGAGTTTGCACATCGCCCGGCACCTGATTATTTCCAGACATTCGGACTTGGATTCTTCGAGTATTTCCAGCTAGCCGAAGACATCGGAGCATCCCCCCTGCCTATCCTCAATTGCGGAATGGCTTGTCAGTTCAACACTGCAGAAGCAGCAGCTCTATCCGAAATAGATCCTTATGTTCAGGATGCACTCGACCTGATTGAATTTGCCAATGGTGATGCAACCAGCAAATGGGGCAAGATTCGTGCAGCGATGGGGCATCCACAACCGTTCAACCTCAAGATGATGGGCGTTGGAAACGAAAACTGGGGGCCTCAATATGTTGAACGCTTAAAGATCTTCAGAAAAGCCATTAAAGAGAAGTATCCTGATTTCAAATTAGTATATAGCAGTGGCACCGATCCTTCAGGCGATCGTTTTGACTACCTGAATGGAGAGTTAAGAACGTTGAAGGCCGATTTCATCGACGAGCATTATTATCGTAAGCCCGATTGGTTCTTGCAAAACGCTAGCCGATATGACAACTATCCACGTACAGGTGTGAAGATTTTTGCAGGCGAATATGCCGCCCAAAGTGCCAATACGGCAACACCCGACAACAAAAACAACCTTCAGACAGCACTTGCCGAAGCAGCTTTTATGACCGGACTTGAGCGCAATGCAGACGTAGTGAATATGGCATCATACGCCCCACTGTTTGCACATGTTGATGGTTGGCAATGGACCCCCGATCTGATCTGGGTCGACAATCTCCGCTCTTTTGGCACGCCCAATTATTATGTACAACAGCTGTTCTCATTAAATAAAGGGACCAATGAAGTTTCATTGCTGGCGAATAATCAAACAGTAACCGGTCAGGATGGCATCTTCGGAGCAGCCTGTATCGAT
>JAHEYR010000020.1 GCA_023251485.1 Bacteroidales bacterium
GAATGCAGGATGGGTGCTGTTTTCGGAAAAGCATCTCCACATTGGTGTTGCAGCTGCATCATATTGACTCATTGGGGGTAATCCTAAAATAAGCTCTAATGTCCTGACCATCGAAGCTGTAGAGTAGGGGGTGTGATCAACGAACCCGTGTTTTACAAATCCACCGGCGACATAAGCTGTCGTGCGATGTGCATCCACGTGATCAGGACCATTCTGTGCATCGTCTTCCACGATGAAGATAGCACATTGGTTCCATATTTTGCTTTTACTTAGGTGTTCAACGAAGAGACCAACTGCTAAATCATTATCAGCAACGGCAGCCGAAGGCGTGTGTTTGCCTATACGTAACCCTTCAGTATGATCATTAATGAACCGAACAGTATTGAGCTGAGGTAGCTCATTATTCGCAACTAACGAATCAAACTCTCTCTTCCATTGAGTGAATCGTGTTGTATCATGTACCGATTGATCCCAACCGGTAAAAGTAGGACAGAAATGGTTTCGTAATGATACAAGATTAGGCTTGTTGCCATTCATGAATTCACCATAGGTTCGGTAGGATACTCCTTTTCGTTTGCAGTTGTCCCAAATAAAGCCATTTTTGTTATTCGCAACGGCACGTATGCCTTCTGCATCATAATTTCCTCCACGGTTGCCATAACTTGTTGGCCATGTCTTTTCCAGATAGTCGGTAGCATAAGCCCCGGCACACCAGTTATGACCATCGGCACTTACTTCTCCATCAGAATAGAAGTTGTCGAGCAACACGAACTCACGTGCTAAAGCATGTAGATTTGGGGTTACCTTTTCGCCAAATAGTGTTAGACTTTTATCTCCATTCCCTTCAGGAATATCACCTAAGATCTGATCGTACGTCCGGTTTTCTTTGATGACATAGAATACATATTTGATAGGGGATGTGGCACCCGTTTTATATGGAATAGGATTGCCGTCTTGTCCTTCTGTTATGCTCTCTTTTTCCTTTGAATAGGGCGTATTATGATACACTACTTGCGAAAACAGCGATAGCTGTTCGTCTTTCGGGATCGGAATAATACTTAGTGAACCACGGAATAATCCGCCTATATATTGTACTTTCTGTTGTACTACCTGTCCATTCTTTTGATAATCTACTTTTTGCTTTTTACTCAGCGGATTAGGTCCAAAGGGATTGGCTAGTGATGATAATCCTTTTCCATTAGCTACAAACAGTGTGTTTTTTATTACCCTAACACATGTAGGGTACCAACCCACCGGGATAAAACCTCTGCTTACACTATTTCCGGGTTTCGTAATGTCGAAGACAGCCAGGCAGTTGTTGTCTGCATTGGCGATGAAGAGTGTCTTTTGATCATCACTAAGGGCGATGCTATTGGTGGTCGATCCATTAGGCGCATTCGGAAAGAGTGCGGCATTTAAGGTCTCAACTACCTTCTGGCTTTTTGTATTGATTACAGAAACTGAGTTATCATTGCTGTTTGCCACAAATAGAAAAGCTCCATTACGGGTTATGCAAAGGTCGTTAGGGTTATCACCCACCGCTATGGTTTCCGTAAATTGTTGTTTATTGGTGTCGAAGATCTTCACTTTATCACATCCCCAGCATGAAACATAGAGTGTCGTGGCATCCGGCGAAAGAAGACAGGTATATCCTTCACCACCCAAATCGTGTTTGGAGATCACTTTTCGGGTAAGAAGATCTGCAACATAAAGCGAATTATCATCTTTCGTTACGGTATATAATAGATGGTGTTTGTCGTCAATAGCAATTCCGGCAACACAAATATTTGTAGGCCAAGGTGTGCCAAGTCTGATGGTATCAACAGGTGTTAATTTATTCCCCTTGATTGCAAAGTGCACGATGAAATTATTAAATCCTCCTGATGCATATAGCGATTTTTCATCTGAAGAGAATGCCAGTCCCAACCATGATTTTCCCATTGTAACGGAGTCAAGTAGCTGGTGGCTTTTTGCATCAAATAATTGTATTGATTGATCGCTCTCACCATTGTTGGTTACTGCCAATAATTTTTTTGATGACGATACTGCAATATTGAGGGGTAGATCGCCTAATGGTATCTGCTTTCCGGTTGGCGTAAGACTCCATCCGTTAGGAAGAGTGATCCTTTTTGATTCTATCTCGCGCAATGACTGTGCCCATGATTCATGGGGTATTAGTCCTGCCAAAAGGAGGAATAGCGTTAGAATATAAATGGATTTATGGGGTGCTTTCATCTGATCCTTTAATAAATGAAGAGGAATTAAATTTTCCAATGCTAAGGTAACTATAACAAATGATAAAAATGTAAATTAATTGTTATGTTTTTTTGAAAATATTGAAAGGTTAACCATTATTTTTGAGGTGTTATGTTTTTTAACAATGTTTATTTTAAGTTATGTGTGTTTTTTATGGGTACTGGGTCCGAAAAAATGCTTTTTTTGAATACTGAAAATCGATAAAAAGATTATCATCGACACTTATTAAACTATTCATTGTTTTGCCTGTTACATTTGTGCTAAAATTTATAATAAAAACACGCTTTATGTGCTCGATTTTATCGAGTGCTAGAGAATAATAATTGGAACAATGAAAGTAGAAATTTGGAGTGATGTAGTTTGTCCGTTTTGCTATCTGGGCAAGAAGAAGTTTGAGAATGCATTGGAGCAGTTCGAATATAAAGACCAGGTTGAAGTGGTATGGCATAGTTTTCAATTAGATCCGGACAGCCGTTATCAACCCGGTGTTACCATCGCAGATTATCTTGTGAAACACAAAGGTTATGGTGCCGAAGATGTAAAGGAAATGCATAGCGAACTTAAAGAGAGAGGCGCTGCAGTTGGGGTGACGTTTAACATTGAGAAAGCATTGCCTGCTAATACCTTTGATGCACATCGTCTGATTCATCTGGCTGAAGCAAATGGATTGCAGAATGAGGCCGAAGAACGATTCTTTAAGGCTTACTTTACCGAAGGAAAAAATATAGAGGATAAAGCGACATTGACTGCACTGGCTACAGAGATCGGCTTGCCGGCAAATGATGTAGCTAATTTATTGGAAGGTGATCAGTATACAGATGAAGTAAAAAGAGATATCCATGATTCTCGGTCACTCGGAATACGAGGAGTTCCCTTCTTCTTGATCGATGAAAAATTCTCTGTTTCGGGTGCACAGGAGTCGAATTATTTTCTGCGGGCACTTACGAAAGCGTGGGTAGAGAAAGTGTAATATTTGTGTCGGTTAAATCTTTTTCGATTTAAAATACATCCTCATCACGACCTTTTTGAATTCACGATAGATAATCAACTGTGCCAACATCTCATTTTCAGGCATGTCTGGGTTTTCTTCGCGTGCTGTTTTTATGGTGACAGGCGATAAATCTATCTGGTACAGTAAAGAGAGTAGGCGGGGATAGTCGCGATGAATCAAACGATCTATAATCGGACACATCTGATTAAACAACTCGGAGTAAGCCCAGTCTGAATTTCCTGTGAAGTCGATGGGCAGGCCAAAAAGTGCAAAGTCTTTTGCGATCTGCCCGGCTGTCTTTTCTACTATATCTGCCTGGCCTTTATAGGGTTCAATAGAGAAACTATCGAATATGGAAAGTTGCTTACTCAAGGGAATAGATGTATTTAAATTGAAAAATAAAAGACCATATTAAATGGCGTGAACAAAAGTGATTATTTAAACTTCTGTTCAATGTGATTCAATGTCAGTTTTATCTGCGGATTCAAACGAAGATGTGCTGCTGTTTGTTCGGCACAGAAAACAGATCGATGCTGACCACCGGTACATCCAAAGTTAATCTGAAGATGCTCAAAATTCTTAGAGAGGTAGGTCGTTACGCTATGATCAACGATTCCAAATACATGTTCCAGAAATATGGGTACTTCGGGTTGTTCGTGTAGAAACTGTTGAACAGGCAAATCCATTCCCGTCATCGATTTATACTGATCAATGCGCCCGGGGTTATTCAACGCACGACAGTCAAATACAAAACCACCACCATTACCTGAAGTATCAACCGGTAACCCTTTTCGGTACGAGAAGCTATTTATCGTGATATTCAGTTTTTTACGTCCAGCATGTCTGATCATTGGAGAGGCAATGACATTTTCTAATACACGACTCAGTGCAGGAAAACGATCGGCAAGTGGATGGTTCTTTAAAAGCCACTCCATATTTTGCAATGCATAAGGGATACTCAGCAAAAAATGTTCTTTCTTTTCATAGAAGCCTCTAAAACCATAAGCCCCCATGGCTTGCATGATACGGATATAGACAAAAGTATAGAACTCTCTTCTGAACTTCTCTTCGTCTACATAAATAATCTGACTTAAGCAGGCGATATAATGCGAAAGTAATTGTTCTCTTATGTCGACAGGCAGGTCGGCTTTTGCGTCATACAGCAGAGAAGCCAGATCATATTGAAGTGCACCACGTCGACCACCCTGGAAATCAATAAACCATTGTCCACCTTCGTGCAACATGATATTACGGCTTTGAAAGTCGCGATACATAAAATAATCCTGTCCAACATTCAACAGATAATCTGTGAAACGAACGAAGTCGTCTTCCAACTCCTGCTCATCAAATGGAATATTGGCAAGCTTAAGAAAATAATATTTGAAATAGTTGAGATCCCAGTTCATACTTTGGCGGTCGAAAGCTTCACGGGGATAACAGTTTTTAAAGTCTAATCCTTTGACCGTTTCAATCTGAAAGCGGGGAAGCCAACCGATGACCTCACGATAGATATCGAGTAATTCATTTGGAAAATCATCCTCTTCGCGTAACAACACAAGCTGTTTGAAGAGTGTCAAGTCACCCAGATCCTGTTGAAGATAACAATGGTTTGCCAGATCTTCAGCATAGATCTCAGGAACAGGTAATTGGCTTTTGCGAAAATGTTCTGCAAGATAGATAAACGCTCTGTTTTCTCTTTCATCAGGGTTGTAGGTTCCTATTGCACTGATTTCTCCGGCTGAGATTCTATAATACTTACGATTTGATCCGGAAGCTGCTACAGGAGTAACCTGATCGGGGTTGCGCCCCGACCATCTGGTAAATAAGGTAGTAAGATGTTTTTCTATTTGCATCATTATTCTAGTTGGTTCTCCTACAAAAGTAAGGAAAATGTTGTATACATCTAGGTATAATATTGATTGGAATCGTCTTATTGGTAGATAAAAAAAGAAAAAGCTTATTCTCAGAGAAGAAACTTTTTCTTTTTATGAAAAAAATAAAGTTGACGTAAAAAACGATTTATGCCGGCATTTAAATCCGGGTGACATTTTCAGTAGTACGTTTTGTCTTTAAATTGAGTTTAGTGCCCTCCTTAGGATAACCAATAGCTATAATACACTCAATTTCAAGATGGTTTTGTAGATGCAGGAGGTCCTTAACATATTCACTGGCGCTAATGGTCTCATTATGCATACGCTCTCTTAACTGAATCCAACAACTACCAAGCCCTAAGTCGTGTGCCGTTAATTGTGTTATTATAGCTGCAATAGAACAATCTTCAACCCATACATCGCTTTTTTCAGTGTCGCCTGCAATTACAATAGCAAGTGCAGCCTCCGCTAAAAACGATGCGCCATTTGGTTTAGCTGTACTCAATTGCTTTAGCACAGTTTTATCTGTTACAGCAATAAATTTCCAGGGTTGTCGGTTTTTAGAGCTTGGCGAAAGTAAAACTGCCTCAATGAGGGTTTCGATTTTATCAGCTTCAATAGGTTGATCCGAGTACTTGCGAATACTCTGACGAGAATAAAGTAAGTCGAGCATGATGCGATATTTCAATTTGAACACAAAACTAATTAAAAAAAGAAGGGATCGTAAAGTGCTAAATTGTTTTTTTATTTAACCATCTCGTGTGTTACCTCATTTGCTTTATTGAAGGAACCCTCTTCAAAACCGGTAATGTTATCAATCGTTGTCGCTGCAATCTGTGTCAGTGCATTATCTGTTAGGAATGCCTGGTGTGCTGTAATTAAAACATTGGGGAAGTTGACTAGCCGTGAAATTTTATCATCACGAATCACTACCTCTGAAAGGTCTTTATAGAAAATCTTCTCTTCCATTTCGTAGACGTCAATTCCAAGGTATCCAAGGTGTTCATCTTTCAGAAACTCGATGGCTGCTTCAGTATCGATTAGTTTACCACGACTGGTATTGATCAACATCACGCCTTTCTTCATCTTATTCAACGATTCCCGATTGATCATATGATGGGTTTCAGGAGTCAGTGGACAGTGTAGCGAGATGATATCAGCTTTTGTGAACAGCTCGTCCTGACTCATGTATTCTACTCCTTTTGCGAGGAGGTCTTTATTCTGATAACTATCGAAAGCAATGATCTTACAGCCAAATCCTAACATGATATTGGCAAGTGCTGCACCAATACGACCCGTACCGATGATACCTACTGTCTTTCCAAATAGATCATAACCAATTAATCTGTCGAGCGAAAAGTTTCCATCACGAACACGATTATATGCTTTGTGTGTCTTACGCGATAGGGTAAGAATCAATGCGGCTGCATGTTCTGCAATAGCCTGGGGGGAATAGGCAGGAACCCTTAACACTGTGATGTTACGATTTGCTGCTGTTTCAATATCTATGTTATTAAATCCGGCACAACGTAAAACGATTAGTTTTATCCCGATTTTGTCTAAATCCTCAATGACTTCTTTTGAAACATTATCATTAACAAATGCACAAACAGCCTCAAATCCTTCAGCCAACACTACATTCCTTGCCTTCAATGAAGATTCAAAAAAGACCAGTTCGTGTTTTCCGGCATTGGCTAGTTCCAGATATTCTTTGTCATAACTCTTTGTACTAAATACTGCTGTTCTCATTAGATTTGTTTTTTATTAATAAATTAGCAAATAGGTAACACTATACCTGAATAGACAATTATTATGCCTTTTTGTTGATTCTTAGTGTAAAATAAACTTATTTAGACTAATTCGTTATATTATTTAGTAAATATAGCCCAATAAGGGACATAAATAAGGCAAAATGCCAGAAGCTGTTTCTTTTTTTTATGATGCAGTTGTGAAATCATGAATTTGTATTGTTTTAAAGGTGTTCAATATTCTGACACTGTACTGAAATAGTACATAATGTATTTGGCGTATGTGTTCAATCCTATGACAATACTGCATCATGTATATTTATGTCGAAACATTAAACGACTTGAAACGAGTAATTTGGATTTTGTGGCACGTTTATTGGCAATAGGGTTGCGTGTTGTTAATGAAATAACAATAAACTTAATTTTAAATAAAAGGCATCATCCGAAACCAATCACTCATAAATATACCATGAAATCAGCAAAAAAATCAAGTGTTAAAGTATGCGTAGGAACCTATTGCTACGTTATGGGAGGCTCAAAACTGAACAACTTAAAGAGTCAGTTACCCGATGATTTAAAAGACGAAGTCTATGTAGAAGCTTCGGTTTGTCTTGGTTGTGATAAGTTAGGTGCTGAACCCAAACCACCATATGCCGAAGTTAACGGCAAATTAATGCCTCAGGCAACATTAGAAAAAATTATAGCAGCGATAAGAGCTGACCTTCAGAATTAGTCATTGTATTCATTGAATGTGTAATTTATAAACACCTAAGATTATGAAAGAGAACACGAAAGGCGTCGCACAGGAGAGCGGTGAGGCAAAGAAAGAAGAGACGAAGAAAGTAGTTCTTCAAGAGGTAAAACCTGGTTTCAGTACTGATATTCAGGAGTTGGAAGATTTGATTAGCAGAGTACATGATGCTCAAAAGATTTATCGTACTTATAGTCAGGAACAGGTTGATGAGATTTTCCGTAAGGCCGCTTTTGCTGCTGCGGGTAGTCGTATCAAGCTGGCCAAGATGGCTGTAGCCGAAACCGGTATGGGCGTTGTGGAAGACAAGGTGATCAAGAACCATTTTGCTTCAGAATTTATCTACAATAAATACAAAGACGAAAAGACTTGCGGTATCATAGAAGAAGATCTCTCTGCCGGTATTCGTAAAATTGCAGAACCTATTGGTGTTATTGCCGGTATCGTTCCTACTACCAATCCTACCTCTACTGCCATATTCAAAGCGTTGATCAGTTTAAAGACACGCAACGGGATTATCTTCTCTCCACACCCTCGTGCTGCTAAAAGTACTATTGCTGCTGCCAAGATAATCCTTGATGCTGCTGTTGAAGCTGGTGCTCCAAAAGACATTATCAGTTGGATCGAAGTTCCAACTATTGAAAAATCACAACACTTAATGCACCACAAGGGTATCAGCCTGATTCTGGCTACCGGTGGTCCGGGAATGGTTAAAGCTGCCTATTCTTCAGGTGTTCCAGCCATTGGTGTGGGTGCCGGTAACACTCCTGCTATTATTGATGAAACGGCTCACCTGAAAATGGCAGTGAACTCTGTATTGATGAGTAAGACTTTCGACAATGGAATGATCTGTGCATCAGAACAAAGTGTGGTTGTAGTTGAAGAGGTTTATGAAGCAGTTCGTCAGGAATTTGCTGAAAGCGGTGGATATTTCCTTAATGCTGATGAGAAAGACAAAGTTGGCAAACTAATGATCGTTGATGGTCACGTCAATGCGAAGGTCGTTGGTCAATATGCCTGGAAGATTGCTGAAATGGCAGGCTTCTCGGTTCCAAAAACGACAAAGGTATTGATTGGCGAGGCTGAACGTATTGCCGATGACGAACCATTTTCGTATGAAAAACTTTCTCCTATTCTGGCCATGTACAAGGCTAAGAATTTTCAAGATGCTGAATTAAAAGCGATCAAACTGGTTCAGTTTGGTGGTATCGGACACACTTCAGTTCTTTACACAGACCTTCGTAATACAGATAGAATTGAATCGTTCAGCTCATTATTGAAAACAGGACGTCTGCTTGTTAATATGCCTGCATCACAAGGTGCTATCGGTGATATCTACAACTTTAAATTAGATCCGTCACTCACATTGGGTTGTGGTAGCTGGGGCGGTAACTCAGTAAGTGAAAATGTAGGTGTTAAACACCTTCTGAATATTAAGACCAACGCTGAAAGGAGAGAAAATATGTTATGGTTGCAGATACCACCAAAAATATACTTTAAATATGGTTGTTTACCTGTTGCGTTAACAGATTTAGCGGGTCGTAAACGCGCCTTCATCATCACTGATAAACCAATCTACGATTTAGGATATACCGAGAAAGTAACCCGCGAATTAAAGAAAATGAATATCGACTTCAGTATCTTTTACGAAGTTGAACCAGATCCAACATTGGCAAACGTAAAGAAGGGGCTCTCTTCGATGAATGCCTTTCAGCCTGATGTAATCATCTCTTTAGGTGGTGGTTCAGCAATGGACTGTGCTAAGATTATGTGGTTGATGTATGAGTATCCCGATACTCAGTTTGAAGGTCTTGCTCTACGTTTCATGGATATCCGTAAACGTATCTATCAATTCCCTGCATTAGGTCGCAAGGCTTATATGGTAGCTATTCCTACAACATCTGGAACTGGTTCTGAAGTTACTCCGTTTGCTGTAGTAACCGATGAGAAGACAGGTATTAAATATCCTATTGCTGACTACCAGTTGACTCCTAATATGGCTATTGTTGATCCTGAGTTTGTATTGACAATGCCAACAAAGCTGACTGCCTGGTCGGGTGTTGATGCACTGACTCATGCGCTCGAAGCAATGGTTTCAGTTTTTGCTACTGAATTTACTATCCCTTATTCTTTAGAAGCCGGACGTATCCTCTTCAAATATCTGCCAACCTCATACAAGGAAGGTGCTAAGAATCTGAAGGCAAAAGAGAAAGTACATTATGCTTCTACGATGGCAGGTATTGCATTTGCAAATGCATTCCTTGGAATCTGTCACTCTATGGCTCACAAATTGGGCTCTGAGTTTCATATTCCACACGGATTGGCTAATGCGCTGATTATCTCGCATGTCATTCGTTTCAATGCAACGAATACTCCCCGTAAGCAAGCTACATTCCCACAATACAAATATCCTTTGGCAATTGAACGTTATGCTCGTTTTGCTACCTATTGTGGATTCGAAGGCAACACTCCAGAAGATTTGGTTGAATCATTAATCGCCGGAATTGAAAAATTGAAAGCTGAAGTAAATATTCCTAAATCTATTCGTGAGGCTGGCGTTGAAGCATCAGAATTCTACGCTCGTCTGGACGATTTGGCTGAATTAGCTTTCGACGATCAATGTACCGGAACAAACCCTCGTTATCCTTCAATCGAAGAGATTAAAGAGTTGTATATTAAAGCTTACGAAGGTAAGTAAATGAATATCGGCCTGTCATAGGGTCACATACTAAACCCGGTAAAGGCTCTATAATTCATTCACCAAGCCTGAGCCTTTATCGGGGAAAGTATTTTTTCTAGTTGTGAATAATATTGAGGAGGTTATAATGGCATTTGTAAATAACACCATGATTATCCGTCGCGATCTGCTAACCCGGCTCGCAGAGCTTTTCAACGAAGATAAGCTTAAGGATATTGATTCGGTGCCTTATGAGATTGGTCGGCGGGCTCATCAAGATAGATGCTGTATCCACAAAGTGAGGGCAGTATCGAAATATAAGATGATGGGAATCCTCGGTTTCGAGGTGGAGAATGAAGCAGATGAGCGTAGATTACTTGCTGATTATGCTGAGGAAGTGTTGGAAAGAACCGAATCACCCGATCGCATACTGACTGTTGTAGAAGAGGCTTGCACTTCGTGTGTGAAAGCCAATTATATAGTTACAAATCTTTGCAAGGGATGTATCGCACAGTCATGTAAGATGAATTGTCCAAAGGAAGCCGTATCACGTTCTGAGAATGGTCAAGCTATTATTGATCAGAAAAAGTGTGTGAGCTGCGGTATCTGTCAGAAATTATGCCCTTATCATGCGATCATCTATATGCCGGTGCCTTGTGAGGAGTCATGTCCGGTAGGAGCGATCAGCAAGAATGAAAAGGGGAAAGAGACGATTGATGAATCGAAGTGCATCCTTTGTGGTAAATGTGTAAATGCTTGTCCATTTGGTTCTATCATGGAGGGTACACAAATGCTACAAGTCATGAAGGCTTTGAAGAACGGAGAGAAGCTAACAGCCATCGTGGCACCGGCACTCTTCGGACAATATAAGTCATCACCTGCACGTATATTTGGTGCTATTAAAGAACTGGGTTTCGATCAGGTCGTTGATGTAGCCGAAGGTGCAGTAGATACTGCCCGTGCTGAATATCTAGAATTTCAACACAAGCAGAGCGAGGGTGCTCCTTTTATGACAACCTCTTGTTGTCCTGCCTGGACTGAAGCTGTTGATATTCATGCACCGGAACTAAAAAAATATGTATCCGATACGCCATCACCCATGGCTTTTACAGCCCAAAAGTGCCGAGAACGTTATCCGGATAATAAAACTGTATTTATCGGTCCGTGTATTGCAAAGCGTCGCGAAGGAATGCGAAATCCAGATGTTGATTTTGTGATGACGTTTGAAGAGCTGGGTTGTTGGTTGAATGGATGGAAGATTGATGTCGACGAATGTGCGGAATATGGTAGTTGGGATGCTGAAACAGGATTTGCTCGTGTCTTTGCCGTAAGCGGAGGTGTTACCAAATCGCTGATGGCATTGAATAAAGTGGATGTAAAGAGTTACCTGGTAGATGGACTCAATAAGAAGCAGCTTCGGCTAATGAAGACATTCGCTTCTAAAAAAGCCGCTCCTGCTCCTTTTATAGAAGTCATGTCGTGTCCAGGAGGATGTATTTGTGGACCCGGTTCACATGAGTTCCCTGTCGACGCTCAACGCAATCTCAACGAGATGCTTGCCTCGGAAAATAAGATTTCTGGTTAATGTTTATTGCATACTAAACAATTTGTTTTACTTCCTGAGTTGATTGGGTTAATGCCGGTAAGTGTTCTGGAAGGCTTGCCACACAAAGGTCTCTTAAATGGGGCCTTTGTTTTTTTTATCATATAGTATAGGGTTTTGATCATTATCATGTTTCGATCAGGATCCTGAGTCACTCCGATATTTATGTGATGAACATCCCATGATAATGGGATCATTTATCACTAATCCTAATCTAATCCTATTCTAGTCCTAACCTGATCCTATTCTAATTCTATCCAGGCATTAGGAGTAGGATAGAATGAATTTCGGAGAAAGAAAGGATGTTTTTAGTGTTAGGGAGGTAGTGTCTCATCCTCTTTAGACTATTATTGAGAAATGATAGATTGCTCTTTTTTAGATTAAAATCGTTTTTTATTACAAAATAGCTATTCTTTAATTTCCTGTAGTTTTATTGATGATTCCAACGCCAATCAAACGATCGTAAACTTCGCCCGGTTTATGATAGTAAACAAAGATTTGATATTCATTTTGGGTATCAGAGAAATCACCTTCAGCCAGACTGGTTAATCCGGGCTTTTGAGGTTCAGGATAGTAGAGATACTGATAATCATAATATCCCTGCTTCAATAATCCTTCTCCAACATATCCTTTTAATGACGGGTTGTAGCGCATCAAAAAGTCGCTTCCCTGCGTGAAATCAACCTGATGGTTGAATCGACCACTTACGACAATCTTTCCTTTGGTTATTGGCATAGTTAATCCCAGAAAGAACTTCACCTTTACATACTCTCCCTCTGTGTCGGTGTTTTGATAGTCGATGGTGTTGGGTATGAAGTTGCCATTTATGTCTTTTTCAGAGATATAGTTGCCGAAGGCTCTGGGTTTATCGGGAACGATGAGTGCATTACAGGTGTCACCGGAGACGACAATACTTGAAACATGATCCATCGCATTTCTCACGCTTGAGGTGTTAAACCTACGGAATTCATTACCGGCCTCGAAGCTGTTTTCACCCGTATCATAGTCATAATCGAGTACTGATCCCATGATTTGCTTTGGTTTTAATCCGGTGATGGCATTATCTTCTCTGCCATTTTGTAAAATGGTGACTTTTACGTTGCTCTGTGGGGAAATCAGATAGCTGGATGCAGAAACTTTGAAATCGACTTCTTGTGTTTTATCACGTTGTTCAACAGATGACGATTTTTTGACCGTTCCATTTACAGAGGCCAAAGTCTCAACCACATAAATTCGATAGGTGAAAAGAACGTTTTCGGGGCGACCGTCTTCGTAAACCTTTAATAGATAGTTTCCTGAACGGGTGAGCTGCATCGATGTTCCTGGAAATTGAAAGGTATAATGGGTATAAGCCAACCGTGTGCTAAACGATGACTTTGAATTATTGATCCGATCTTCAGTCAACCCACTAAAGTATTCGTTAGGCCATAGGCGCGAAGGTGTCCAATCGCTATTGCAATGAACTGCTGTATAAGCATAGCGCATGATGCTTCCTCTTAAATCATCGAAACTTACATTAAGCTGGCTCTGATTATTGTTTAGTATAAGCGTGGCAGAGGCAAAGGGATCATTAGGGTTGTGCACCTCAACGGTTTTTATGAATTTATCAAAAATGTGGGTGTAACCGGTTTGTGTTTGTGCAAATAGTTGAGCGGAGAACAATAGTGTTACTCCATATAAAATGACTCCTTTTATTGTTGAAATATGCATCGATTGATTCTTCGAAATTATAGTGATGATAAGATGATTTCCAAAAATACAGTTTTATGAGATAAAAAGATAACTGATAATAACGATATTTGCACAAAATTATGGATCATGAAAAAAATCATCTTTTTCTCTTTATTTCTTGGTGTTATTCTCAGTGCTTGTATGTTGAAACAACCAAAATTGGTTAAGTGTGGTGGTGAAGCACAGGGGACCTATTATGCAGTTACTTATGTGGATGATGAAGGACGCGACTTTCAGGACTCCATTGCTTTGATTTTGAAAAAGTTTGATACTTCGTGCTCTATCTATAAACCCAATTCCATCATCTCTCGTTTTAATAATAATGATCCTACGGCTAAGGCAGATAAATACTTTACAGAAGTATTTAATAAAGCCATGGAGGTCTCAGAGAAGTCGGGGGGGGCATTTGATGTCACGGTTGGACAGCTTGTTCGTGCTTGGGGTTTTAGTATAAAGACTAAAATAAAAATGGATGATAGTAAGGTGGATAGTTTAAAAAAATATGTTGGATACAAAAAAGTAAAACTCGTTGATGGCAAGATCATCAAAGAAAATCCTAATATACAACTTGATTTTAATGCCATCGCACAAGGGTTTTCAACTGATGTCATTTCGCGTTTTCTTGAATCGAAAGGGATCAAAAATTATCTGATCGATGTTGGGGGAGAGGTTCTTGGAAAAGGGAAGAAGATAGATGGAACCAGATGGAGTGTAGGCATTGAAAAACCTGCGGCTGATAGCTTGCAACAACAACAGCTTGAAGCAGTGGTTACGCTTAAAAACAGGGCACTCTCAACGTCGGGGAACTATCGTGCATACTTTATCAAAGACGGCGTGAAATATTCGCATACCATTGATCCTTTTACCGGCTATCCGGTACATCATACCTTGCTGGCAGTGTCGACACTGGCAGAGAATAGTATCACTGCCGATGCGTATGGTACGGCCTTTCTGGTAATGGGGATGGATAAAGCACTTGAGTTTTTAAAGTATAATCCCGATCTGGAAGCTTTTTTTATCTATTCGGATGAAAAGGGGCATATTAAAACGAAATGCTCACCCGGCTTTGAGAAAATTATTCAGGAACAACTTTAAGAAATGTGCTAATTTGCTAATGGGTTAATTTGCTAATTGGGACGATGTACCAATTATGGAAAAGAAAAACGTTATTTTAGAAAAGAGTTTTGAGTTTGCTTTAGCAATTATAGAATTTTCTGAAGAGCTGGAGAATAACAGAAAGTTCGTAATTGCCAGACAACTTTTAAAATCAGGTACTTCTATTGGTGCAAATATCAGGGAAGCTCAAGGGGCAGAAAGTAAACTTGATTTTATCCATAAACTAAAAATTGCTGCAAAAGAAGCAAACGAAACAGAATACTGGCTTCTGTTATGCAACCGTTCAAACTCTTATCCGTTTAGTGAATCATTACTGCAAAAACTAATTGAAATTCAAAAATTATTATCAGCAATAATCTCATCATCTAAACAATCATCACTTTAGGCCATTGGTACATTACTACGTTACCATATTGGCACATTAATTTAAATTTCTAATTTGTTTGATAGATAAAATGTGCTAATGTAGACGGTATTCAGCTCTTCATTAGCACATTAACACATTAGCAAATTAGCACATTACCGCATTAGCACATTAGCAAATTACAATAAACTAAGCTGTCCGTTTTTATCCTGATGACCGTAGGTCTTTTTAGATAATCCAACATATCCTTTTTTAAAGAAAACAAACATCTCGTCTCTATCCAGCTTCATATTTGAATAGATATTTTTGTCGGTAGTCTTTCTGAATTTATTCACATATTTGGTGAGTTCACTAATATGAACGGGTTCGTTCATGCTTTCAAGATACTCACGCACAATATCTTTTATCGTGCCTTTTCTGATATGTGTCCAGCTATCGAGTGCATAGGTGCTGGTTTTCCCGATGGCAATGACTCCAGGGATACTAAGAATGGTAGACCGAAGCGACTCCAGATTAGGAGGCATCTTAGGACTTTTTACTCTCAGGTCACGTGCTATTTCAACTAAACGTAAAGGACGGTTGGCCGTCACCAGAATATCCATGATGTATTCTGAAAGTCGAACCATCGTATTACGTTCGAACACAATATTACTTCCTTCAAAAAGAACTTTGAACTCAAGGACAGCAATCTTACGGCAGATGAACTTTATTTTATGATATTGATCCGCCTTGCAATCGGCTAGTTTGAACTCCTTGAGATAGGAATCAAAATTAAACTCATATCTCTTTTCGATACGAACATTCGTCTTTTCAGCCAAATCACTAAAGTAAGCTTCGAAATTGAAATATTCAGCATTACGTATATGTACGAGGAAATAGTTTTGGTAAATTTCTTCAATGTTTTGAAAAGTATAGAGCGTTTTGCTGTTGATAGTCGCAAAAGCAAAGGCATAGAATTTAGGCGAGAAATTTAGTTCTTCACCTTTATTAATATACTCTGCGGTGCGTTGATCAATCAACAATAACTCTTTACGCGGACGAATATTATAGTTAAAGTATTCTTCATATTCTCCGGCAAAAGAGGCCAGTGCATTTTCAACTCTATCCGGAATCTTCTGAGCAATCTGTCTGACCCGTTCACGGGTAATACCGTATTTGTCTCCAATAGCCTGTAAAGTCAGTTTCTTAGTGCCGGTGATGAATCCGAAATTACGTTCGAAGATATATTTCTCGCGTTCACTCAATAGGTGCTTGATGATGAGACCTATAAATTTAAAGAAAGGGAAGGAGTGAGCCAGAAAAGACGCTTTAAAGAGCTCCATCTCTACGGAAGGAATATTGAATTTGGTAAAACAATAATTCCGTAGTGTTTCGAACTTATTTTGATCGTAAGGGAGATCCAGATCTCCCTTTTTAATTGAATATTTCTCGATGTACTTTTCGGCCATCTCATTCAATTGCACATTCGTCTTTAGGCCGCAGTTCTTAAGGGAAAGAAAATTTCCGTTTATCTGGTAATAGTGAACGAGCTTGTACAGTGTGTCGAGCTCATTTTCTATGGATACATTTTTTGTACGCTCAGTAAGATTTTCGAGATCTTTGAGTTCCTCAATGTGATAATTTATCAAACGTGCTGAATCTCCCACGGCTAAATAATTTAAATTGGTAAACAACGATTGCAAATATAATAAAATAAAAACAAAAAAGCTACTTAAAAGTTGTTAATTCTAATGCTTTTTTTACAACCTTTTTATGATATTGTTTTGAAAATAAGATGCGCTATTGTTTTTGCGGGTTTTTGATAGTAGTTATTTCGTAATCATCTGGTTTCGTCTAAATTCATAACAGATGATTGCGTTGGCAATTGAGGCATTCAGTGATTCGGCACCTCTGGATATGGCGTCGGGTTGAAATGAAGGTATAAATATTTTATCAGAGATATAAGGCCGGATTGATTCGGAAATTCCTCTCGATTCATTTCCAATGACAATAATTCCTGTATTGGAAAGTTCTTTATCCAGCATATTGGTGCCGTCAAGTAGTGCACCATAAACATTGACTGCGCCATCCAACTCTTTAAACATGGAGACAAGGTTCCGGTAACAAATATTTACCCGTGCGATGGATCCCATTGTCGATTGAATGGTTTTAGGATTAAACAGATCCACGGTCTGTTCGGAACAAACAATATATCTGAATCCAAACCAATCTGCAGAACGGATAATGGTTCCAAGGTTTCCCGGATCTTTTATGTCGTCAAGCACTAAAACTAGTTCTGATTTTGCGATAGAAGCATCAAAGACGACGTTTCTGGTCTTTAGTGTAAGAAGACAGGGCGAGGGAGTTGAAAGTGCTGTAATGCGCTCCATTTCGCTCATGGTTACAATGCACCTTTCGCCGGAAAAGCCAACCGGTAGCCTGTTGCTTTCAAGCCATTCTTCGGTAGCATACAAGCCGGTAGGTTCAAAATAGCTGTTTAGAAGTTCTGTGACAAGTTTAGTGCCCTCGGCAATAAACTCGCCCTGCAGTTCTCTCTGCTTTTTCTGTTGCAGAGAAGTGATGTGTTTTATTTTGTTTTTTGACAGCATAGCTAAAAAAAATCCCGGTAAAAGTAACCTTTACCGGGATTCAAAAATAAAATAGTGTTATTTATTCAGCGTAAACTTCAAATTTGATGCTAGCTGATACTTCTTTGCCAAGGTTGATCTTAGCAACGTATTCGCCAACCTCTTTTACTGATTCGCCATCAATAATGATTTTCTTACGGTCAACTTCGATGTTGGCTTGTTCTTTCAATGCTTCAGCGATCTGAAGTGCATTGACAGAACCGTAGATTTTACCATTTTGAGCAGCTTTAGCGCCAATACGAACGCTAACAGCTTCGATTGATTTAGCAATATCTTCAGCTTCAGCTTTTATTTTTGCAGCCTTGAATGCACGTTGTTTAACGTTTTCAGCAACAATTTTTTTGTTGGTTGCAGTTGCAAGAACAGCATATCCCTGAGGAATAAGATAGTTACGGGCGTAACCATTCGTAACGGTTACAATATCGTTGGCATAACCCAATTTGGTTACATCTTTTTTCAGAATAATTTCCATGGTTTATTACCCTCCCTTATTTAAGTAAGTCAGCTACGTATGGCATTAATGCTAGGTGGCGAGCTCTTTTAACAGCTTGTGCTACCTTTCTTTGGAACTTAGTAGAAGTTCCGGTAAGACGACGAGGAAGAATTTTACCCTGCTCGTTTACAAATTTCAGAAGGAAATCAGCGTCTTTATAGTCGATATATTTAATACCACTTTTTTTGAAACGGCAATATTTCTTCTTTTTGATATCGACGGCAATCGGGGTCAAATATTTAATATCCGAATTGGTTTGTGCGGCCATTTTGATAATCTTTTGAAGTTAATTAAACGGTTGGATTGTTAGCTTTTGCAGCTTTAGCATTTCGCTTTTTCTCATTGTAAGCAATTGCGTGCTTATCGAGTGCTACTGTTAAGAAGCGAAGGATGCGCTCATCACGCTTAAATACCACTTCAAGCTCATTAATTACAGTGCCTGGAGCTTTAAACTCTATCAGCTGATAGAATCCAGTGCTTTTCTTTTGGATAGGGTAAGCAAGCTTACGTAGGCCCCAATTATCACTTAAGATAATCTCAGCTCCTTTATCCACAAGAATTTTCTCAAACTTGCTTACCGCTTCCTTCATCTGATCATCAGACAAAACGGGAGTCATAATGAAAACGGTTTCGTACTGTTTAGACATTTTGTTGTGTTTAAAATTAAAAAAATAATTATTTTTAAAAGGACTGCAAAAGTAGAACTTTTAAAATTAATTTCAAATGAGAAATCAATTTATTTTTCTGTTATTCAGCCTCTCTTCTTTTTTACTCTTATTATTATAGGATTCCATTCATCAGATATGCTATTCTTTTATTTATAAGGCTGATGGGGAAACGGTCTGAATAATAGTTTTTTATGATTTAGCTTGCCTATTCTCTAATAGTATTGAACAGATAAATTCGGCTGCTTTTCCATCTCCAAAAATTTGTGGAAAGGTTGGGGTGGCTTCATTCAAAAAATAGTTAACTGCCTCAATAATACGTTGTGTATTGGCATCAACCAGTCGTCCAGCTCCCAGTTCTACAATTTCAACCCATTCGGTTTCTGGACGCATAATTACGCAAGGTTTCTTGAAATAATAAGCCTCCTTCTGAACCCCTCCCGAATCGGTCATTACCAACTGTGCATTCTTCTCTAAAGCAATCATATCCAGAAATGATACTGGAGGAAGAAGCTTGATTTTTTTATTCTTTATTACCTGCTGATAAAGCCCTTTCGGAAGATTTTTCTGCAATAGTTTCGCCGTACGGGGATGAAGTGGAAGCACCACACTTAGATTGTGTTGTTCTACTACTGCACAGATAGCTTCAAATATTGCACTGAGTCGTTCGGGCTGGTCTGTGTTGTTGTCGCGATGGATCGTTGAGAGTATAAATGGTTCACCCTCTAATTCATATTCTGCTAGTATGTTAGACTGTTGATCGGCCAGTGAAGCGAAATGAAGACTGTTGTCAAACATCACATCACCGCAATGAAAGACACCGGGTTTGTCGTTTGTGAAAGGTTTCGTATTCGCTAAGTTAAAGCCTTCGAGTTCAAGATTTTTGATGCCGGTGCTTGTAGGCGAAAAGAGCAGGGTAGAGGCATGGTCGCACATAATACGGTTGATCTCCTCAGGCATACTTTTGTTGAATGAACGAAGTCCTGCTTCTATGTGTGCGATAGGGATATGAATCTTTGAAGCAGCGATAGCTCCTGCCAATGTGGAATTGGTATCTCCATAAACAACCAGATAATCAGGTTTTTCTTTGATTAACACCTCCTCGATGCCACTAATCATAGTAGCTGTTTGTTTGCCGTGACTTCCTGAACCGACATTTAGATTATAATCAGGACGAGGAATCTGAAGTTGTTCAAAGAACACTTCCGACATATTCTGGTCATAATGCTGACCGGTATGCAATAACAATTCCTGAATCTGGTCGCCAAAAGATTCACGGATAGCCCTGCTTAAAGCAGCTGCTTTAATAATCTGGGGCCTGGCACCTATGATTGTGAGTATCTTAAGCATTAAAATGAACTAATTTTTTGTCTCTTTTAAAATTACATCATGCGCACCACCTTCTATAATACTGGTCGAAGATACTAATGTTATTTTAGCTTCTTTTTTTAACTCTGCGATTGATATAGCACCACAACTACACATCGTCGACTTGATTTTTCCTAATGTAATATCCAGATTATCTTTCAATTTACCAGCATAAGGAACATAGCTGTCAACACCTTCTTCGAATTTAAGACTGTCGCTACCTCCCATATCGTATCTCTGCCAGTTACGCGCACGATTAGATCCTTCTCCCCAATACTCTTTGACGTAGGTGCCACCGACCATCAGCTTTTTAGTTGGACTTTCGTCAAATCTTGCGAAATATCTTCCCATCATAATAAAATCGGCACCCATAGCTAATGCCAGAACCATATGGTAATCATGTACAATGCCCCCATCCGAACAGATAGGAACATAGATTCCGGATTGTTCAAAATATTCATCACGAGCCTTCGTTACCTCAATAATTGCAGTAGCCTGACCTCGTCCAATTCCTTTTTGTTCTCTTGTTATGCAGATTGAGCCACCACCGATACCTACTTTTACGAAGTCAGCACCTGCTTCAGCCAGATAGAGAAAACCATCTTTATCAACTACATTGCCTGCACCTATTTTAACGGTTTCTCCATAATTATCTCTTACAAATCTAATCGTCTCTTTTTGCCATTCAGAGAAGCCATCCGACGAGTCTAAACATAAAACATCAACACCGGCTTCAACCAATTTGGGAATCCGTTCTGTATAATCTCTTGTGTTGATACCTGCACCTACAATTAATTTCTTATGCGAATCCAATAATTCATTGGGGTTTTCTTTGTGATTATCGTAATCTTTTCTGAAAACGAAGTATCTTAAGTGTTGGTTCTCATCAATGATGGGTAATGTATTTAGCTTATGGTCCCAGATAATGTCGTTGGCATCATTCAACGAAATACCTAATTTCCCTGTGATTAATTTGGAAAAAGGAGTCATGAAATCCTTAATCTTCATTTCTACATTGTCTCTGCTTGGACGGTAATCCCTATCTGTAACAATGCCCATTAACTTGCCATAAGAAGTCCCATCATCAGTTATGCCAATTGTTGAGAACCCTTTTCTACTTCTTAGCTCAATAATATCTTTTAAAGTATGCTCTGGTGTCAGATTGGCATCGCTTATAACAAACCCTGCTTTAAATTTCTTTACTTTTCTAACGAGCTCGGCTTGTTCATCTATGGTTTGAGAGCCAAAGATAAAAGAAACACCTCCATTTCTTGCTAATGCAATAGCCATTTTATCATCAGATACTGATTGCATAATTGCAGATGCAAAAGGAATATTAAGTTCTATATCAGGAGCCTCTCCTTTTTTAAATTTAACGAGAGGTGTTTTTAAACTGACTTTGTCTGGAGTACAAAACTTTTTAGTTAATCCTGGAATTAGGAGATATTCGTTAAATGTTCTCGAGATATCATTGATAATCTGTGCCATAAGTTCTTCTTTCAAAAAGTTTTGCAAAATTATGAAAATATCTCGTTCAACATGATTTCAATCTCATTTTAGATATTGAATATTGATAAGGTGTATTATCATTAGCATGATAGTCTGTCCTATACATTATCAATCACCTGTTCTTTAATTAATTTGCAAGTTAAATATAAAGTGTGAATTAATAAATGAGTATGGATTAAGAAGAAAGGGGACGTGCTTTTTCTACATGTCCCCCTGATGCTGTTTATATAAAATATTTCCCTAGTGTATATTAATCCAGTTTTTTATAATATAGTCTTTGTGTTCAATTATAGTAACCGGGGGCCTCCTTCGGGCATAAGCAATTGCAATATCACGATATGCTCTGATCCTTTCGGTTTGTAGTTGAAATCCTATTTGTTGTTCTCTCAACACAAAATTCCATTCGCGTTTGTCTAATTCAAAAACACGTTTAGATATTCTGTTTGCAAGTGCTTTAATATCTCTGTAACAAGCTGCCCGAGGTTCTATCGTCGAAAGCAATCTGCCTGCTTCATTTGCAGCTTCAACTGTTTGATTCGCATTCCAGATATGTGTGGCTTCGGATAACTTCTTTTGGCAATCTCTGTCAATCAATTGTTGGTAGATTGGTGCAACAGCTTCCAGACTTTTATTATAGCAATCCATACAAACATCGGGAACGCCCATTAAAAGCTCAAGAGCCTCTTCAAGGTTGTTTGTAGTTGCAAGGACCTGTGCCTGCTTTAAAATTGCATCACATTTCGTGTTGTAATAGTTTATGATTTTACTTTTACCTTCTTCTAAAAATGAATCAAATTGAGGATCTGACGGTCTTATCTTTTTGACGGCATCGATAAATGCTTTTGTTTCATTGGTTCCAACACCTTTTAATGTGATTGATTTGCTGGCAAACAATGTTCCTCCTTCACTGTCTCCGATATATAATGTTATTTCCAGTGTTTGCGCAATCATTGGAGGTGCTGTTGCCAATATATCCTTTGTCAGCGGGACAATATTGGCAGTAATGATAAAACGATCAAAATAGGCATCTCCTGCAAATCCATGTTGCGTAATAATCTGGTTTAATTTATTTACCAACATCGTTGCGGAACCTTCCGTAATCTTATCAACTTGTTGTGGAACATAAGCAGATAAGCCAATACGCCCATTTTCAGATGTATTATTTACATTATCCTGTGCAAAGGCACCAAGACATAATGTAAGGAATACTATTAGGATTGGTATATGCTTTAAATTTTTCATGTGAAGATGTTTTGATGATTATTTTTCTCCTAAAACGATTGTTGCTTGTCCTAACCCTTTCATCATTAGTTTATTGGTGATGTTGAAAGGAGGCAGATTCAGGTGCTTTTGTAATCCTTTGCAAAATCCTCTTGCATCAGTTGCATTACCATTGCTATCATACAGCGGAATTCTGACTTGTTCGAAAAGCATCATATTTTCTGTAGCATCCGAAGTGTTGAATCTTCCTTTAACGGTATTCATTTTCATCCAATCTTCAATATGTGCGCCTAATTCTTTTCCACCATACTCTTTTTCAAGGTCGCCATCCCATGAGTCGAATTTCTTAATGCGAATGACAATCTCTCTTCCATTCTCAAACAGGTCATTAAAATGCATCTGAAGCTGACTATTGAAATTATCGAGATGAGCCAGCACCGCTTCTTGTAAGAGGACAGGCAATACGGCAGTGAAGGATGGATTTCCTGTGCCGGATGCTCCGGCAACTTGCTTATCTGTATAGGCATCTAATCCCTGAAGATTAAAGGTTATGGACTTCTTGGGGCCAACCTGATTTACCATCCAGGTCACCTGCATCCAGATATCTGCTTTTGCAGTCTTTTTTAGCTTGTCAACAGGCGTTTCGCTTAGACTAGCACCACTTTTGCTCTCAAGCATCGCGTTTTCAGCTGACTCACTCTCAAGGGTTTTTAAAGAAGACTCAAGGTTCTTCAAGGGGAATCCTCGTTCAGCCATCAACTCATTGATCTTGCTGATCACCATCAGTAGTTCCGGGCTTTCCTGAACAGCTTTCTTGTAGTTCGGAATCTTTACTTTCGTCCCTTGATTGTCAAACTCATAGATATAACCATTTGTAATACACCAAAGATCGCTGGGTACAACCATTAGGGTCGGTTTCTTCGCTTGTGAGAAGGCTACTGTTGTTAGACCGACGATTAATGCAATTGTAAGGACTAGGTTTTTTAATATCTGTTTCATGATATTGTAGATTAAAATGATTATTACGTTATCTCAGAATTCCATCATTGATCATTTTTTGTTTTAATTCTATTCTTTGTATTTTCAGTATTACACTGTATGTCACGGTTGCACGATCAGTATATATTCTGTCTCTTGGTCTGTCTTCCAATAACCAGACATAGTTTTGATATTCTCCTCCATTTGCAAAGAAATTATAGAAGTACGACTCATATCTCTCTTGTGCGTTTACTTCAGTAACAATGGGTTTAGGGTCACAGACTGATTTCCCATCAATGATACCTTTAAATAATACATCACGGATAGCATTTTTCTTTGCCTGTTCGATGGCTTCAAATCTGTTTCTGCCATTACCCCAAGTGCTTAGCTTTTGAGCACCATCTGCATCGATTCCTAAACACTCTGTTTTATAAGTATAGTTTCCGGTGATTTCTGCTCTATGGTTCATACCTCCATGTTCTATAGGGCATCCTGTAAGTACAAAAAATAGTGCACCAATAATTGTAACGACGATTATCTTTTTCATCTGCTTAAGATTTAAAATCCACTACTGAGACTTTTAATGATACCTGCATCCTCCAGGTCTTTACGTAAGGCTGATACATTAACCGATACGATTAATCCGATCTTATACTCTTTGCCCATTCTGATGATATCCTTAGCAGCAACAGCGCCATCATTCGTGATGTTTACAAACTTCATATACTTTCCTCCATCACTGAAAAAAGGCTTGAAGAAATCTTCGTTTACCGTTTCAACATTTGGGTCAGGACATAACGCCTTTTGTCCTGGTATTCCCTGGCTTCCGGCAAATCCTTTGAACATGATTCCGTGTACGGCATTCTTTTTAGATTGCTCTATTGCCGCATTCGGGCTTGTGGAATACGACCATACCTTAATTAAATAAGTGCCATGAACGCCTGTATTTACAGCTTCAATTTCATATCTCCATGCTTGGGTATCTTTATCTTCCTGTCTCTGCTTTTTTCTCTGCGCCTGTGCTAAAACAGAAAACCCGATCAGCATAATCAATATTAGGTTTATTCTTAATAAAAGTGGTTTCATCTTTTAAATAATTTTAGGTTAATATTTGCGTAAAGTGTTGTAGCTCAATTTGTGAATAATAATCTCTGCACGATTATTTAATTTGTTTGATCAACATGCCGGAGTAGTAGTCTTTTCCTCCTTTGAAGGTCGTACGGTCGAGGACGGGTTTTGATGCATCAGCAACAGTTGCAGGAGCATCAGTTGGACCATCACTGGCATTATATCTGTTATCCCAAATGGAGTTTTTATCCACAGTTATTTTGCCCTTGCTTACATATTTAGTGAGTCCTGTTTTCTCATCGATAGTCTGTTCGTAGACTTCAAATTTCTCGCCTCCCTCTAATCCCTCCTTCATGCCTATCTTCGCTGTTATTGGATTACCCGTAAAGAGTGGGACCTTTGGCTTGAATACATCATATTTCTTCTGAAGTTTGGCAAAAACAGCATCAACATTTCTAATGGTAGCCAGCTCGATAATCTGATCTTCGGTTCTCTTTTCTTTTAGGGAAAATAAGACAATGGATGCAGAGCCTTCTGTACCTATATATTTAAGCTTAAAAAGCTTTGGGTTATCAAACGCCTCTTTTTTCTTTGGATCGATATTATTTTTATCCATCCAGAGGTCATTATAAAAAACAGCAGCTATCGAGTCATTCCACACTAACTGATATAAGAATGAAGTCGTCAATACAGTATAGCCTTCTTTCGTCTTTTCATAGGTCTTATCGGCAGCACCAAGAGCAAGCTTCTTAAAAAACTCGTTTCCAATTTTAGCAGCAGCACTTTTTGCTATCTCTCTTATTTTAGCTGCTGCTACTTCATTGCTTATGAAATTTAGTTTCGAGACAACTACGAAAGTATTGTTTATCAGTTCTTCACCCGCATCAGCCAATGCAGCAACACCTCTGGCAGAGCTTTTGCCAATGTTTGCCTCCATCTCTGATGCATTGTAATATCCCCGTTCGCCAATTAGGCTCATATCGAAGGATCCATCTGGTTTTCGGTTATACCATTTTGCGACTAAGAGGTTGGCTACTTTTGCATCATTAAAAAATTTATTAATACTAATGGGTAAATCATTAGCATCGGGGTCAACGATTCCTTTTGTTGCTGCGGCAATATTAAATGAACTTGCCATCTGTGCTGCAGCTTCATGATTTTTCTGATCTCGTTCACTGCGTTCGGAGGCTAAAACAGGATACTTCTTCGGGTCAAACGACTCTGCACTTACGGAATGATCATTATAGTTGTTAGGGAAAGGAGCTTTGTTATAAGCCTTTATCACAGTTTCTTTACGAGGAAAATAATCAGTCTCAACAAGTATTGTATGAAGTGAACTTCGACGATACTTCACGTCAAGTGAACCATCTTTGGATTGCGCATTTGCTGATGCTATAAGACTAATAGCAGCAATAGCGATAAAGAAAATCTTTTTCATTTTTTTTCATAGGTTTAATGATACGTACAGAAAAGGCTTTTTTACAGTAAACCTTCATTTTATACACCTATGTTAGCCAAGCACTGTTAAAAAACGTTCTTGTCTACATGTAAATTTTGATTATACAAATGATATGACAAGTTAACGTTGTCAAGCCATTTTCATAGCAGTCCATTTGTACATTAGGTCGAGGTTCATCAGTTGTTGCTTTGAAACTTCTTTTAAAGGCTTTTCTGTTTTCGAATCGCTTTTAAAAGTCCCCCTCCACATTCAAAACACAACTTTTAAGAGGAATATATTGTAAAGATAACTTTATTTAGAGCTAAAAGCAAGTGAAATTATATCTGTTATATACTGATACTCTAATTTTATTTTCAGAGCTACCGTACTTTTATGTGATGTTATATTTTCGCTATGTTTTAAAAATGGTAAAGAAAGGTCAAAAACATGTAACTAACTAAATAGATGTTTAAAAAGATTCTAAATAAGAATCGTGTATGTGTATGGAACTCGTTTATATTTTATGAGTGATTTATCGATTTATTGATTCTAATAAAAAAATATAGATTTATTTGTCTATTATTTGACGGTATATATTTTTCCTGATTTAAGGATGTAAAATAACCGAAAAGCTTATGAATATTGGTGTTTCTTGTATTTGAAGTATAGTTTGAGTTTTATTTAAGAATCCTTGTTAGTAGATTCCGGAAAATCCTACGATAGGTCCAACTGTCTTTCGCAGTAATAACTCAGTAAATCCTTCTTTTACAAAGTTTTCTAATTCACCAATCTGTTTAAACCCAAATGCTTTATAGAATTTAATCGCTCCTTTGTTGAAGGCCGAAACACAAATGAATAGATTGGGTGAAATCATTAGAATCCTCTTTTCACAATATTGCAGGAGCTTTTTCCCGATCCCCTTACCTCTATATGCTTCACTAATACAGATTGTTTGAATATAACCTTTAAATGTTCCACCCATTTGTAAAATCACAAAACCGGCTATTTCATTGTTTAATCTAACAATATAAATCTCTTTTAGAGCACCATCAAATGCCTTGATACACTGATCATAGTTCATTTCTAATGTGATCCATGGATCAGATTTCGCCATCATCATCGCACAAACTGTAAAGTCTTGAGGATTTGTTGTTAGATTTAGTACTATTTCATTTTCCATTATACTCGCTTTTTGATGATTAACAGAAACAAGATCGTCAGTAATGCATTTATAAAAATATTCATAAATCCAAAGTCAAAATGAAAAGCTTGAATGAAATAC
>JAHEYR010000136.1:0-3484 GCA_023251485.1 Bacteroidales bacterium
CGGAAATGTTTTTGAGTCGTATATGAGTAGTGATAATAAGAGTTGGAAGCTGTATTCAACACATGAACAAGTATTGCCAGATGAATTATTTGTTGGTTTGGCTGTAACATCTCACAACACAAAGGATATAACGACTGCACGATTTGAGTCATTTCAAATCTTAAAGTAGAATAGGCTGTGTGAATTGCTGCCAAAACAAAGAGAAGAAAGTTAATAAAGCATGAGATTCTTGATTAGTCACCAGAATCTTGATGTAAATCATCTGAATAGGAAGTTATGAAAGTAATAAATCTGTGTATTAAATTTTTCGTTTTGTGTTGTCTAATGATGACACTAAATGTGATGACAATTAAAAGTCAAACTATAAAAATCGATGGAACCTTAGGTGGAAAGAGATTTGATGGTATTGGTGCAGTAAGTGGGGGAGGTGCTACTTCGGTGTTGTTGAAGGACTATCCTGAACCCCAGCGTAGTCAGATTCTGGATTTTCTATTCAAACCAAATTTTGGCGCTTCAATATCAGCATTGTTGGTAGAGGTCCCTGGTGATGGTAATTCAACACAAGGATCAGAGTCAAGTCATCAGCATTCAAGATTTGATGAGAATTATAGCAGGGGTTACGAATGGTGGCTCATGAGCGAAGCTAAAAAAAGAAACCCTGCGATTTCACTGGATGCGAATGCATGGGGTTGTCCTAATTGGGTGGGTGATGGCACTTTTTGGTCGCAAGACATGTGTGATTATTATACCAAATGGATCAAAGGATTGAAAAACGTTTATGGATTCGACCTGGATGCCGTTGGTTGCCGTAATGAAAAAGGCGTTAGTGAGGATTTCGTAAAAAAGTTTAGAGCTACGCTGAATCGCAATGGTCTGTCGAGAGTCAAAATTCATGCTTTTGATAATTGGGGGAAAGAAAAATTTGACTGGTGCAAAGACATGAAGACAGATCCGGAATTAAGGGCTGCCGTTGATATTATGAGTGCGCATACAATGTCTGAAATAGCTACACCGGCTGATGTGATGAAGTTAAGTGATGAGTTGGAGAAGCCCATTTGGAACTCTGAAGAACATATTTATAAAGAAGGATTCGACTGCGAGATTAGTTTGGTGGAGTCATTTAACAAGAATTTCATTGAGAGTGGTGTAACCAAGATTGTGAATTGGTTTCTTGTTGCTTCGACATACAGTATTGAGCCATTTCCGATAGAACCCGCTATTATGGTCGCCCGTGAACCCTGGAGTGGTAATTATTTCACTCGTCCGGTTCTTTGGGGATACGCTCATTATGGACAGTTTTGCCAGATTGGTTGGAAATATTTAAATGGAGCCTGTGGCAAGCTTCATGATGGTGGAACATATGTTACGATGAAGTCGCCGGGAAGCGATTATAGCATCATTGTCGAAACCAAAGATGCTAAAGTAAACCAGAAAATCTCTTTTGATGTTACGGGTGGATTGTCTTCGGGCAAGCTCTGTGTATGGCGAAGCAATGCTCAGGAACAGTTTGTGAAATTAGCAGATATTACTCCGGTAAATGGTAAGTTTGAGATTACGCTGGAACCTCAATCTATTTACTCCATCTCAACAACGACAGGACAACAGAAAGGTTCTATTTCGGATATTCCTTCTTCTAAGCCATTTCCATTCCCTTATTACGAAAACTTTGAGGAGTATAAAGATGCAAAAAGCTATGGCTATTTACCACATTATACTGCTGATATAGCTGGTGTTTATGAAATCTCAAAACGTCCGGATCATAAAGGGAACTGTTTACGTCAGGTTATAGAAGCCGGATCACAGAGTTGGGCTCCCGAATGGATGCCATATACTATTTTAGGAGATCGTAACTGGAAAGATTACGATGTTTGTTCAGATGTCAGCATCAATAAGGATGGTTGGGCTGGTGTCATGGGGCGCGTAATAGCCACTGGTGGTGGCTATGGATGTAATCCAAGCGGTTATTATATGACGCTGTCTTCCGATGGTATATGCTCGTTGTATGTTTCAACTATGGACCAAAAGATTGAAACAGGTATATTGTTAGCAACAGGAAAAGTATCTGATTTGGATATAAAACAATGGCATACACTGATGCTTCGCTTTTCAGGAACTACGATCACCGGGTTTGTTGATAATGCTCAGATACTAACCGCTACAGATTCCAAATATCCTGCAGGCATGGTTGGTTTGGTATCTGGAAGTAGAAATAAAGCCAGTAATATTGCACTCTTTGATAATCTGATAATAAAACCGGTTAATGGAACTATACTAAGTCCGACTGTGATTTCAAAAAAGGTATTTCCAATGTATAAGGCTACTTCAAAATAACAAATGGTTATTGATCGAGCCAGCTTTTAAAGGCGGTTACTTTTTCTCGACTTACAATGATATCGTCGTCAGATGAATTGATCAGTCGTAATTTTAGACGACTGTTGGTATAGCTTACAATGTCTTTGATGGACTTCATTGCAATAATGAATTTTCGATTGATGCGAAAGAAGTGCTCTGGGTTTAGCAGGACTTCGAGTTCTTCTAGTGTGTAGTCTATGTCGTATTCTTTGTTTTCCGAGCTATTTAAGAATGTGGCCTTTCCCATACTGTAAAAGAAGTTGATCTGATCTACAGAAATGGTCTTAATGTGTTCGCCAGCCCTTACCAGAAACCTGTTTTTGTATGACTTGGTCAACATTTGTAACACTTTATCCATGACTGGTGTTGAGATGGTCGCTGGTTGATAGGCTGGTGTCTCATTGTTTGATGAATGCAAATTTTGATATTTGTCCATTGCTCGTTTTAACTCCTCACTATCCACTGGCTTTAAAAGGTAGTCAATACTATTGACTTTAAATGCACGCAGGGCATACTCATCGTATGCAGTGGTGAAGATGACGGGGCAACATACTTTCGCCTGATCGAAAATCTCGAAGCTTAAGCCATCAGCTAGCTGGATATCAAAGAAAGCCAGATCCGGCTGTTGATTCGTCCCGAACCAGAGAATACTACTCTTTATACTATCAAGCATGCCAACAATTTCTACTGTAGGATCCACCGATTCGATTAATCCACGTAAGCGGTTAGCCGCAAGCTTTTCATCTTCAATTATTAATACAGTCATTGTATTCCTTTATTTTTTAATCAGCGGTAGTTTAACAGTAAACCAGTCATCAGTCTCTTCAATGATAACAGGAAATGAAGAGAAAAAGTTATAGCGTTCGCGGATATTATTCAAACCAATACTTCCGGTCTCTTTTATTACGAGTTTCTTTTGAAGGTTATTTCTGACCACTAAATAATTATCGTCAGTGTAAATGGTTATATGTAATGGCTGTTCGGAAGAGACTATGTTGTGTTTAATCGCATTCTCGACTAACATCTGTAGTGATAATGGAATTATATGAATGTTGGTGCTTTGAATTGATGTTTCAACTTGTAAGTTGCTATCAAATCGAATTTTCTGAAGATAGATATATGCATTTACAAA
>JAHEYR010000136.1:3494-7997 GCA_023251485.1 Bacteroidales bacterium
TTTAAGTTCTGTTTCCAGATCAACCAGTTCCTTATCTTTATTCTCTAAAACATATCTGTAGACATCAGAGAGTTGTTTGATAAATCGTACAGCAAGTTGTGAGTCTGTTTCAACCAAAGAGGTGAGTACATTTAAGCTATTAAATAGAAAATGAGGGTTAACCTGATTTTTTAATGCTTCAAACTGGAGACTTAATGCTTCTCTTTTTAGTTGCTCTTCGCGTAGCAATAGTTTTTTCCATTCATTGAAAAAAGAGACCAAATAAAAAATCAGGGTAATGATAATACAGATTAAAATTTCGCTGATCATTATGTAGAATCCACGATCTATTAGCTGTGAGAAAGTGATAAACTGTGAATTCCAAATGCTATATAAAGAAAAATTGATAAAAAGAATAGCAGTTATGGAATATAAAAGTCCGGCTCCAAAAACTAATAATAGTGTTTTCAGCGGACCCTTATCCCAAGGGAAGCGACGTCGTACAAGAAAGCCAATGAGGCTATTCCCTTGCCAAAGAGGATAGCCGATGGCCATGCCATAAAAGATCTCTTTATCTAAAGTTTCCCAATGTATAGACTTATTAAACAACGTAGAAGTAATAATACCTATTCCACCACAAATAAGTAAAACCTTAATTTGATCGAAGATGAATCTTAAGTAGTTTCTGGGAGAGGCTTTAATTTGAAAATTTGAGGTGCTCAAAACAGTGGGTTTTTAATGAATGACACAAAGATGTATTCAGGATTCTGATAATTATCTTTCAAACCCGATATCTCTGCGCTAAAAGGTTTGAAAGATAATTATTTTATCTCAAAAATAGATGATTAATTGCAAGCGGCTAACAATTTTTCATTGTGCTCTTTCCCCCAGTTTGGAGATAATTCATTCGCAGGCTTAAAGTTTTGGAACTTAATTTTAGCCAATTCAAACAAAGGCTTTGCTGCTTCTTTCCCGCCACCAAACATCTTTGGCATGTTCAATGTGCTTTGCCCTTTCAGGAAATAAACACGTGGGTTTTCAGGATTCATCGTTTCTGCTTTTTCAAAAGCTTCGTTGGCTTGCATAAAGAATTTTTGTCCCCGTGTCATAGGATCCACCATGATACGAGCTTGGTAAAGCATTCCCTGTAAAACCCATAGTTCGGATTCGTCTGCTTTTATTTTTAAGCCTTTATCTAGTATCGTTTGCGCCTGATCCAATAAAAGGTCAACCTTTGATTTGTCCTTTTCGCCAAAGGAGTAGAGCGTTGTACAAAGTGCTGAGTAGTATGCAGGTATCCATTCTGTTGGCTCGGCATCTGCGATGCGTTGAAACTTATTGGATAAGTCAAGATATGTCCCATTATCCTTGATGGTGTTCATTTCTGATAAGGTTGCGTTCATTGCGTTTTTGAATTCGCTTTTATCTTGAGCGAAAAGTTGGGCAAAACATGCCAACATAAGGGCGAGTGTTAATGTGATTGCTTTCATCGTTTTGATTTGTTTAGTTTTGAAATTACTTGATTTGAATATGGTTTTATTTTTTCTTTTTTTCGAGCGAGATAAACACTGCAATCATGGCAAATCGTTTTGCCTCAGGATTGATTTCGTGTTGTGCAAAGTGACCGGATGCATCGGCTGTAGTGCTATAATGATAGCCATATACGTTGTTGAATCCTAATATGTTGCTAACAGAACAATATACTATGGTGTAGTTTCCGGCAATATTTGTGATGTAACTGAGATTCATGCTAAGATCGTTATAACTCTTTGTTTTATCCTTCATGAACTCAGTTGAATTGGGATTCAGATAAGGTCGACCACTTGCATAGCTATAAGTTAACCCAATCAGTGATTGTAGTTTTGGAACGAAATATTTAAATACTGCGTTTACATTATGGTTGCTGATGAAGGAGGGAGTAGCGAGTTGCGTGTAATCTTTATAGAGTCGTTTTGAGTCAATAAAAGAGTAGGTTAACCAATAATCGAGATACTTGATCGTTTTCTGATCTCTGTAGAAGATGTCGAGCCCTTTTGCATAGCCATGCCCCTGATTGTTATAGGCCAAAGGATCCGGTATATTTTCAGTGGTATATCTGATTAAATGAAGATAGTCTTTATAATAGGCTTCAACTCTGAAAGTACGATCGTTTTTAACATATTGGTAATTCAGAATGTAATGGTTAGCTTGCTCGAAGCTTAATTGATGGGTAAAGCGAAGGGCTGTGGCAGTTGGAGATTGATAGAAAGTTCCAAAAGCTAATGAGATTGATCCGTTAGGCGAGGTTTTTACACCCAGTGACAGCCTTGGCATCAGGTTCGATTTCTGCAGAATTGAAGAATATTCACTACGAACACCTGCGCTCAAAGCCAATTTGTTGATTGGGGTGTATTCAGCCTCTGCAAATCCAGCTGTAATATTTTCAGTATATCCAGTGATATAATCTTTAGAATCCAAATGATTATAATAATCCTGTTTGAACTTTTCACTGGTTAACTCTACTCCGGTTTTTAGTTTTAACCGGTTTGTGAAGTTGTGGTGAATACTTAATCGTGCCTGGAAGCTTTTGTCTGTTTCATCCAGTCGGTCGCTACCAATGTCTTTGAAGTCATTATTATACGACCATGCTGTTCCAGCTTGTAACGTGGTGCTCGTTCCGAGAGGTGCTGAGTAGGTGGCGTTTACATAATCATTTTTGTTCTTAATTCTGATCGGCATGGTTCCGCTGGCAGTAGTGTCACTAGGGTATTGAAGTTTAAGATCGCTTGAAGAAGATGAAGAAAATAGTTTGAAGAGTCCATTCTTACCGATTTTCTGTCTGAAGATAATAGATCCGTCTTTGCTCTCAGGTGCTTTGTCCCATTTTACTTTCTGCTTGATTAAGTTGAAATAGGGCTGGAGGTTGAAATAATTTACAGATGCTGCCAGCGAGCTGTTTTCCCATCTCTCTGTATGATTTAATCCTGCGCCAAGACTATATAGCGAGATCCCCGTAATTGTTTTCTGCGCAAGGCCTTCTGTTTTAAGGATTAGTGCTGACGACATAGCTTGTCCGTATTCTGCTGAGTAGCCACCTGTGCTGAAGACTGTACCCGTAAACAACATCGGAGAGAATCTTCCACGTGATGGGATGTCGGGAACTTTAGATCCGTAGGGATTCTGTACCAGCATGCCATCAATATATGTTCTGGTTTCACTACTCTCACCACCACGAACAAAGAGACGACCATCTTCGCCCACCTGCTGGGTTCCGGGAAGCGTTCGTAGTGCACCGTAGATGTCACCTGCAGCACTGGCTGTAGTCACAATATCCAAAGGTTTAAGGGTTATTGATTTCTTTTCTTCACTTGCCTCAAACGACCCTGCCGTAATCACAACAGCGGTGAGCTCGTTGTAGGTTTCTTTAAGTTTAACTTCTATGTGAATTTCTTTTCCGGCTAACTGGATTTTGTGTTCTTGTTTTTCGTACCCCATCATACTTACTACTAGAATCTGATCACCAGTCTTTTTCGTCTGGAAGCGGAAGAGCCCTTCGGTATTACTACTGACTCCATCATAAGTTGATTTGAGGAATACATTGGCACCAGGTAAAGTCTGTCCCGATTTGTCGGAGACCTTTCCGGATATGATTGTTTGTGCTTGACTACTAAAGAAGGCAAAAAGAATAAAAGTCAATAGGTACAGTGTTTTCATTTTCTCGTGTTATTAGTTCTCTTTTATATTTGCCAACCATACTGTGTTGACTTTTTTGTTGTGATTAATTATGCAGCAAAGATGCGTTGACAACTGTGTAGAATAAAATGAAAGCTACCCAACTGTTAAAAATGAAACCTGAGTTGTTTTAATTGTAAGATTGGTTGTAACGGTCAAAAAGGTGTCACACATATTTGGATCAGATGAATTAAAAAAAATGAAACGGTCGCTTTCTTTAAAGTGTTGATCATTAGCACTGTTGTGCGTGGGTGTTATTTTATCGGAATAATAGTTCTTCTCAATAAATAAAAATCCTATACATTTGTGTAACAAACTATTTTTATTTATGAGTATTCATATTGGAGCCCGATCCGGAGAAATTGCTGATTTCGTTTTACTTCCGGGAGATCCTCTTCGTGCAAAATTTATTGCAGAGAATTTGTTAGAAAATGCGATATGCTATTCGCAGATTAGGGGGATGCTTGGATTTACAGGTACATATAACGGTAAACGTGTTTCTGTTCAGGGAACAGGAATGGGATTGCCTTCTCATTTAATTTATGTGAATGAGTTGATCAGTGATTATGGTGCAAAGACACTTGTCCGCATTGGTACATGTGGCGGCATGCGCGAAGATGTTAAGGTTAGAGATATCGTAATGGCAATGAGTGCCTCTACTGACTCTGCTATCGTTAGTCGTGCTGTTAATGGAATGAGTTACGCTCCAACAGCAAGTTTCGATTTATTACAGAAGGCTGCCGAGGGTGCAAAGACGTTAGGAATAGAGATAAAAGCAGGAAATATTCTGTCATCAGATGTCTTTTATCATGA
>JAHEYR010000021.1 GCA_023251485.1 Bacteroidales bacterium
TTATCGTTA
The DNA here is from genome assembly GCA_023251485.1 of Bacteroidales bacterium. Taxonomy (GTDB): domain Bacteria; phylum Bacteroidota; class Bacteroidia; order Bacteroidales; family Cfx3-03; genus Cfx3-03. The sequence continues at coordinate 10 of JAHEYR010000021.1, forward strand.
TTTTAGTAAAAACTGGTCGATCAGCAATTATAAACGCAATATTACAGACTTTGATGCCAGTGTGACCGCTCGCAAAGTTGCGATGGTTGTATTTGAGGATCGACGCTATCGTATGTTTACAACGACGATGCCAGAGCCCAATGAAACAGAGCCCCTTAAGGTGGCCGGCACGACCTATCATGCAGCTGTTGAAAAGCAAGGACCTGAATATCTGAAGGTCGCCACCAAGAAACGAACCGGACATCGAAGGTTGACGAATGTGCTTGAAAAGGAGGTTCTCGTTCCGAAAGATTCGGTCACAGGTGCTAAGATAAAAGTACCCCATGATACAACATTATATGAGTTTTCACGAGCCTCAGTGCTGGCTATTCCGAAGAAGGACAGCCTTTATAAATTGAAGTATCTGGCCGTGACTACTCAGGTTAAGCTCGATACAACCCGTTCAGGGACACCACCGCAGCAAAACAATTACGATGTAGAATACTTCGTTAATGAGTTGGTCAGTCAGATAGATTATTCCAACCTTAACACCTCGTATCAACCCTTCTCGGGCGGTAATGGCCCCGTCTATCTCAACCCCACAATGAATGCCTTATTGATGGTAGGAGGAACCGATTTGCTTGAAGACTACCGTATAGCGGGAGGTGTGCGTCTGAATCCTGATCTTGTGAACAATGAGTATATGTTGAGTTTTGCCAATCTCAAACATCGTTTTGATAAAGAGTTTGTCTTTCATCGTTCCTCTCTGGAGGAGGATTATAATGGCTATACGCTCCGACATAAGATCCACGAAGCATCATTTATCGGGACTTATCCATTTACCAATGTCTTTGCAGCCAAGGGAACCTTCTCATTCCGAAATGACCGGTCAGTGTGGTTAGCTCTTGACAAGCCCTCGTTACAACAAAAAGATGAAATCAAGTCATGGCTTTCATTAAAGGGCGAACTGGTGTATGATAATACCCGTGAGATAGAAACAAACATACTTCAGGGAACGCGCTTTAAGGTGTTTGGTGAATATTATTATCAGTTGAATAAAGCCAATAGCACACTTTCTTCCGTAGGATTCGATTTCCGTCATTATCTACGTATCCATCGTTGCTTTATCTGGGCCAATAGAATTGCAGGAGCCTCCTCGTTTGGGCAAAACAAGATTATCTATTATCTGGGTGGCGTTGACAACTGGATTGGGGCCAAATTCAATAAGGATATTCCTATCGACTATACAAAGAACTATGCCTATCAAACCCTTGCTACCAATATGCGTGGTTTTGATCAAAACATTCGTAACGGAAACAACTTCGTGGTCATCAATTCAGAACTTCGTTTTCCGGTATTCAAGTATCTGCTGAATTCACCAACCAGAATTGGAATTATTGATAATTTCCAGGTCGTTGGTTTTGGTGACGTTGGAACTGCTTGGTCAGGTCCTAATCCTTTTGGAAACAACGATCTCTTTACCCGTTATGTCTACCAGAAGCCTATCATGGCTGTTGTTCATGAACAACGCGATCCTATCGTTGAAGGAATGGGATTTGGATTACGGACAAGACTATTTGGATACTTTATCCGGGCCGATTGGGCTTGGGGTGTTGAAGACGGGGTCGTTCAGAACCGGAAGTTCTATGTTTCGCTCAGTCTTGATTTTTAGTTGATCTAAAAATAGTAACCGCCAAAGTAAACGAAGCAACTCATAGTTCATACGAGAGGCTGTTATTCATTCAAAAAGAGGCTGCTTCAGAATTCTGAAACAGCCTCTTTTTATTAGAGTACCCGGAATGTTTGGAAGGAGGTACGAAAATATCGTTAAGATAAATTGAAATTTCTTAAGCGTTTGGTATACCTAACGACTTACGGTCCTGTGTCTCCGCAAAAATGTCTGTTTCGGTCGGCGTATAAAAATAAATGTTCTTCCAAACTTTTCGTTGATTCTTCTTTATGGGTTTCGGTATTATTGGACAATAATTGTTCCGGTCATTCCTGAGTGAAAAGTACAACGATAAGTGTAAGTTCCTGCAGTATTAAACTGATAGCTGAAGGTTCCTCCCAATCCTAGTGACGAACTTTGGAAAAGTCCTGTGCTACTTGTGACGTCATGCGTATCACTATCTTTATTGGTCCAGATGACAGTAGTTCCAACTGCTACGGTTTTTGTTGCAGGCATGAATGTTAAATTTTGCATCCATACTTCGTTTGTTCCCGGGCTAGATCCGGGCGTAGTCGTAGTAGTAGTTGTGGTTGAAGGTGTTCCATCACTGCTTTTGCTACAACTATTTGTGGCTATGAGTGTTGAAAAGAACAGAATTAGGATCCAAGCATTTGGAAGCGGTTTTAAAGTTTTCATAATATTTAAATTTAATATTATCTACTCTTTTGGCTTTTCGAATCTGCCCCGTTTTTTTAAGTGGGTTCTGGATTCCACTTTTAAAGAAATATCTGCTGCTAAATCTTTTCAGTCCAAGGAGTAGTTTCTCCTTGCCGGATTTTCTGAATCTTCATGAACTCCAATCGTTGAAACATGATCGACGGGTATTGTTTATGGAAGTGGATGTGGAGCTGTACCCTAAGGTTTTGAGATAAACAACTTGCTATTGTAAAGGCTCTCTTTATTTCGAAAACACCAACTTTGCCTTTTCACTAGCTACCTGATTTGTCCTTATTGAATCGTTATTTAGAATGATTATTGATTAGCTACTAACAAGCAATAGATGAATGATGTTCGATAGCTAAAATATTTTTTTTACAGATAATTATTAATCCAAAGTTGTTTGATCTAAATCAATTAGAAATATACTATGTGGCTTGCAATCTTCGGTGTGGGAGATTTTTTCTTTCTGATAATTGGGCTACCTGATAGACGTTGATGGCCAATGATATTCTCTTCTTGGCTTTCGATAGTTAGTAAATTATCTTAGGTACTTATTGATGATGCAAATACCGATGAATTAGCAACAAAATGAAGTAGCCCATATCTTAGAATGAGCAGCAATATGTCATCATTAACTAATACAATTTGTACTTTAGACCATCACAAAAAAGGAATAAAAAAGTTATCATAAAAGGATGGCTTTTTTTATCGGGTAGTAATTCATATTCGATGATTTTTTGGATTTATATTTTGGAGTTCTACTTTCCTTCAGGTCTACAGAAATAAGTGATAGGAAGGGATTTCATTTGATTTTGTGTATTCAAATAAATATATAAATAGATGGACAAACATTCTAGGCTATTATATTTTTGATTCAAATTGTTTATTTTTTATAATAAAAAAGTGGTTTATTTTATTTTATTTACTGTTATTTGCAGACCTGAACGGAAAGGTAGACTGATCTTTGATATAGTTGTGATATTCAGTAATGTAGTGCTATTTGGGACTTGAAAAGAAAGTCAGCTTTATTTAAACAAACTGCATAGTTATTTAAGTAAAAAAAACTTATTAATAGTCATAAAAATTAATAGTCAATGTGTTATGAAAAAAATACTGAATATTGTTAATAACTGGATTTGCCCTTTATGGGTTACAAGCAGTATTTTAAACATTGCAAACAGCGAACGGGATAACTTTGTCAATTGATTGTTAATCAAAGTTATACTATTAGCAAAAACCGTCTGTTGCATAAGCCAATGGAGAACACTAACAAATCAGAGATCAGTAATCAGTCTGATAATGAGGTTAAAAGCCAAGATTTCTACAATCAGCTGCTGGAGAAAAGAATTCGCCCTCATTTCCGTCCGGGGGAGACTCTTCATTTCGAAGAGGAGCCAGTTAAAGTGGCCGAAATAATTAAAGATAGTATGAGCGGAAAAAAGATTAAAACTGAAATGTTAAAAAATTACTCGCATGAAGAGGTATTCGCTGCGTCAACCGAATACTTTAAAGGAGACACACTTGCAGCCAATGTGTGGATGAACAAGTATGCCTTAAAAGACAGTGATGGCAATATCTATGAGCCTACTCCTGACGAGATGCATCGTCGTTTAGCAAGAGAGATTGCCAGAATAGAACAGAAGTATCCAAATCCGATGACTGAGGATGAGATTTACGAACTCTTCAAGGATTTCAAATATATCATTCCACAGGGTAGTCCTATGGCGGGTATTGGAAACGACTTTCAGGTTTCATCTCTTTCGAATTGCTTCGTTATTGGCGATGACAAAGACATGGATTCTTATGGCGGAATCATGCGTATAGATCAAGAGCAGGTTCAGTTGATGAAACGTCGTGGAGGTGTCGGACACGATTTGACCCACATCCGTCCTTCCGGAAGCCCTGTTAAAAACAGCGCTCTCACATCAACAGGTATCGTTCCTTTTATGGAACGTTACTCCAACTCCACGCGCGAGGTTGCTCAAGATGGTCGTCGTGGTGCTTTAATGTTGACGATTGGCATTCAACATCCCGATTCTGAATTTTTCATCGATGCGAAACTGGAACAAGGTAAGGTAACTGGTGCCAATGTCTCGGTTAAGATTGATGATGAGTTTATGCGTAGCGTAAAATCGGGTAATAACTATACACAGAAATATCCTATTGGTTCTTCTAATCCTTCTGTTACGAAGGAGATTGATGCAACTGCATTGTGGAATAAGATTATCCATAATGCATGGGCTTCTGCCGAACCCGGTATCTTATTCTGGGATACAGTGATCCGTGAATCTATCCCTGATGTTTATGCAGATAAAGGATTTAAAACATTATCAACAAATCCTTGTGGCGAGATCCCTTTGTGTGCTTATGATAGCTGTCGTTTGTTAGCGATCAACCTATATAGCTATGTGGAAAACCCATTTACGGCTGATGCTTCATTCAATACAGAACTCTTCTCTCGTCATGCACATTATGCTCAACGCATTATGGACGATATCATTGATCTGGAGTTAGAAAAGATTGATGGTATCCTGGCTAAGGTTAATGCTGATCCTGAAGATGAAGAAACCAAACGTATCGAACGCAAGTTGTGGGAGAACATCAAGGAGAAATGTATTCAGGGTAGACGTACCGGTATTGGTATTACTGCCGAAGGCGACATGCTTGCTGCTTTGAATGTTCGTTATGGTACGGATACAGCTATCGACTTCTCTGTAGAAATTCATAAACTATTGGCTATCGAAGCTTATCGTGGCTCGGTAGAGTTGGCAAAAGATCGTGGCGCATTCCCTATTTATGATGCTGAGCGCGAAAAGAACAATCCTTTTATCCAACGTCTTCGTGAACATGCTCCTTCTGTTTATAATAACATGGTTCGCTACGGCCGACGCAATATTGCCATGCTTACCATCGCCCCAACCGGTTCTGTAAGTATTTGTACACAAACCACCTCCGGTATCGAGCCTGTATTTATGGTGAACTACAAACGTCGTCGTAAGGTTAATCCTAATGATAAAAACGTTACGATCAGTTTCGTTGATGAATTGGGTGATTCATGGGAAGAATACAATGTATTCCATCCTAAGTTCTTCACCTGGCTTGAGACAAATGGTTACAAGGCTGATGATGTGATTCATTATAAAGATGAGCAACTAGATCCGATCATCAAACAATCTCCATATTACAAAGCTACTTCGAATGATATCGATTGGGTAAATAAGGTACGTATGCAAGGAGCTATCCAGAAATGGGTCGACCATTCTATCAGCGTTACGGTGAATTTGCCAAAGGATGCTACCGAAGATCTGGTAAGTCGTGTGTATATGACGGCATGGGAGAGTGGTTGTAAGGGTATGACCATCTATCGTGATGGTTCACGCTCAGGTGTATTGGTCAGCAATGACAATAACAAAGAGGCCAAAGAACATGAATTTAAGGAAACTAAAGCACCTTCCCGTCCCAAGAGACTAGAGGCCGATGTCGTCCGTTTCCAGAATGATTACGAAAAATGGATTGCTGTTGTAGGTACTTATGATGGAAAGCCTTACGAAATATTTACCGGTAAGTCTGATAGTTTCTATCTGCCACAATGGGTGAACAAAGGATGGGTTATTCGCAATAAGCCTGAAGAAGGCGAACGTGCCCGTTACGATTTCCAGTTTGTGGATAAGGATGGATACAAAGTCACGGTTGAAGGTCTTTCCAGATTGTTCGATAAAGAATATTGGAACTATGCCAAGCTGATTTCAGGAATCCTGCGTCATGGTATGCCGATTCTGTATGTGATGAGCTTAGTTGAGCACCTCACTTTCGATACCGATACGATTAACACCTGGAAGAATGGTGTGGTTCGTGCATTGAAACGTTATATCCCTGATGGAACCAAGGCTGAAGATGGCAATAAATGTCCTCAGTGTGGTGAAGGCGACACCCTTGTTTACAAGGAAGGCTGCTTAACCTGTTCGAGTTGTGGATACTCGAAATGTGGGTAATTTGCTAATTTATTAATGTGCTAATATGCTAATTGAAGAATACTCTTATCGTATTTTTTATTAGCATATTAGCACTTTTTCTTCCATTAGCACATTGGCATATTACCACATTAGCACATTAAAGAATTCTCTTCACATTTCTCATCAACCCCTTGTACTTCGCTCTTTTAATAGCCGATCCCTTAAAAAGGATCTTATATTGATCTTCAGTAAGCTCCTCCCATTCACTGTTTGATAGCTCAAGCAACGAAGGGTTGGGTTGAAAGTCGGCATGGGTATGTCCTTCTGCTTTTTTATTCCAGGGGCAGGCATCCTGACAGACATCGCATCCATAGATCCACTCCTTATTTTGTCCCTGATATTCTATTGGTAGTTCATCATCCTTTAACTCAATGGTTTGGTAGGAAATACATTTGCGGGCATCTACCACGCCCGGTGCCACAATAGCTCCTGTCGGGCACGACACCATACATTGCATGCATGCGCCACAAAGATTACCAATAAAAGGTTTGTCATATTCAAACTCCACATTGGTAACTAGTTCGCCGATAAAAAAATAAGATCCTTTTCTGGGGACAATTAATAACGAGTGTTTGCCGGTCCATCCAAGTCCTGCCTTGACAGCCCAGGCCCGCTCCATAACAGGTGCCGAATCTACAAAAGCCCTGAACGAAGCATCCGGAATGTGTTGTGTAAGAGCCGATCCTAATGTATGAAGCTTACTTTTAAGTACTTCATGATAATCTTCTCCGTAGGCATATTTTGAGACCTTATACCGGCTGTCTTCGCGTTGTTTGGTGGGAGGATAATAATAAAAGAGAACGACAATTACTGATTTGGCACCTTCCACTAATAGCGTGGGATCCATTCGTTTGTCGAAATGGTTGGCCATATAAGCCATGGTTCCGTTATAGCCCTTTTCGAGCCACTCCAACATTTTGGGTTCTTCCTTTTCAAGCCTTTCTGCTTTGGCTATACCGCATTGTGCAAAACCCAGCTCCAGCGCACGTGCCTTAATGTATTGTGTGAGTTGGGTTTTGTCAAGCGATGACATGATCGTAGATATTAATCGCCAAAGAGTGTTGGCTGTGTGCCTCCATTAAACCTGATCCTGTTTAGATGACGATAGGCCAAATCGGTTACTTCGCGACCGCGAGGGGTTCTGACGAGGTATCCCTCCATGATAAGGAAAGGTTCATACACCTCTTCAATCGTGCCTGAGTCCTCGCCTACGGCCGTTGCAATGGTGGTTAAGCCAACAGGCCCACCTTTGAACTTATCCATGATTGTGGTCAGGATCTTGTTGTCCATTTCATCCAGACCGTTGGTGTCAACATTTAGTGCGTCCAATGAGAACTGGGTGATCTTCATCTCGATCTTTCCATTGCCTTTGATCTGCGCAAAGTCACGAACACGACGAAGTAATAAGTTCGCGATACGAGGGGTTCCACGGCTTCTGCGTGCAATCTCAAGAGCAGCTTCAGAGGAGATATCCACTCTCAGAATTCCTGCAGAGCGGATAAGAATGCGTTGCAGCGTCTCAGCGTTGTAATACGATAATCGGGTGTTTATACCAAAACGTGAACGCAATGGCGCTGTAAGAAGTCCTGAACGGGTAGTAGCACCCACCAGCGTAAACGGATTCAATGCGATTTGTACACTACGGGCATTGGGCCCGCTTTCAATCATGATATCGATTTTATAATCTTCCATGGCTGAATAGAGATACTCTTCGACCACAGAACTCAAGCGGTGAATCTCATCAATAAACAACACATCGTTTGTCTCAAGGTTGGTGAGTAACCCGGCTAAATCTCCCGGTTTATCAATGACCGGTCCCGAAGTAATCTTGATTCCTACTCCCAATTCATTTGCGATGATATGTGAAAGCGTAGTTTTTCCTAAACCGGGAGGTCCATGAAGCAACACATGGTCTAGCGGTTCGCCCCGCAGACGAGCTGCCTGTACAAAAATGCGCAGGTTCTCCACAGCACTTGCCTGACCCGAAAAGTCATCAAAAGCTGAAGGTCTGAGCACCTTTTCGATCTCTTTTTCAGTGGGTGTCAACCAATCGCCTGTAGCATCAAGATTTGAATTCATCAATAACTTATTAGTATGAAGATAGAAAGGCAAAAATAATTAAAATAGCCCAATAGACCGGCAGAATAATTTTTATAAAAAGATTCACCATTCATCAAAAATAGTTATTTTAGCCATAAACAAAAAATGGAGGTTCCTATGAAAAATATCCTTGTTGGTATCGATTTTTCCAAGGGCTCGATACATGCGTTGGAATATGCTATTAAACTGGCTAATATAATCCGTTGTGATATTATTATGCTATGGGTCGATAAGCAATTAGAGCCGGATAGTATTTATTCGAATTCCGATCAGCATGATTATAAAGAAGAGGCTTCGCAAAATATTGCTGAGATAGTTGAAACCTATAGTCCTCTTCTCGCTAACGGACAACTTCATTATAAGCTTCGAAGGGGAAAAGTCTTCACAGAGATAGCCGTGCAGGCAAAGTTGAGTAAGTCTATTCTTATCGTCACCGGAACGCATGGGGGCAGCGGGTTCGAAGAGCTCTGGATTGGTAGCAATGCCTTTAGAGTTGTTACCTCGGCACCCTGTCCGGTCATTACAATTCGATCTAACTATCCTATCCCGACGCAGGTCAAGCATATTTTAATGTCGATTACAACCTCGTCTGAAACCATGCAGAAGGTTCCAATCATCATTGAGTTGGCTAAAGCATTGGGATCTGAAATATTTATTCTTGGGGTCAATCCCACTTCACTGCAATCACTTCAAAAGAAAGTTGACGATAATGTTAGAAAGGTTGAGGCACTATTGCTCGAAAACAATATTCCCGGAACCGTTGAGATGGTGAAAAATATGGATATCACCTCAGCTATCCTGGCATGTGCCGAACGCGTAGAGACCGATTTAATCGCGATAATGACAGAGCTCGAGCCTTCTGAAAGCAGTTTGATGATGGGCCCTCATGCCCAACAGATTATCAGCCAGAGTTCAATGCCGGTATTAAGTATTCAGCCTCAAAAATAAGAGAGCATATACAATAATTAAGGTTTTGAGCGTTTAATGATTGTTCGGATTATCAGCTATCTTTTTCGAAAAGATCTTGTAACAGGCCTTTTATCCGGGCAAGAATTTAAAAATGATCAATCAACATGTCGAAACCTCTTTTTTGCCCAAGTAATATGACTTTTAAATCCTGCTTTTTTACCCTTCTTCTTGTTTCTCTCACCTTAACGTCCTTTTGTCAGCAAGCTACAAATCAGACAGAAGTTGTTAAAGATAAGCTGATCGATCAGTTGGTTGAGAGGCATAAAGAGTATAATCAAGCCAATCCCGGTGTTGATGGTTTTCGGGTACAGATCTTTTTTGATTCGGGCAACAATTCGAAGCGGGCAGCGACTGTTGTGCGCGAGCATTTCATGGAGCTGTATCCTCAGGTGGTAGCCTATCTGACTTTCAAGTCGCCTTATTACAGAGTACGGGTTGGCGATTTCAGAACCAAACTGGAAGCCGAAGGCTTTTTGTCGCAACTATCTGGCCAATATCCGAATGCATTTTCAGTTCCCGATAGAGTGCTCACTGAGAATAAAGCCAATTAGTTTAAAAACCTCTTGCTTTTCATCCCGATTCTTTGTATCTTAGTTCGGAAATAACATACTTATGAAAAGTATTCTTGTTGCTGTCGATTTTTCAAACTGTTCAGTTAATGCACTATTGCACGGAGCACAGTTAGCTTTTCAAGCAGGCGCCCGAGTTGATATGATATGGGTGAATAATCCTGAGAAAACACGTGTAAATATAGAAGATGATGCTTCAAACGAGCTTATCAATGAAGTAATCATTCAGTTTAAGCGTTTAACCGATGAGTTGCATGCCAAGTTTATCGGGCTTAAAGTAGATTATATTATCAGGCAGGGTAAAGTATATAAAGAGGTAAAGTTACAAGCCGAAGAGAGTAAGAGTTGGCTTATTGTGGCCGGCACACATGGCATCTCAGGCTTCGAAGAGTTTTGGATGGGGAGTAATGCCTATCGTATCGTCAGTACTGCTCCTTGTCCGGTTATCACCATAAGAGCAGGTATTAATGTTGTTGAGTTGTTAAATACAATCATCTTTCCGGTTGATAGCACATCAGAAACGCGTGAAAAAGTTGCGCCAACTATAGCGCTGGCACGCATCACCGGAGCAAAAATTATTGTCTTAAAACTCTATACCTCTTCGTTTAAGGATATTAAAAACATTGTTGATGCGTATGCCGAACAAGTCGTTAATTTTATGGAAGAAGAGGGAGTTGAAGTCGAAACCGATTCAATAGAAGCTCATAATCTCACAGATGCCACCATTGATTATGCCCGAAAGTCGAATGCCAATTTAATTGCCATTATGACGGAGCAGGAAAAAACCGCTACAAACATTCTGTTAGGAAATTATGCACAACAGATGGTCAACCATTCTCCTATTCCCGTCTTAACCATAAGACCTTTATAGTTATGAGCATAAAATAAAAAGGCCCTTTTGGAGGGCCTTTTTAAATGTGTGATCAGAAATAATTAGTTTCTGTCTAAGCAGTTTAAATCTTCGAAAGCTATTTTCAAACGAGCAATCATTGTCTTTTGTGCTTCGTTCAACCACTTTCTTGGATCATAAAATTTCTTGTTAGGCTTATCAGCGCCATCAGGATTGCCAATCTGACCTTGTAGATATCCTTCATTCTTTTTGTAGAAGTTCAGAACACCTTCCCAAGTAGCCCATTGAGTATCCGTATCAATGTTCATCTTGATAACACCATAAGAAATGGCTTCGCGAATTTCTTCACGTGATGAACCTGAACCACCATGGAATACAAAGTTTACAGGTTTAACAACCGTGTTGTAGTTCTTTTGGATAAACTCTTGTGAGTTGTGAAGAATTTTAGGCTCCAGTTTAACATTACCTGGTTTGTAAACACCGTGAACATTACCAAAAGAGGCAGCAATCGTAAATTTATCACTGATTTTCAATAATTCTTCGTAAGCAAGTGCAACATCTGCAGGCTGAGTGTAAAGTTTTGAACTTTCCATTCCTGAATTGTCAACACCATCTTCTTCTCCACCTGTGCAACCAAGTTCGAGCTCAAGGGTGATACCAATTTTGCTCATGCGGGTTAAATACTTTTTGCAGATCTCAATATTTTCAAGAAGAGGCTCTTCTGAAAGATCAAGCATATGCGAACTGAACAAAGGCTTTCCAAACATTTCATAATGTTTTTCGCTGGCAGCTAATAAGCCGTCAATCCAGGGAAGCAATTTCTTTGCAGCGTGGTCGGTATGAACGATAACGGGAATGCCATAAAATTCAGCCATACGGTGAATGTGCCAAGCGCCTGAAATAGCACCGGCTACGGCAGCCTTTTCTCCTTCGTTAGAAAGAAATTTACCAGCAATAAAATGGGCACCGCCATTTGAGAACTGAATGATAACAGGTGAGTTCACCTCTTTAGCAGCTTCTAAAACTGCATTGATAGAATCAGTGCCTACTACGTTTACAGCTGGGATAGCAAACTGATTTGCTTTGGCGATACGGAATACTTCCTGTACAGCATCACCGGTGACAACACCGGGAGCAACCTTACTAAATACTTTCTCTGACATAATTATGAGCTTTAATGAAAATCTGTTGGCCAGAATCTTTTCGTAACAAAAATACGATTTTTTCAAGTGAGTATGATTTTTTTTCTTCAAAAGAATCAGAACCTTTATAAAAAAAGAATAATTTTAAATCGCTAAAGAGCTTGGTTGACAACAGTTGAAATACTTTTATTCAGTCAAATCCAGGAAGTGTTTAACGCAAGATTAACAAGAAAAAACTTACACACTCTAAATTTCGTAAATTTGCATATTATTGCCAAACTCGACAATCTATACTGCTTCCCGAAGCTCGACGCTATTAACCCATAAAATGATTTGCTATGAAAATGATGTCGGGTGAAACATTAAGAGACCTGTTCAGAGAGATTGCTGCCGACCGTGTTTCAGGCTCTGCTACTGTTTTAAAAAATATTGTCTCCACACTGAAACGCTATCTTCAAACAAATCCTGCACCCAATTACAGTATGCTTGAAGATCAGATGGCACTGATGAGTGTAGTCTTCGACCGGTTTGCAGTGTTACGCCATTTTCTGAACTCCTTTATCCATCTCATTAATAAGCGGGCTCCTTTGCCTGAGTTGCTCACTTTTGTGCGATCATATAGTCGGGAGTGGGACAAGGCCCCCATTCATGCTGCGACTCATCTGCTCAACGATATGGATTTTAGAGACAAACGAGTTATGCTTTTCAGCAATAGCTCCAGTCTTCACGCTTTAATTGAGCTGTTGGCAGAACGCAGTGTTCCCGTCGATTTTATACAGTGCCACTCGTTTCCAACAGGTGAAGGAAAACATCAGGCAAAGAAGTTGGTCGATATGGGGTTTAAGGTCACTTTTATTGCTGATGCGGCCATTCCTTTGTTCATGGCGCAGACTGATATCGCTGTTATTGGAGCCGACTTGATCTATAACGATTGTATCCTCAATAAAACCGGGTCGCTAGGTCTGGCTCTGGCTGCACAATATTTCAAAAAGCCACTTTATGTATTGTCCGACTCGCGTAAGATAGAGATCGATAATAATGTTCCCGATCTGGACACTGCCCGCGAAGGACAACTCCTATGGCGTTCGGCACCAGAGGGAGTAACCCCGATAAATGTCTATTTTGAACGTGTAGCAAGAAGTTTGGTTACCGACATCTATCTTGAAACAGGGCAATGGGCGAATAATAGTTAGTATTTTCACTATTTATTCTTAAATTTGCAACATAAATGGCCTCGTAGTTCAGTGAATAGAATGTCAGATTCCGGTTCTGAAGGTCAAGGGTTTGAGTCCCTTCGAGGTCACTATAAAAAAGCCAACTATTTGTTTATCAATAGTTGGCTTTTTAAGTTTTATTAAAGCTACTGGAGATTTTAGTACTTATTTTATTTGACTAAATGCATTAATGTATTTTTCAATGTATTGCTGTTTCGACTTTGCTTTGTATTGCATTACAAATCTTGGATGTTCCAGTGCAATGATCGTTTTAAAGAATCCCATTTTATCATTTAACTGGCGTAAGAATTTCTCATTCTTGCCGGTTCCAAAACAAAAGCAGATATCTCTTTCAACGCCGAATGCAAGTTGTTTTTGGATGTTCTCTACCATAAATGGAAATACCGCTTTCGTTAATTCAGCGCTATCGTAGTAATTATAATTTTTTTCCTTTCCTTGTGCATCGCTAATTGTGAAACCAAGTGGACTGATCGAATTAATATAGAAGTCATAATAAAATTTTTCCGCACCACCGTACGCAGCAATTACCTCATATACAAATACAGATGAAGGTTCGTGGGTTTCTTTACCCGAATATTTGATTCCACATTCATGGGTGAGTCTCTTTGTGTCGGTAAACGGTATGCCTGTTACTCCGGCTCCAAACCTTCCCGGATTTATTCCCAAAATCAGATGTCGTGGATGATTGTCGTTATAGTATTTCTTATAAAAGGACGATGAAATAGACAAAACATCATCATTTCCCTTGAATGGATTCATTATGTTGATTCCATTGGGTAGTTCTCCTTTGAAATCAACGGATCGGTTGAATTCTATGATCTTATCTGCAAATGTTGTCATACCATTTCCGTTTGAAATGCTCGTTTGTGTTCTTTGTAAAGGTCTGTGATATTAATGGAATTGTCAAGAAAAATGCTGAAATCGGCACGTGGTATAAAAAATACCGGTTCTGAATTTATTTCAGAACCGGTCGTGGTGTGGTGTAGTAAGGGGTATTATCTTTTGTTAATTTACTCTTTTGGCATTGCTCGTAATTAATAGACAGGTGCAACCTTCGTTTAGTACTCATTCATTTTTCTTTTTTTTTCTTTTTTTTGCCATTATTCAGATTTTTTTTCTGGAAATTTAAAAAAGCTCAATCAATAATAGGGGGGTGAGTCATTTTTTGATCGGTTTAATTGAAAGTAACTATCATTTGAAACCGTTCAGAACAAACTCCGACAAGGAACCGATACTGAAGAGAAGAAACCGGGATCAAATAAGCATTCTCCACCGATGAAATAAGGATGAAATAAATGTGAAGAATATTTTAAGGCTACTCAAAAGCTGTTTTATTTATGTTTAATTGGTATCTAGATAGCCATTAAACATCCATTAAACACCCTTTAAACATAAATATAATAGCCTTAAACGGTATTCTATGGGTGGAGGTTTCTTAGTTTATCCTTGTTTCATCGGGACTGGTTCTCTAAGTGATCAAACCAGGGTCAGGGTGTGATCCTCTGGATATAAAAAAAGCTTTATTTAATGGTTTGGAGGCTTGATATGTTTTACCTTTGTGCTCTATTATTATAAGGCGATCTCATATGTTTGGATTTCTCTTTATATACGCCCACAGGATGTTTTCAAAATCAGGTAAGGGCTTGCACGTCAGTACAATCTCTCCCAGCCCGGATAATGATAGTTCATATATAGACGGCTAAGGTTGCTGTAACCAAAATGCAGCATTACAAACAGAATAGTTAAACGTTAAGGACCGGCCTGTTCACTACAGGGTGCTTTGCTATTCTTTCCATTCTCTACTACTCCGGTCACTATTTCAAAACACTTAAATTTTATAGTAATGGCTATTCAAATGGGAGCTATCCAATACATTGGGAGCTTTAAAAGTATTCGGAATTATAGAACAAAAAATGACAAAAGAATCTTCGCCGGTGAAAAAGGGGGTGCGAATGGCGACCTGATCAAGAACAATCCGGCCTTTAAAAATACACGATTGAGTGAAAACGAATTCGGAGGGTGTGCTCGAGCAGTAAAAGGTATCAGACTTGGTTTTGTAAAACTGATTCCTGAAATGGTTGATTATCTGTTTACTTCGCGTCTGATGAAAATGACCAGAAGAATCAGCATATTAGATAAGGAGGGCGAAATGGGCAAACGACAAATCTTATTCTCAGCTCATCGCGATTTTATGCGAACCATCCAGTTTAATAAAGACATCAAGACCATCGAGGCATGTACCCGATTTCTAAGGGATTCTCATTCTGATTCAAGGGTGGAAAATTTACTTAAAGTTGAAAATCTTTGTTTACAGGGTGCAAAGATTTCGAGGGCAGCCGAAAAATATCGGTTGATCAGCCATTTGAGTATCGTTTCGGATTATTGCTATTCTGAAGAAACACGGCAATATGAGCCCACCAATCAACTTGATACCAAATGTGCGTATGCATATTCTGACTATATGGATCCATATACTGCACTGAATACAGAGATAAAGGTTTCATTTCCGGAAGGAACAGTGATTGGTGAGGACTGTTCTGTTATTCATTGTGTTGGAATTGAATTTTATGTCCGGAATGGAAGTAGGGGATATGAACCTACAATCGGTCAGTCTCTTGAAATGATCAATGTGTATTAAATTAAAAAAAAATGTTATTTATTTTATGATAATGATTTAACAAAATAATAACTATATTTGCCCAAAGGTATCTTTTATACACTAAGTGGAGGTGTTTACATATAAATCAGTTATTCAATGGGTAAAGAAGTTATTATTCCAAACATTTCTGTCGACTGTGTTATTTTCGGTTTTGACTTCGAAAAACTTAATGTGTTATTGGTCGAACGCGAATTGATAGACAGTAAAACAGGGGCGGTAATCATTAAAGACCATACCCTTACGGGCTATCATATCTTCGAGGACGAGGTTCTCGATAGTGCTGCCAGTAGAATTTTGAAGGACTTGACCGGTCTTGAAAATATCTATTTGGAGCAGTTTTATACTTTCAGCGATATCGACAGGGTTGCTGGCGCAAAGGATAAAATATGGCTGGATTATATGAATAAGGGTTTTGCCGACCGTATTATCACCGTTGGTTACTTCTCTTTAATTGATAGTACTAAAGTTGAGCTTACGGTACACAATAGAAATGCCAGTTGGTTTCCGATAGATGAGATTCCCGGCATGGAGTTGGCTTTCGACCACAAACACATTTTTGATAAAGCGCTGGAAGCCCTTCGCAATAAGGTGAAGGTCGACCCTATCATGTTTGAGCTACTGCCCGAAAGGTTTACGCTCACACAATTGCAAAAATTGCTGGAGGCAGTGTTTGATACTCCGTTAGAAAAACGAAATTTCAGGAAAAAAGTGGGGCAAATGCCTTACGTGGTTGCGCTGAAAGAAAAGCAGGTTGGCGTACCGCACAAACCTGCACAACTCTATCTGTTTAGTCGCGAAGTCTACGAAAAAACGAAAAAAGAAAGAATTGGTTTGATGTTTTAATCCCTGGGTTGTAGGTATCCAGGCTTGCAACCCTTTTTTTTACTTAATCGAAGTTTCATCACATAAATAACGCCTATCAGTTAAAAAATACATTTTATGAAATTACATTTTATCGATTTAACAATCATTGTCCTTTATCTTATCGCTACGATAATTATTGGGTATTGGGTATCGAAAAGGGCCTCCAAGAATATACAGTCGTATTTTTTGGGTGGAAACTCTCTTCCATGGTATTTGTTGGGTATTTCGAATGCTTCGGGGATGTTCGATATTGCCGGTACGATGTTAATTGTTTACTGGCTAGCTGTTTATGGTCTTAAAAGTATCTGGATTCCATGGCTCTGGCCTGTGTTTAATCAGATCTTTCTGATGGTCTATATCTCGGCGTGGTTGCGTAGATCTAATGTGATGACCGGTGCCGAATGGATCAGAACCCGTTTCGGAAAAGGTCATGGTGCTACACTTTCGCATATCATTGTGGTGATCTTCGCCCTCGTGAGTGTGATCGGTTTCTTATCCTATGGTTTTAAAGGGATTGGGAAGTTTGCAGCCTCTTTTTTGCCTGCGTTGATTACGGATCCACATACGCTCTTAGCTTACCCACAGATTAATGAAAATCTTTATGCACTGATATTGATGGCTATTACGACTTTTTATGTTGTAAAAGGGGGTATGTTTAGTGTGGTTATTACCGAGGTTATTCAATATGGCATTCTCACTATCGCTTCGATCGCGATCGGTATTATTGCCATCAATCAGATTTCGCCTGAAGCCATTAATGCTGTCTTGCCTGCAGGCTGGAAGAGTATAGGATTCGGTGCCCACGTTGGACTGGATTGGACGCATATCTCGGCTACGGCATCACCCAAACTTCATGCCTTCAACGAATGGATTATGAAGGACGGCTATGAGATGTTTGGCTTCTTCTTTATGATGATGTTGTTTAAAGGAATCTTTTTGGCTGCTGCAGGTCCGGCACCCAACTATGATATGCAACGTATCCTCTCCACCAAGAGTCCTAAAGAGGCGGCCAAGATGAGTTCGTTGGTAAACATCGTACTGAATCCTCCACGTTATTTTATGATCGCCGGTTTGACGATCCTCGCATTGGTGAACTTTGATACGCTATATAAAGCTTCTTTAACGCAACCCGATTTCGAGAGTATCTTGCCACATGTATTGGCTACCTACGTCCCGGTGGGTTTGTTGGGCTTCCTGATGGCCGGTCTGATCGCTGCTTTTATGAGCAACTTTGCGGCAACGGTTAATGCAGCTCCCGCTTATCTGGTCAATGATATTTACAAACGGTATATCAACCCGCATGCCAGCGAAAAGAAATATGTAAAGATGAGTTATCTTGCTTCAATCGCTGTCGTTGTGGTCGGTATTGCTGTTGGTTTTGTGGTTACTTCGATCAATGAGGTGGTGCTTTGGATTACTGCAGCTCTCTGGGGTGGTTATACAGCTCCCAATGTGTTGAAATGGTACTGGTGGCGTTTTAATAGTTACGGTTATTTCTGGGGTATGCTTTCGGGAATTGGTGCAGCATTGTTATTGCCTATCCTTCATCTCTCATTCCTGCAACAGTGGCCTTTGGCGAATAACTTCAGCATGAATGCCTTCCCTGTGATATTTATAATCTCTATCATCGGTTCTATCATCGGTACATTGTGTACGAAACCTGAAGATGATGAAACGTTGATTACGTTTTACAAACAGGTTCGTCCATGGGGCTTCTGGAGACCGGTTCTTAAAAAAGTATTGGAGCAAGATCCTAAATTCCAAGAAAATAAGGACTTCTTCAGAGATATGTTTAATGTCGTGATTGGCATTGCATGGCAGACTTCATTAGTGGCTTTCCCAATCTTTTTGGTGTTGCGCGAATGGCCTTCATTCTTCATTGCAATAGGGGTGACGGTGGTGACTTCTGTTATTCTAAAGTTTAACTGGTGGAATAAGCTGAAAGATTAAAAATATTGTTTTTTTAAAATTATAATTATGAAATTTGGTTCTTTTGACGACATAAATAAGGAATACGTCATTGATCAGCCCAAGACACCCTATCCATGGATTAATTATCTGGGTAACAAAGATTTTTTCTCCATTGTTTCGAATACAGCAGGGGGATATAGTTTCTTTCGGGATGCTCGTTTACGACGCATTACGCGTTACCGGTATAATAATGTTCCACTCGATGATGGTGGGAAGTATTTCTATATCAATGACAATGGTTCCGTTTGGTCGCCGGGCTGGAAGCCTGTAAAGGCTGAGGTAGAGAACTATACTTGTCGACATGGACTGGGATATACGATCATCAAAAGCGAAAAGAATAAACTGGAAGCTGAAGCACTCTATTTTGTGCCGATTGATGATCAGTGCGAGGTGCAGAAGCTGAGGCTGCTCAATAAAGACAGTAAGCCAAAGAAATTTAAGGTGTTCTCTTTTGTTGAATGGTGTTTATGGAATGCTCTTGATGATCAGACTAACTTTCAACGCAACTTCTCAACCGGACAGGTTGAAATTGAAGGAAGTGCCATCTATCATAAAACAGAATATCGTGAGCGTAGAAACCATTACGCTTTCTATTCGGTAAATAGTAAAATCGAAGGTTTCGATACCGACCGTGAGACGTTTCTGGGTATGTACAATGGTTTTGATCAACCCGATGTAGTTTTCAACGCCAAACCAACCAACACTGAAGCACATGGCTGGTCGCCCATCGCTTCGCACTGCCTCGAAATTGAGTTGCAGCCGGGAGAGGAGAAGAACTTTGTGTTTGTGTTGGGCTACATTGAGAATCCGGACGAAGAGAAGTTTGTGGGTCCTCAAATCATTAATAAGAAACGTGCTGTTGAGATGATGGCTCGTTACGATTCGGTTGAAAAGGTCGATCAGGCAATGGCCGTTCTCCGGAACCATTGGGATGCGCTGCTCTCCACCATGACGGTTGATCATGGCGACGATCGTTTAAACAGAATGGTCAATATCTGGAATCCATACCAGTGTGTGGTTACCTATAACATGTCGCGCAGTACTTCGTTCTTCGAATCGGGTATTGGTCGTGGAATGGGTTTTCGCGACTCTAATCAGGATCTGGTGGGCTATGTTCACATGCTGCAACAGGAGTCTAAGCAACGAATTATCGATATCGCCTCAACGCAATTCGATGACGGCAGTGCTTATCATCAATATCAACCCCTCACCAAACGTGGTAATGCTGATATCGGTGGCAATTTTAATGATGATCCACTCTGGTTGATCTTTGGGGTGGCTGCTTATATTAAGGAGACCGGCGATTGGTCGATACTGGATGAGCAGGTTCCTTTTGATAATGACCTGAACAATGTTGCATCGATGTTTGAACACTTGAAACGTTCATTTTATCATGTAGTTCATCATAAGGGTCAGCATGGATTACCATTGATCGGTCGTGCCGACTGGAACGACTGTTTGAATCTGAATTGTTTTTCGACTAATCCGGATGAAAGCTTCCAGACAACCGAAAACCAGAAAGACGGAAAAGCTGAGTCGCTGTTTATTGCTGCAATGTTTGTATTATACGGTGGTGATTTTGTCAGGATTGCTCAAAAGCGTGGTGAAAAAGATCTGGCCCAAAACGCACAAAAACAAATTGATGCGATGGTTGCTTCCATTGATAAACATGGTTGGGACGGCGAGTGGTTTTTGCGTGCCTACGACTATTATGGAGAGAAAATTGGAAGTCACGAAAACGAAGAGGGTAAGATATTTATTGAATCGCAAGGCTTTAGCGTGATGGCAGGTATTGGTGTGAAGGATGGAAGGGCTGCAAAGGCACTCGAATCTGTGAATAAGTATCTGGCTTGTGAATATGGCATCGTGTTGAATAATCCTGCCTTTACAAAATATTATATCAACATGGGCGAAATCTCTACTTATCCTGAAGGGTATAAAGAGAATGCGGGCATCTTCTGTCACAACAACCCATGGATTATGATTGCTGAAACGATGGTGGGAAATGGTAACCGTGCTTTCGACTATTATGAACGCATTACACCGGCCTACTTGGAAGAGATTAGCGATCTGCATAAGACCGAGCCCTATGTCTATTCGCAGATGATTGCCGGTAAAGACGCATTCCGTCCGGGAGAGGCCAAGAACAGTTGGTTGACCGGAACGGCTTCGTGGAATATGTTTACCATTACGCAATTTATTTTGGGTATCAGGCCTGAATACGAAGGACTTCTAATCGATCCATGTATTCCTGAGGCTTGGGATGGTTTCAAGGTGACGCGTAAATATCGTGGCATTACCTACCATATTGAGATTTCGAACCCAAAGCATATCCAGAAAGGGATTCAACAAATCACAGTAGATGGTGCAACGATTTCGTCGAATGTATTGCCGCTCTTTGCAGAGGGAACCGAACATACGGTGATGGTGATGATGGGATAATCTATCAGATCTGAATCAGAATAAGGCAACCTTTTAATGATTTACTCTTTTTGAGTGTTCATTAGAAGGTTGTTCTATTTCCATGAAAGTGGAAATAGTCTTCATGTCTTTATAGTTGGCATAAGTCCAAACTACTTTCTTGTCTTTGGTGATTTCGAGGATTTGAGGAGCTATTCCAAACTGATTATTATGTCCTAACCAATTACAGATAATGGTATTGCCATTGGATAGTCGTTGCATTCCGGCCAGAAACTTAAATGGTTTGTTCGGAAGGTCGGCATTCGAGACCTTCCAAACGATCTTTCCTGCTTTGTCAAACTCGTAAATATGTGGATCCTTTTGTGCATCAGCTTCCGATACCAGGGTGTTTCCATTCGTCAGACGAATAGCTGTATGCGGGCCTCCGGGTACGCCGACTTCCCAAACCTGTTTTCCATTAGAATCATATTCGCGAACAACTTTTAGTCCGTAATGTGCCACAAGAAAATGGCCGTTATCCAGGCGACGGACATTGCGCATGAAGGCAGATCCTCCATCTTTTACCGAATCGGGTAATATGTTTATCTCTTTTACAATCTTGCCTTTTGGTGAGACTTCGAGCAAGCGGCCACTATTGCATTCGCCAATAAAAGTGTTCCCATTCTTGAGCCGTTGACAAGCATAGATTTCATTTTCAGATGCATAATGAAAGATGGTATCGTTCTTTCTGGTCATCTCTAACACACCATGTCCTGTTGTGAAAAGCAAATTCCCATTGGACAATACCCACAGATCATTTGAATTTGGTGCTTCGTGTTGCCAAACGATCTGATCGTTTTCTATGATAAACACTTTCCCTTGGGTGTAATCGGCACAGGCGAAATTGTGATGTTGGCAATAGCCTTGGGATAAGTTATTAAATATTCCAAGTGTAACCAGTACAATCCAGATGATCGGTTTCATGCTTTTATTATTTCAGGGATATTCTATTTAGCGTATAAGATAGGGCACCATCTTTGATTGATGGTGCCCTCTAATATGATTATCGATTAGTCTCCCATCGATCCTTTTACTTTTGGAGAAACATAAGGACGGGTGGTCTGGTCGGTGGTGGTGATTTCGAAGCGACCTTGTTGTCTGATGTCTTCAGACGAACTGCCGATCATTACATTAAACCATCCAGGTTCGACGATCCATTTCATGTTTCTGTCGAGCATTTCAAGCTCTTTTGGCGTCAAGGTGAACTGTACAGTTTTGGTTTCGCCCGGAGCAAGGTGGATCCGTTCGAAGCCACGTAGCTCTTTTACAAAAGAGATGACAGAGCTGACTTCATCATTGAGGTAGAGTTGAACGACTTCGTCGCCCTCCATTTTTCCTGTATTTTTTACATCCACAGAAACCTGAACGATACCGGCAGCTTTTTGTTGCTCAGGTGTGATCTTGAGGTTCGAATACTCAAATGTGGTGAAGCTTAAACCAAATCCAAACGGATAAAGAGGCCCATTGATGGTGGTTTTGGCAGGAGCCTGAGCACTGGGTTTGAATGGGAAACACAATGGGATCTGGCCAACTGATTTTGGGAAGGTAACCGTTAACTTTCCCCCAGGGTTATAATCGCCAAAAACGACATCGGCAATGGCTTCACTGCCATACTTGCCAGGGAACCATGCTTCGATGATTGCTTTACACTTTTTATTAGCCCAGTTGATGGTAATGGCACGTCCGTTCATTAAAACCAACACAACAGGTGTGCCGGTCTCCTGAACTTTTGTTAACAGCAACTGCTGATATCCGGTGAGATCCAGGCTGGTTTTAGAGTGTGATTCTCCAACGGTTTTGTTATCTTCGCCGAGGACTAAGATGGCGACATCAGATTTTTTTGCTTTCTCAACGGCATCATTGATGTCTTTCCACTCGTCAGCGTTAGGCTCTGAAGGTAGTAGTTCGCTTTCAGGCCAGTTCTTATCAACGATATTACAGCCCTTGGCGTACATGATGTTCACATCGTTTCCAAGTTTTGCTTTGAAAGCATCTACTACTGATTTATACACGATCTTTTTCGGGCCATAACGTGAAAGCGACAATGATACATCGGTAGCATTAGGTCCGGCAATTAAGATATTCTTGATTTTCTGTTTGTCGAGTGGTAAAAACTGATCCTGATTTTTCAATAAGATCATTGCTTCATACGAAGCTTTCTTCGAAACCTTATCAAAATCGGGGTTAGAGAAGATCTTTTCTGATTCAGCAGGGTTTTCGATATAGGGTTTATCAAAGAGGCCGAGCCAGAACTTTACCCGTAAGACTTCGCGTACTCTTTTATCGAGGGTCTCCATCGACAAGCCTCCTTCGTTCACCAAATCGCGTAACGGTTTGAGGAAGGTTTCAGGATCTCTGAAGGTGGTTCTGACATTCATACCTGCTTCGAGCGATTGTTTTACGGCATCTTTCATGTCAGGAGCAACATGATGTTTGGTCCAGATAAATTCTACCGCTTCGCTGTCTGAAACTACATATCCCTTAAATCCATAGAGGTTGCGCAATAGCTCGGTCAGGAAATAATAGGAGCCGGTAACCGGAATGCCATCGTAATCGTTGTACGAACTCATGGTGCCAAGCGCATGTCCTTCGGTGAAAGCTACTCTAAATGGTTGGAGCAACAATGTATGCATATCGCGAAGAGAGATTTGAGGAGCCGTACGGGTTTCGCCATCTCTTCCTCCGATTGGAATGCTATAGGCTGCAAAGTGTTTGGGTGTAGACACAACGTTGTGTGCCTGAATGGCCAATACCTGACGCAATCCCATCTGTGATACAAAGTAAGGATCTTCGCCATAGCTTTCTACAACGCGTCCCCATCTTGGATCTCTGGCGACATCAAGAATAGGGGTATATACATTGGTGAAGCCGGCAGCACGTGTTTGAATGGCTGTGATGGTTCCGATTTGTGTTACTAAATCTTTATCCCATGAAGAACCTACACCGATTTGTGCTGGAAACAATGCTGCTCCAGGGAAACATGCACCATAGATACCTTCGTTGGTGAAGTCGATAGGGATACCCAAACGTGTTTCTTCAATGAACCATCGTTGCACTTCGTTGATGTTTTTGACATGCACTGATGGAGATTGTGATTTGCTAAATGGAGGACGGACACCGTTTGTGTGTTCATCGATATTGGCAAGACCATCTTTCCAGATCTTGTTTTTCCACTCGGGAGTGGGGACAGAGTCTTTCAGGACGTTGGGAAATCCATACAGGGTAACACATTGCCCTGTCTTCTCATTAACCGTCATTTGACTCAGCAGATCGTTGATACGGAGCTCGATATCCAGCGTAGGATCTTCGAAAGGATCCATCTTTCCATTTTTATTGAAATCGATCCATCCTTTTTTGTACATCTCTTTCTTTCCGTAAGGCGAGTATTTTCCTTTATCCTGTGCAAAGAGGGTAGAGTAGATACAAAGCGAAACGAGTAAAAGAACGAGATTTATTCTTTTTAAGTTAGACATAGTTATTTGTAAATTAAATTGTTGCGATGCTCTTTTGCGAAGGTTTTTTCTGACAGTTTAATCCAGTGCGCCTGATTTCATTTTTGCTTTAGGTTCTGCTAAAGTACTCTTTTCAATCTTTCCCTTTATTACCAATTTTACAACAGTCGCAATGGCATCAGGAGCTGTGGCCGGTAATGATATTGTTAATCCATCAGCAGAAGAAATCGTTTTTAGTTTGGCTTTATTGGCCAATAAAGTTGCAGCGATGACCTTGTTTTTTAAATCGGGGATGGTGACTTTTCCATCTGTTGGCCAATCGAAGATAGAAACATAAAGGATCGTTCCTTCTTTTGTTTCCTTGCTGGTGCATCTACCCCATGATAATGGTTGCAAGGGACTGCCTTTTGTTGCATAAACGGCTTCACCATTCATCTTCATCCATGTTCCGATTTCTTTCAATCGATCAATGCTTTCTTGTGGAAACTCACCATCAGCTTTGGGACCTATATTCAATAAATAGTTTCCGCCCTTAGACGCAATATCAACAAGGTTCCGGATCAATGTTTCGGTACTTTTCCATTTGTGGTCATAGCTTTTAAAGCCCCATGAGCCGTTCATTGTCATACAAGTTTCCCAGTTATTTCCATCTAACTCACTCTGACTTGGGATTTTTTGTTCGGGGGTCTTTGTGTCGCCGGGGAAGTTAGGACGTTTGAGTCGGTCGTTGGTGATGATGTTGGGTTGAAGTTTCAATTGGGCTTGCAGTTTTGTGGCATACTCATCCGTCATGTTGGTAGGAGTATCCCACCAAAGAACAGAGACCTCTCCATAATTTGTTAACAACTCTTTTACTTGTGGTACCGCTACTTTGTCAATGTATTCACCCATCGTAGCTGTTGTTTGTGCCGGGTCCCAATGACCATTGTTTGCTTGAGTGTAAGCATCAATCTTTGTTGAGTCGGGATTCAGCCAACCTTCGGTTGCTACTTTTCTTGAGGCCGCTCCTCCTGGGTTATTCCAGTCCTGTGCCTGCGAATAGTAGAATCCTAGTTTGATGCCGTACTTCTTACAGGCAGCGGCAAGATCTTTCAACACATCTTTTCCGTAAGGTGTTGCGTCAACAATGTTCCATTTGCTGGCTTTCGATTCGAACATCGCAAAGCCATCATGATGTTTAGCGGTGATTACGATGTATTTCATGCCGGCATCTTTGGCCATCTTGACCCAATCTTCGGCATTGTACTTTACGGGGTTGAATTGCTTCGCATATTGTTGATATTCGGCAACAGGGATCTTTGAACGGTTCATGATCCATTCGGCCCCTCCACGTCTCATCTCGTGACCATTGTATACGCCACCGGGAACTGAATAAACACCCCAATGGATGAACATGCCGAAGCGAGCCTCCCGCCACCATTGCATGCGTTCTTCTTGTGTTAATGTTTTCTGAGCAGAGATGAATTGTGCTGAGAAAATCAAACTTAAAAATAGTAGAATTACTTTTTTCATTTATGTAAGGGTTAGATAATATTTGCGAAACTTAAAATAAAGGCTTCTTGTTCTTTAGTTTTTCTCCACGCAATAGTGCTTCGAGGTAATAATAATCTGCATAGTTTAGAGGTACATCCACTTCGCTATTCATCGGTTTTGATCCGGTGCTGTGAATTAAAATAAATCCCTGATTTTCTCCAATCTTTGAACGGTATTGGCTGGTTAAATTGCTTGTGATTTTATCTGCAATTCCTCTAAAATACTTTCCTTGTGTTGAATAGAGACTCAGCTCATATAATGCTGAAGCCATTACAGCGGCAGCGGAAGCATCACGTGGCTCATTGGGAATATTGGGCGCGTTAAAGTCCCAATAGGCAATCAGGTCTTTGGGTAGGGTGGGGTTATTGAAAATAAATCCTGCAATCTTTTCCGCCTGATTGAGGAATGCTTTGTTTTTTGTTTCGCGATAACACATAGTGAAACCATACAATCCCCAAGCTTGTCCACGTGCCCATGCCGACTCATTACTAAAGCCCTGATGGGTCGTCTTCTTGATTACATTTCCGGTTAAGGTGTCATAATCAACCACATGAAAAGAGCTATAGTCAGAACGGAAATGGTTTTTCATCGTAGTCGTCGCATGACTGACTGCAATTTTATAGAAAGAGGAGTCGCCTGATAGACGTGTAGCTGCGAAGAGTAACTCCAGATTGATCATGTTATCGATGATAACCGGATAATCCCATTTCTCTTTGTTATGATCCCATGAGCGGATGCAACCTACTTTGGGATTAAAACGTTTGGAGAGGGTTTTGGCTGACTGAATGATGATGTCGCGATAGCTTGTGTTGTTCGTTAAGCGATATCCATTGCCATAGCTACAATAGATTTTAAAGCCCATATCATGTGTGCCGGCATTGAATTTTTCCTTTTCAAGGTTAGCAGTAAATGCTTCGGCTTTCTCTTTCCATTGTTCTTTGCCGGTGAATTCATAGATATACCAAAGTACGCCGGGGAAGAAACCACTCGTCCAGTCTTTGGCAGGAACCATGACCAGTTTCCCATCAGGAGTGAGAGTACGGGGTGATACGACTTCAGGCTTTTTCTTGTTCTGCACATCGTTGAGCCATGCAGTTTTTGTTTGGTTGACCTGGTCGAGCATAAAGGAGGTTTGCTTTTCCGTGTCGTCAAATATCTTTTTTAATTGTTGGGCTTTTGCATTGAGTGAGCCTACTCCAATCAGTAAGATGAGTAATAGAATTCTGGATTTCATGCTGGTTTTATTTAGTAGGGG
>JAHEYR010000137.1 GCA_023251485.1 Bacteroidales bacterium
ACTTCATGAAATACTGCCATTTCTCCATCGGCTTCATCTCCTTAGTAAATGATTACGATCTATACCTGGAGATAAAACAGAAATGGTTGAGCTATGCTTATGAGCGGCATATAAAGTAGAAAACGATCTATTATCAGGAACCCCTTTATAAAACAATAAATATGAATAAGCTAACAATTAGACTTACATTATTGTATTTTTTTGTTTTTCTAACCAGTTTCATCAGTAACGCCCAAACCCTTTCAGGAAAAATATTAGAAACCGAAACAAAAAAACCTATACCCTATGTTAATATTGAGATACCTGGAAAAGACATCGGAACAGTCTCTGACTCCCTTGGGAATTTCGCTATCGCCTATAAAGACTCAAATATACACGACACGTTGAAAGTTTCGTGTATAGGTTACGAATCAAGAAATTTCATCCTCACTGACCTTATCCGGAAAACAAATATTGAAATTCCCATGAATAAAATTATCTATACACTTCATGAGGTAGTAATTAACCCTGGGTCAAAGAACAAGATAAGAGTTCTGGGAAATACAAGTTACAGCAAGTTTATGAGCACCGGATCAAAATGTTCTAATTCTGGATCTGAGATAGGCGTGCTGTATAAAAACAAACAACCAATAAGAGTTGCAAAAGTAAATTTGCAATGCATAACAAGTAACAACTCAGAGGTGCTTTTTAGAATTAACATTTTTAATGGCGAATCTGGTCGCCCTACTAATAATCTACTAAAAAAGCCAATCATCTTAAAATACCGCTTCAAAAAAGGAGACAATATCTTTGATCTGTCTGATTACAACATTGAAATTTCAAATGATTTCTTTATCTCATACGAAACCATATCAATACCCAACGGTGGTTTTGCACCTCAATTTGGATGCTCTCTTTTCGGTCCCAAGAGTCTTTGGCGATATACGAGTCAGGCCTATTGGGATAAATTTCCCGGAAGCGTTAGCTTTTCAGTTACAGTATCGCCTGAATAAAATTACAGTTTATAGTTTATCGGGATTAGTATTCCATTTAGGAACTAATAATTTTCACTAGGGCAAATTTGTAGTCGGCACTAGTCTTTTATTCAAACACTATCCTAAAAAAATACTACTATTTTCTATTTCACAAACAATTTATCCTGATAAACTACAAAGAAGTTTATATGTGCGGTATCGATACTTTGAACCTTGACGTAATTCTTTAAAGGCGAATAAAGCATCATAGGAAACTTGTCGACCCTACATGAATCTAATATCTGTCCATCCAGATTAATCTTGAGCAGTATCGATTTCTGTATTTCGTTTGGAAAGCCGCTTGTACCCTGTATCACAAATTCATTTTGATCAGATGAAACGATTCGATCAAGCCATTCGTTGGTTGAGTTGCCAAATCGCTTAGTCCAGAGCGTATCTCCTTTAAAGTCAGTCCTGATTATTTGACAATCAAGATCGGTTAATTGATTAAGATTTCTTGTCCTTCCTATGATTAAAAAGCCGTTATCTTGTAGCTGAACTAAATCTGTGCCATTTTCATTAAATGGAAAAGCATTGTGCTTATAGGTTGTATTTAAAATTTCATTACCGTTTGCATCAAGTTTCTTCAGAAACGGTTGATCGGATTTATAGGAACCAGTCATAGCAAAACCACCATTTGTAGTAGAGATAATCTGAATAGGAGAATAGAGATTATCCTTCACATTCTTCACCCATTGTTGATTAAACTTCGCATCGAGTTTTACCAATTGCGTTCCAAACAAAATATATCCCGCATCGCTTGTTTGTAATGCATTTGAAGTACTCAGATCTTTAAATTCATGCTTACTAACCTGTTCTCCTTTTGAGTTTAACTCAATGACTAAAGTGGTAGAATAAACAACGTCGCCACCCTCCATAACGGTGCCAATACAAACATACGACCCATCGGTTCGTTGAAACATCTTTGCAACCTGAAATGAATAAAATGAAGATCCCCATCCGGATCCAGAAATGAGATCGCCCCATTCATAATTATTTTTAGACCATACGATGTTACTTATGATGATAGACACCCGCTATCAGTGTTCCATTATCATTTGTAAAAAGAACATTATCAATATAATTCAAATTAAACGTCGAAGAGAGAGGATCAACGATAACATTGTTCTTTGCTTCTTTCTTGCAGGCCCATAAAAAAATCATAGCCACACAGATCCATAATATTCGCTTCATAACCATAAAGTTTTCAATATAAAGATGCAAATTCTATGAAAAGGTTGCATCATGCCAGATGGACAATTTGGGCATAAAATGCATGCATTGTTAGATTTATGATAGTCAACCAATATCATCTGATCCTTTTCATATACAGCCCATATACAATAGATAACTTTTCTACTTGAAGAGTATCAGATAGGTGTTGAATTGGTACTCTATTGGTCCGATGATACGAAGTCGGAACCAGAGGACTACCTGAGGGCTATTTGAGAATGACTCTTTTTATCAGCTGCATCTGAGTGTCATCAAAAATTCATAAGAACGTTTGTTAAATTTCGATTATAACTAATTTTGGAAAAAATTATGTTCGCATGAAATTACATATTGTTGGAGGCTTTTTAGGAGGCGGCAAGACGACTGCTATCACAAATGCTGCAAAAGTTTTAAGTACCGAAGGCAAAAAAGTAGGTGTGATAACGAACGATCAGGACAATTATAATAAGGAAACCCGTTTTGTTAATGCAAATTATAATCCATCCGAAGAGGTCTTCAATAGTTGTTTCTCGTCAAATTTTGATAGTCTAAGTGACAAAATAGTCCGCTTGTATCAAGACGCGCAACCCGATTATATCTTTGCAGAAAGTGTTGGATCGTGTACAGATCTTGTTTCAACTGTTGTGAGACCATTAATGGCTTTCAATAAAGATATCATCGAAAGTATTATACTATCCACGGTTATCGACGCCCGATTGCTCTTATCCTTTCTAAAAGGAGATAATCTCATGTTCAGTGAGAACACAATTTTTATCATTGACAAACAAATAGAAGAAGCAGACCTATTGATCATAAACAAAATAGATTTGTTATCTGAGGCTGAAGTGCCAGTTCTAAAGAGTCTGATCAATAAAATGCTTCAGGATAAAATAACGATCACTCAGAATTCGTTTAGCCCTCAAAATATAGACAACTGGCTTGACACGTTGGAGAATCTGCCTCCACTAAAAAGAGAACCTCTTAAAATTGATTACGAATTGTATGGAAATGGAGAGAGCAATCTCATCTGGCTGAATGAGGAATTTACTTTTACTGCTACAAAACCTGAAGCCGGCGAATATGTCATCTGCTTTATTGAAAACGTGGTGAATGACTTTAGAGAAAAGCAAATACCGATCGGTCATTTAAAGTTTCTGTTACTAAATGGAGAACAGGTTCAAAAGATCAGTTTTACGGCTATCCACGACGGGGATTGGGCAAAGAACATTTCACTTGTCGCATCCAATCGGGTTAAACTGATGATGAATGCAAGAATAGAAACCACACCGAATATAGCTCTTTCAATCATTCAAGATCAGATCGCAACCGTGTCAACCGATGAAGCAAAAGTCAGCAGAAGCAATGTGGTTGCATCTCAGCCAATATATACAACCCAAAAATGCCATATCCAGAAAGCAACACACTGTTGCGAGGAATGTGTCTGCCTCAAGAAAATCCTCGCCAGAAACGCAACCCGACGCGAAGATGGATCTGCTACGGCATTAGCAGAACTTGAAAGTGAAGAATTTGAATGTTGCTGTAACGATAGTGATGGAGATGGATGTTGCTGTTAATGTTTACTTTTGTTGCCCCTCATAATTTATTTCGATTTTGTCCTTTCATTTTTAGTTATTCAAATAAATCAAGATGCGATTTTCAAGAGAGTTTATTGGCGAAGCATTAGGGACCTTTCTATTGGTGCTATTCGGTTGTGGATCAGTTGCCGTATCCGTGTTATTTGGCGCTTACCAAGGTATTATGCAGATAGCTCTTGCCTGGGGGTTAGGTGTTACACTTGCTATTTATCTGACACGGCATCTATCGTGTGCACATCTCAATCCTGCGGTAAGTATTGCCTTGGTCATCGGTAAAAGGATGGCCGCACGTAAATTACCGGTATATCTTATTGCACAGTTTGTGGGGGCTTTTCTGGCAGGACTTGCTGTATATGTACTCTTTGCGCCTTCAATCTCAGCCTACGAAAGTAGCCATCATATCATTCGTGGGACTGCTGAATCAGTTCAAACGGCTAAAATGTTTGGCGAATATTATGCAATTCCAGGCAGTACGGCTGTAGTATCGATGCCGTTGGCCATAGGAGCCGAGGCTTTGGGAACCTTCTTGCTTCTTCTTATGATCTTTGCCCTTACCGAAGGTTGTAATGTAGGGCGTCCCGACGATGCCCTTGCTCCATTATTCATTGGACTGACCGTAAGCTCTATCATCTGCCTCATTGCACCATTAACGCAGGCAGGATTGAATCCAGCCCGTGATTTTGGTCCGCGAATGGTTGCATGGTTAACCGGATGGGGAGGTGCTGCCTTCCCTGATCAAAATGGAGGTTTCTTTCTGGTCTATATCCTAGGTCCAATTATGGGTGGTATACTTGCTTCACTGTTTTTTGTTTATGTTATCCAACCGGCAATGAATCGTACATCATCACAGTGCAACTGCGCAAAAGATAAATCTATTTCAGAAAAATAAAAAACAATCAGGAAACGAGCATGTCCTACAAGTACAAACACCGATGTAAAGTAAATATGCGCGTTCCATCAAAACTATAATAACAAATTTTTCAAGGATGAAAACAACACGACTAATTTTGGTAGGAGGATTCCTTGGTGCGGGAAAAACAACCTTATTATGGGAGGCTGCACGCAGAATCATGGAAAACGGACAACGTGTAGGGTTGATTACAAACGATCAGGCACCCGATCTTGTAGACACAGCAATACTTCTGCACAACAACATAAAGGTCTCTGAAGTCAGTGGCAGTTGTTTTTGCTGCAATTTTGACGGACTGCTTAATGCTATGCAGCAGGTACGCGAAGAGGCTAATGCTGATATTATCATCGCAGAACCTGTTGGTAGTTGTACAGATCTCTCAGCTACCATTGTACAGCCGCTCAAAGAGAGGATGGATCATGAGCTTCTGATCAGTCCACTTTCAGTGATGACTGACCCTGCTCATCTCAATGATATACTGAGTGGTAAAACATCAGGGATGCACCTTAGCGCTGCATATATCTTCATGAAGCAACTCGAAGAAAGTGACATTATCTTAATCAGTAAAACAGATCTGTTGAGTACAGATGAGTTAACAGCACTAAAAGAAAAAGCAAAAGCAAAATTTCCCGAAGCTGAAATAATGACGGTAAGCGCAATAACAGGAGAAGGCATTGAGGAATGGCTTAAAGAGGTTTCGAATAGAACCAATGCCGGTCAGCGATTAGCTGAAGTCGACTATGATATATATGCAGAGGGTGAAGCCGTTCTCGGTTGGCTGAACAGCACCATTGAACTAAGTGGCGAACCGACAGATTGGGATGCTTTTGCAAAGAATCTGATGCAAGATTTCAGCAGCCAATTTGATGGGATGAAGGCTTATGTGGGACATGTCAAGATCATGCTGGAGTCGGATGAGAACTACCTCATAGGCAATCTGACAGGAAAAGGCGATACACTGAATTTCCGGGGTTCGGCAGGGACAGGAAGTAAAGCCCGATTGACATTAAATGCACGAGTAGAGATGAGTCCGGAAAAGCTGGAACAGATTGTCCGCGATACGCTCAATACAAAGACGACAGATAGTCTAGCAGCAAGAATTGTCACATTACGTTGTCTGAGTCCTGGACGTCCTAACCCCTCTTTTCGTTTCGACCATATTGTCACAAATTAAAAGGTTCTTTTTTAAGATATTGTGGGAATGTGTTTAAACCTCAGATTAATCCCGAATTAGTCATAAATAAAAAAAGACGCACTGATGTGCGTCTTGATACTTTACAAACCTAAAAGCGTTGCTGACACAGTTTCTTATACTCTGAGGAATATCTTTTTGCGATATAAGAAATAGAGGAAGCACCATTCGACCAGTAATAAAAAGATGACCTGAGAAAAGGGCTGGAAATCGACAGGAATCAACTTAACGATACTACCAAATAGTGCGTTGGCGGTATAGCTAAAGTGAACATAACTAACTGCCAGATAAATGGTAATAGAGTTCATCCCGATAACAACGAAGGGGAATGCCCACTTCTGAAAATGAAGGACATCGATTACAAAATAGAACAATGAAAAGAGCAACAGACTCCATCCTGCAGTGTGCAATACAAAGGTGCTGGTCCACAAATTCTTATTGATTGGAAAGATTGGATCTAACACGCGGGATAATATCAAAAAGATGGTCCCCGTAATCAATAATAATCCGGCTTTCTTATAACCGTTATATTTTCCTTCCTTAATAAAAGCACCCGTCAACGCACCCAATAGAGCAGTGGCTGTAGCAGGGATCTTAACAAGCCATCCTTCGGGATCATGGATTTCGCGATACAGATGTCCCGGCATGAAGAGACGATCAATATAACCATTCAAGCTGCCTTCCATCGTTAATACACCGGCACCGACACCCGGAACAGGAATAAACCTCAACATAGCCCAATAACCTACTAGGATACTGACAACCCATATAATCTGTTTCTTATAGTCGAAATTCAAGAAAATAAGTGCGCCAAACATATAGGCGATACCGATTTGGCCCAAAACACTTGCAAATCTTATTTTATGAAATTCTAATACCTGCACTCCGTTTATCAGAATACCAAACAGTATTAAAATCAAAGTCCGCTTAAAGATATGAAGATAGACCTCCTTTTTAGGAACGCCCTTTTCAAGTTGACGTTTTAATGAAAAAGGCATGGCTAACCCTGCCAGAAACAAAAACAGGGGAAAGATGAGATCCATAAAATGAAAACCATTCCAACTTACATGATCCATCTGCTCTATTCCAAAGGCGATGAAAGGAATATGCGAGAAGTTTTTCAGGGTGAGAAAAAGTCCTTCGCCTCCAATAATCCAAAACATATCAAAACCTCTTAATGCATCAAGAGATTTCAGACGTTCTTTAATGACAACTGCTTCCATTATTACTTATTTTGGGTTTAAAATGTATGAATAAGGATAAGTGATGTTGATATTTTAAAGCTTATCAAAAACAAGTGCCAAATTAATAAATATTCTCATTAAATAACTTTAAAAATCATCCTGATTTTTATGTGCATAAAAAAAGCCATCCTGAACATTTGTTCTGATGGCTTAAAAAAGAATATTATTAGAATAGACTACTTTTTCTGCATTAAAATGGCTTTATCTTTTTCAACAGGGAATTGTAATTTATCGGTAGTCAGCCCCGTAACGTTATTAAACACAACAATAGGTAGTGTCTTAGTAGTAGGGATCTCCATTTTATTAATATTCAACCCCTGCACATCATCGAAAGCACAAGCTGCTCTAAAGTCTTCTTTCTGATAGCTCATCTGAATATTTTTCAGGGTCAATCCTTTTACATGCCGCACATAAAAGCCCCAAACAGGTAGTTCTCCAAACATAGAGAACTCAGGATAGCCGGCAGGGTTTTCTGTGATATGGGTCAATGAATCCATTGGAAAACAGGCTGTCGCTTTATTGCCACCCCCTTCATAAATGATCTTGATATTTTCGAGTGTTACATTCTCTACCGGATGTCCAGGTAGTCCTGTAATTGAAGAGGGGATCACATTGTGCGGATATCTCAGTTCAGGACCTTCCATATTATATCCTTTATCCGGTTTGCCGGCGGGAACAGCAACAGTAACATCATTGATATGGACATTCCGTAAGCTGCTTACCAGAGAATCTTTATTACGATGTCCCAGGCGAATGAGTATAGCATTTCCGGTATTTGTTGCCTTGATACCCCTAACGTTGACATCTTCGAGTA
>JAHEYR010000138.1 GCA_023251485.1 Bacteroidales bacterium
ATTGCACAACCGGAGCATTGTTGTTAGAAGTGAATGGATGAAACGGAGTAGAACGAATTGTAATATTGAACTTACGGCTTCGTTTAGGGAACCTGAATTACCACCTGATGATGTGTTGATATTTGCAGCGATGGGAGTTGAGGTTGCAAACAATATGTTTGATGATACCGATTCTAAAGGGAATGGAACGATGGCGATAGTGGGTTGTTTTTAAATTGAGGATTGCAAATCCTCAATAGCTGGTTATATTTAACAAGGGGTTGCAACCCCTTGTTGGATTGAAAGTTGGGTTTCAGATATTATATCCTGTTCCGTATGCTTTTGATAACCATAACCCAAAGAAGCGATCGTAAACCTGAAAAGCATCACCTTCTTTTGTAATGATCTCTTTATCTAAAAGTTGCTTAAGAGAGGCCTGAACAGAGCTGGCAGATTGTAACCCGTGCTTTTTAACAAATGCAGCGGAAGTCACCCCCGAAGCCTTCCGCTCTTTGGCAATGGCATATAGAAGCTCTTTTTGTCTTTCGGGCAACAATGATAACATGCTCTGAAACATGGGTTCATACGATGCGATGGTCTCATCTATTGATTCGGCAATAAACGTTGAGCTACACGCTTCATCTTTGTCAGTGAGCGAATAGAGCCTGTTGAAGATATTTTGAATATACCACGTGTGACCTTCAAACAGATTATAAACAAGTATGATATTCTCTTTTGAAATTGTTTTGTCGGCATCAGCAAAGTGTTTCTGGATGAATGCAACATATTCGTCACTGACGATTGCATCCAGATTTAACACGCCAACGCTCTGATAAAATGGTCGTGAAGCAGAAAAAAACATATTCTGCATCATGTGCCGCTGACTTCCGGCTAAAACAAAATTTGCGTTTTTGCATTTTTGTATATGGGTTCGAAGTATCGCTTCAATATTCTTTTCAGGATACTTTGCAATCTGTTGAAACTCATCTATAGCCACTATACAACGTTTATCTGCCGACTCCAGATAACGAAAAATCTGTTCCAAAGAGTATTCGGGAAGCCGGATATCTCCAATGCCGATATCAAATGAAGCGGCACCACTGACAGCATCTAACTTAAAGGCCGGACGCAAGGAGGTTATTGTCGCGAAAAAGTGATCTAAAAACTTTTCCCCTTTGGTTTTTAGTGTTTCGAAAATCTGTTTACCCAGTGCAAAGACCAACTCTTTGAGGCTACTTGTTGCGTATATATCTACAAAGAAGGTGTAATATTCGCTTTCAATAACCTGTTTGTGAAAACAATGTTCTATCAACCCTGTCTTCCCCATTCTGCGTGGTGAGATGATCGCTATATTCTGCCCATTTGTGAGAGAGCGAATTAATTCAGCACTTTCACGTTCCCGGTCGCAAAAATATTCAGCCGAAACATAACCGCTTGTAATAAATGGATTTCTAATCTTTGTCATAATTAAAATTCAATTATGCAAATGTAATTATTAAAATACAATAATGCAAATACAATAATCCGCATAATATCTGAACCCAACTTTTCGTCCAACATGGGGTTGCAACCCCTTGTTCGTTGAAAAGTTGGGTTCAGCATCAAATCTATTCATTTCAGCATTTTGTAATGTCAGAAATTCAGTTTATGTTTGATCTTTGCAAAATAAATTCGATTTCATGCATCTTTTACATTGCTCTAAAACACTAAAAAAATATCAATTCAATGATAAGTGGCTGTTATTCTTAGGGATCCCGTTACTTGGATTAATGTTAGCCGTATTGCCTTTTATTTTTATCAGAAGCAATCCGGCTGATAATAATTTTTGGTTTCGGATTTTAGTAAGCCTTCTTTTTTCTACTATCTGCTGGATCGGTTGTCGGCATATTGTCTTTACACTTTGGAAAACCTTTCCCTGGGATAAACGCCCGATCCTCCATCTCTTCCTTGAGGTGCCTGCTATTTTCATATATGTTTCATTGCTCAACCTTGTGATAATCTGGTGGATCTATATGTTCGTCATCCACAAAGAATTTGAGATGAGTACTCAGATCTGGCAAAACATCTTCATTTCTAATCTGGTTGCTTTTTTTGTAACGGCACTACATGAAGGGGTTTTCTTTTATTTGCAGTGGAAACACAACATTAAACGCTCTGAAGATCTGGAGAAATCGACCTATGAAGCGCAGTATGAAAACCTCCGGAGTCAGGTTAATCCTCACTTTCTGTTTAACAGTTTGAATACACTTGCGGCGCAGGTTGAAGAGAATCCCGATGCTGTTTCTTTTGTTGAAAACTTAAGTGATTTTTTAAGATACTCGTTAAGCAATACGGGTAGGGAGTTGGTTCCACTGAGTGAAGAACTCAGCATGATTGGGAAATATAAGTATCTTCAACAAACACGTTTCGGACAGAATCTGGAAATTGAGATGGATGTGCCTCAAGAAAACCAATGCATGTATGTGGCACCATTGGCGCTTCAGATGTTGGTTGAAAACGCGATCAAACACAACATTATTTCTAAGGATAAACCATTGAAGATTAAGATATTTATGTCGAACAACAATTATCTATCGGTAGAGAATAACCTGCAGAAGAAGATTGAACCGGGTAGGTCGACAGGGATTGGGTTGAAAAATATCATCAATCGATATCAATACCTCACCGTAAAAAAAGTGATTGTGATTGAATCGTCAACAAAATATAAGGTATCAGTTCCATTGGTTGAGTTTGAATCAGCCAAAGAAAAACAATAACCCTAAAAATAAAACACAATGAACGTATTAATCATAGAAGATGAACAGCATGCTGCGCAAAGGTTGATCAACCTGCTCAGCGAAACAGGTCGGGACATAAAAGTTTTGGATACACTCGACAGCATAGAGTCGTCCATTAAATGGCTACAAGAGAATTCAAATCCCGATCTCATCTTTCTGGATATTCAATTAGCGGATGGATTAAGCTTTGCTATCTTCGATCAGGTGGAGGTGAAGAGTCCTGTGATATTTGCCACAGCCTATGATGAATATGCCATCAAATCGTTCGAACTAAATAGTATAGACTACCTACTGAAACCCATCAAGCTTGAACGGTTACAGGCCAGCCTGGATAAATTCGAAAAGCTGAGACCTACTTCAACGCCTGATCAGATTTCGCAGCAACTACAAAACATGATCTTAGATTATCATGAGAAGAATAAATCGTATAGAAGTCGTTTTCTGGTAAACAAGGCCGACAGCATGATTCCGATTTCGGCTGAAGACATCGCCTATCTATACACTGAAGACAAAGTTGTTTTTTTGATTACCAGAGACAACCGTCGGTATATGTTAAATTATAGTCTGGATCAGTTAGAGAAACAGTTGAACCCGGTAAACTTCTTCCGTGTAAACCGACAGTTTATTGTAGCCATGCGTAGCATCCACAAGATTCATAACTACTTCAACTATAAACTGAAAGTTGAATTAAATCCGGCTTCAGAGCAGGAGGTGATTGTTAGCAGACAAAAAGTAGCCGAGTTTAAGGAATGGCTTGATCATTAAGCCTATCTTCCAAACAGTCTGTCAAGAAAAGTACGATGTATCTCTCCCTTCAAATTTAGTGGAATTCCGGGATTAGGCAATTTATCTCCATACATCGGGTTCAGTTGTTTTAAGGCTCTTACTTTCACCCCTGTATATTGTGAGATAGAAAACCAGGTATCATAAGGTTGAACGACATACTGGGTACGAATACCATTCCACTTCTTATTTTCCAGATAGACAATCTGGCCTTCAGTCAGTCCATCTCTTCGTTTCATCTCGTTATTACGTGCTAAACGACCTACTTTTCCATCCACAGAACTGGCTATTGAGAGATAAGAGTCGTCTTTCTCTGCAAAGACAAATAAAATTCCATTGTTGATGTATACTTTCCGTCCACCCTTATCTACATCAACGAATGTAAACTCTTCTGCTTTGGGTTGAACATAATCGGGTTGGAAATAGACATCCAGCGAATGCCTTTTAATTTCATAGGTCGGAGCTTTTTTCTCGCGAATGGGTAACTGCCCTTCAAACCGATCATACTTAAAAAGCTCATAGTCTTCAATTACCTTAATCAACATTTCAGCATACCGGGGGTTGGTAGCATAACCAGCCTTACGTAGTCCTTGTGCCCATGCCTTATAATCATAGATATCCAACTTAAAAAGAGAGGCATAACGCGGACGGGTTGTAAGAAACAATGAGTGATCTTTAAACGACTCATCTGCTGTTTTATATTTTCGAAAACATTCGCTCGGGGCATCATCATCATGGGTAAAGGTTTGTCCGGTCCAGCCCTGGTGACATTTTATTCCAAAATGATTGTTTGCATAAACCGCCAACTCACTTTTCCCTGCCCCTGATTCGATGAGCGCCTGCGACAGGGTTATGCTTGCCGGAATCTTATAATTCTTCATTTCGCGAATAGCTACCGACGCATATTGGTCGATATATTCAAGATAGATAGCCTTTTTAGCAGGGGTTGTCTGCCCCATACTATTCAGTGAAATGAAAAGTAGACTGTTTAATACCAGAAGAATGATAAAGTTAGGTCGATTAGTCATGCAATTTTTCGTTTCTAGTGTAGTTAGCTTAAAAACAAAAAAGACAAATCATTTGATATACGAATGAAATTGTCAATAAATATAAGCCAAATTTAAAAAATCTTCCTACGCATGGGACATTTATTTTCATAAAAATTAAAGCAAAAGAGTACTTTAATAAAAAAACATACCACAAAGGCATTCATAGTTTTGAAATCATAGGTTGAAAATCATTACTTTTGCACACTGTTATGGACAACATATTAAAATATTTCCCGAACCTTACCACGCAGCAACAAGCGCAATTTGCTGCCCTACCCGGTCTTTATGCTGAATGGAATGCACAGATCAATGTCATCTCCAGAAAAGACATAGAACACATTGTTGAACGACATATCATTCATTCTATGGCTATTGCAAAAGTCATCTCTTTTGCTAACGGCACAAAGGTTATGGATGTTGGAACCGGTGGAGGTTTTCCGGGAATTCCATTGGCTATTTTGTTTCCTGAAACTGATTTTTTACTGGTTGATTCCATTGGAAAAAAAATCAAAGTGGTAAACGCGATTGCAGCTTCCTTAGGACTGCAAAATGTTAAAGGCATACATGCCCGGGCTGAGCAGGTTGATGGTCAGTTCGACTTTATCGTCAGCCGTGCTGTTACTGCCCTCCCTGAATTCATGGGATGGGTTGCCGGCAAAATAAAGAAGCAAGGGATCAATGAACTAGAAAATGGTGTTCTATATCTTAAAGGTGGAGACCTTGATGCAGAACTCATTCCCTTAAAACAGTACTGGAAAGTCTACAATTTAAACGATATCTTTGATGAACCCTTTTTCGAAACGAAGAAAGTGGTTCATATTTCAAGGATATTATGAGAAACCATAGCCGTCATTTCGACCTTTTAGGAGAAATCTCTTAATATATGCAGATTTCTCCCAAAAGGTCGAAATGACGGAAACAGTTGTTCCAATAGAAACGATTATTGAATTTCTAACGGAACCAATATTATGATATAAAACAGCTTTAAGCTTTTTTAACTGTTAGCATGCTAACAATTTTTTAATTTCGTCGAAACAAAAAGTAAGGAAATAGGGTTTATTGTGCGTTCTGTTATTTCAAAAACAATCTGTTTATTAAACATAAAATGATTGTTATGCGCAAAATGGAATCCATCTAATTACAAGCAAACCAAAGGGATAAACTATGTTAGCTTCTGTGCAACACACACCAATTGATTATTTGCCTGTTATTATGCAGGCTGTGGTAGTACTTGGATTTGTAGGAGCCGTTATGTTAGGTTCACCTTTCTTAGGTCCTAATCGTAGCTCTAAACGCAAACTCGAAAGCTTCGAATGCGGTATTGAGCAGCATGGCAATGCACGCACTCCATTCTCTGTTAAGTATTTTCTGATTGCGATCCTCTTCGTTTTATTCGATGTGGAAGTAATTTTTATGTATCCATGGGCCATCAACTTCAGAGAACTAGGTGCCTTTGGATTTTGGGAAATGCTTGTTTTTGTGGGATTCTTACTGGCAGGCTTCTTCTATATTTTACTGAAAGGAGCCTTTACCTGGGATCGTGTTATTAAGCCGGAAGGCGAATAAAAAAGTTAAACTGATGACTTCAGATAATAAGATAACAATTGTTGAGGCACCACAGGGAGAATCGGGAACCGGTTATTTTGCAACCAATCTCGACAAGGCAATAGGTTTGGCCCGTATGAATTCATTATGGCCCCTCCCCTTTGCTACTTCGTGTTGTGGCATTGAATTCATGGCTACCATGTCGCCTCACTACGATCTGGCTCGTTTTGGAATGGAGCGTCTAAGCTTCTCTCCACGTCAGGCTGATCTTTTAATGGTTATGGGTACCATTGCAAAAAAAATGGGACCTATTCTACAAGAGGTATATGTCCAGATGGCAGAGCCACGTTGGGTTATTGCCGTTGGAGCCTGTGCTTCGAGTGGTGGAATCTTTGATACTTACAGTGTTTTGCAGGGTATCGATCGTGTTATTCCTGTGGATGTTTACGTCCCCGGATGCCCACCTCGTCCTGAACAGATCATCAATGGCATCCTGAAAATACAGGAACTGGTTCACAACGAATCAGGTCGCCGAAGATATTCACCTGAATACAAAGAATTACTCGCTAAATACGGTATCGAATAATGTTTGCACTTAACAACGAAATGGTATCCCTGACTTCGGAAAAGCTCAGGAGTAAATTTGGAGAGGAGTTGCTTTCTGAAGAAACCATCATGGATATGCCGGCATATACGTTCAAAAAAGAGTGTATTGCCGATGTATTGCGTTTTCTATATGATGATGAGACGTTGAAGTATCGATTTCTGACCGACCTGTGTGGTATCCACTACCCTGATAATGATTTACAATTTGGGGTAATCTATCACCTTCACAGTATGGAAAACAATCAACGTATCCGCTTGAAAGTGTTCGCCTCTTTAAACGATATCAATGTTCCAACAGCTACTACCGTTTTTAAGGGAGCCAACTGGATGGAACGTGAGACTTTTGATTTTTATGGAATCGTCTTTACAGGGCATCCTAATCTGGAACGCATCCTCAATGTTGCAGACATGGATTATTTTCCCATGCGAAAAGAGTATCCACTTGAAGATGGCACACGCGGAGATAAAAATGATGATTTCTTCGGACGATAATTCATTTGAAAATGACAGAGAAACTCCAAAATAAAATTGACACTTCAGATATAGCCGGAGCAGAGGTACACGAATTTGTGACCCTCAATGTTGGCCCTACGCATCCTGCCACCCATGGTGTATTCCAGAATGTAATGACCATGGATGGTGAGTATATCGTTGATGCGAAACAAACTATCGGCTACATACATCGTGCATTCGAAAAGATTGCCGAACGAAGAGCCTACTATCAGATACTGCCCCTCACCGACCGGTTAAACTATTGCTCGTCGCCCATCAACAACATAGGCTGGCATATGACGGTAGAGAAACTGTTGGGTATTGAAATTCCGAAACGGGTTCAATATATGCGGGTTATCATCATGGAGCTGGCGCGCATTGCCGATCATAACGTTTGTAACTCTGTGGTTGGTGTCGATACAGGTGCCCTCACCGGATTTACTTACATGTTTCAGGAGCGCGAAAAGATTTATGAGATCTTCGAGGAGATCTGCGGTTCACGACTGACGACCAGCATTGGCCGCATAGGTGGATTTGAACGCAACTGGGGTGATCGGGCATGGACAAAACTGAGAGCCTTTATGAAATCGCATCCTGCTCGTCTGAAAGAATTTGAAGCATTATTAACGCGCAATCGTATCTTTCTGGACAGGACGATTGATGTAGGTCCTATCTCTGCTGAACAAGCACTGAACTATGGATTTACAGGTCCTAATCTCAGAGCCGCCGGT
>JAHEYR010000022.1:0-24911 GCA_023251485.1 Bacteroidales bacterium
TGTAAAACCTTCACCAGGGCCCATCGAGATACCGGAGTATCTGATATTATCAGCACACCAGTGGGTCAATTGAGAAATGGAATCGATCTCTGATTTAGCACCGCGAAGAATCTCTTTTACTTTGACCTTGATCTCTGGAGTTGATTCGAAACTTCCAAACGCTTCATTTACATTATAAAACCATAACGATTTTGCCTTCCAGTCGGGACTGGTCGACATCAGTAATTTAGGAGCAATATCAGACAACGCGACCTGACGTGCTTCCATTGCAATTGGAAGAATATTCTTTCGAACAAAAGTATAGGTCATCATATCTTTCTGAAAATCCAATTTCGGAGTGCATTCACCATTATAAAATT
This sequence comes from Bacteroidales bacterium, assembly GCA_023251485.1. Taxonomy (GTDB): domain Bacteria; phylum Bacteroidota; class Bacteroidia; order Bacteroidales; family Cfx3-03; genus Cfx3-03. The sequence continues at coordinate 360 of JAHEYR010000022.1, forward strand.
CATATTGTAAAGGCTTATTCTTTGGAACCGAAACTTGATAAACTTTAGTCAGGATGGGATTATTACTCCAAAACTCGACAATATCATAGAAATGTCCACGCATAGGTGGAATATACTTGTCATCATCGTCAGCTTGAAGTAACGCATAGGTGAAGCCTTTTCTGAAAAGCACCACTTCGAGCGCATCACCCGGTTCCAACCGACCAATACCTAACATCTTTTCGCGGGCACCCCAATAGATAGCACGAGCCGGTGCGGCATAATCCTGTACATTTTTTACGTCAACAGATTCAACCGTGCCATTTTTACGATAGATAATCGCTTTTTTGATTTCGACAAAAGCCGAGAGGGGATCGTAATCTATTTTCACAACATTCAGATCCAGCGCACCATGTGGAGTCAACACCTTATACAAACGATGCATTGTATAATAACTAAGACCGGTTTGTTGAACATCTACACGTGTACTATCAAATAGGACCAATAGATTATCATTAGGGAATGCAGAAGCATCATCTGAAGACCTGATCAAATCTTTTACCGATTGGGCCGGCAAGAGCTGAATAGTGAGTAAAAAAAGAACAAATAGGAAAAGTTTTTTCATAGAGTTGATGGGTTTTAAAACATTGTAAATTTATAAAATATATCTTTGGAAATTGTTAAAGTTAATTTTAAAGGTTCTGTTTTAAGATATTGTGGGGATGAATGTGCTTAAACCTCACCCGTCATTTCGACCTTTTGGGAGAAATCTCTTCTTAAACCACAAACATCTATAAGCAGATTTCTCCCAAAAGGTCGAAATGACGAAGCTTTATCCGATTGCCGTTTAAATCATTGGATATTCATTAAAACACGATGAGCGATGTATATTCTACAACTTTTTATAACAGAACCATTTTAAATAAGGAAAAGGAAGTAATATCCATTTATCAACTTGCCGGAGTAATTCTTAATTTAAAAAAAATCCCGGGGGGTGTTTCGACCGTACCGACTGAATAAAAGCTAAAAGGGTGTCACTTGCAGTCTTTATTAACTCTCTAATCAACTGGACCATTAAGAAGTCTGGAACGAATAAAAGCGGGAAAAGCATTTTCATAGGATTAGTGTTTTTTTAACAATTATAAAATATATCTTTGGCGATTGTTAAAGTTAATTTTAAATGGAAAAAGGGGAACAAGAATTAATCCGACAACTCAAGCAAGGTGATGAAAAGGCCTTTAACAACCTCTTCTATCATTACCATGCAAGAGTATATAATTTGGCGAAGAGATTCTTGCAATACAAAGAAGATGCTGAAGAAATTGTACAGATTGTTTTCACTGCTTTATGGGAAAACAGACAACAAATAGATGAAGACCAACCATTGGCTGGGTATATATTAACAATAGCCCGCCACTGGATTTATAATACACTCAAAAAAAATGTTTATCGTCAGGGATATATAGATTATATCACCGGACAAAACGATTCATTTAATTTTAAGACTGAAGATATTGTTTTATATAATGAGCTGAATATGTTGTTGAATCAGCTTATTTCTAACCTTCCCCCAAAACGGAGTCACATTTTCAAACTCAGCCGTATTGATGGACTATCATATCGCGAGATAGCTGATCAGTTATCCATTTCCGAGAGTACTGTCAATACTCAAATTACCAAATCCCTCGATTTCATCAGAAAAAACATCAAGGTATTATATTGAAATTGTTCTACTTATAAATAACTTCTCTTTTTTTTCATTTTTTTTCGTTTTAGAGTCATTGGAAAATCATTTTCAAGTTAATAGTATAGCAAGCATGGAAACAAAAACGAACATAAAAAGCTTACTCGAAAAATTCAGACAAGGATCTGCTTCTGCGGATGAATTGACGATGCTCTATGGCATATTGGATGATGCTGACAAGTCTGAATTAGATGGTATTACAGATCAGTCATGGTCTGAAGTTTCGGATACTAATGGAGAAATTGATTCGATGCTCTTATTAGAAGCTACTCGCAAGAGAGCCGGGATTTCAACCAAAATAGAATATGAAGCCGCGCCTACCCGTCCTGAAAAAATCCGTTCTCTATATATTGAGATTTTAAAGTATGCTGCCATCTTCTTAGTGGCGTTTGCTTTTGCATGGTTTCTTAAACCTGTATCTTCTATTACCACAGCCCAGTTAAAACCTAATTTTTATAAAGTAAAAGTTGCATACGGATCAAAAACAACGATAGAACTGCCCGATAGTTCAGTTGTAGTTTTAAATTCGGGAAGTACGTTAAGCTATCCTGATAAATTTGAAGCTGGAAGCAGAACTGTAGTCCTCAATGGAGAAGCTTTTTTCGAAGTCAAAAAAAATAAACATCGTCCGTTTTATGTAAAGACGAATGACATTACAATAAGGGTTTTAGGTACAAAGTTCAATGTAAAGTCATATCCTGACGAGATAACTACCGAAACCACATTGGTTTCTGGAAAAGTTGAGATCTTACGAAATAGCGATCTGGAACAAACAGATAACTCGAAAGTAGTTGCTCCAATTGTATTAAAACCAAATCAGAAGGCTGTATTTACAAGAGAAACAGGAACTACAGTACTGAAAGAGCAGGAGATCGATAAGATTAATGAAAAAGCAAATATCACTGTTCAAAAAGTTATTGCGCCAACTCTTTTATTGGCAAATGTTGCTACGCAGAATAATGCTAAAACTGAGATAGATATCGCATGGAAAAACAATAAACTGATCCTAAATAATGATCGGTTTATCGACATCATAAAGAAATTGGAGAGATGGTATAATGTTCAGATAACGTTACAAAACCAACCACTTGGAGATGTACGTTTTTCAGCAAAGTTTGATGGCGAGTCGGTAACAGATGTTTTAAATGCGCTGAAACTCATCGAACCCTTTCATTATGAAATCAATAAGAGCAATATTACAATCCTTAAAAATTAACAATCTATTATATGCCTATGAAGCATTAATCCATTATTAAACCCAGCAAAAAAAAGCGGGAAATGTTTGCAGCACTCCCCGCCTTAGAAATCGTTTAAAAATTATTCCACTAACTATTAAACATTACAAATGTATGAAAATTATTTTACCTTACGGTAAGGGTCATAACAATTATGACCTTAAAAAATCCTTCCTGATTATGAAATTAACTACTCTTTTGTTGTTTATTAATTTTTTACAAATCAGTGCAGCAGGGTTTTCACAAACTGGGCGATTCAACCTTCAAATGGAAAGAGCAACCATCAAAGAAGCGCTGAGTAATATTGAGAGCCAGAGTCATTATAAATTTGTTTACCGCGACGCGGATATCGAGAATAAAATCGTATCTCCGAATCTAAAAAACGCTAATATTGATGAAGTTTTAACTGCATTGCTAGCTAAAACGGGTTCTATGTTTCGTGTTCTTGACAATAATCTGATTGTAATTGCTCCGGAAGGAGTTCTGCAACAGAAAAAAGTTACCGGAACAGTAGTAGATTCCCAAACCGGCGAAACCCTTATCGGTGTATCAATCCTTATTGAGGGCACCAACCAGGGAACCGTAACAGATGTCAATGGAAAGTTCTCCTTGAACATCCCTAATCCAAATGCAGTGCTCAAAATAACCTACATGGGTTATATGCAAGAAAAAGTAGCACTGAAAGGACAAACCAAAATAGATATTAAACTTATTCGCGACGTTAAGAGTCTGGAAGAAGTTGTCGTTGTTGGTTATGGTACAGTTAGAAAAAGTGACGTAACAGGTGCTTTAACCAGAGTAACAGAAAAGACAATTAAAGAACGTCCTGTACAGAATGCTATTCAGGCTATTCAGGGTAAAGCAGCAGGTGTTGATATTGTTTCGAACGTTCGTCCGGGTGAAGTTGCATCCGTAAGCATCCGTGGAACACGTTCTATCTCTGCTTCAAACTCTCCTCTTTATGTTATTGATGGAATCATCCTGATGGGAAGTATCAATGATATCAACCCTAACGATATTGCCAGCATGGAAATCCTTAAGGATGCTTCAGCAACTGCTATCTATGGTTCACGTGGTGCCAACGGGGTTGTTCTGATTACAACTAAAAAAGGAACCAAAGGACAGTTAGCTGTTAATTATGATGCAGCCATGTCATTGGATAACATTCACTCTCTAACAAAATGGGCGACTGCAGGCGAGGCAATCGATCGCATGCGTACCGCTGAGATCAATGGTTCAACTTATAAATCAGGAACCACGACATTAAATTATCCCGATCCTACTGCCGACATCAATAAATTCGGTAATAGCGACGTTATGACCATTGCAGCCATCAGAAAGGCTTACGAATGGAATGATCCGGGAACTTTTACTTCTGTCAAAATGCGTGCTTCGACTGCAGCAGAAATTGCAGCAGGATATCCTGCTCAAGTTCCTGTTTATAACTCTGCAAATATTCCTACCACAAACTGGGTCGATTTATTAACCCGTACGAGTATAACTCAAAATCACCTTTTGTCTTTATCTGCCGGTAATGAGACTTCAAAGATCTATTTCTCATTTGGATATCTCGACAACGAAGGAAGCCAGAAAAACCAGAATTATAATCGTTATACCATTAAGCTGAATGGTGAAATTACACCGAAGAAATGGTTAACTACCGGAGCATCTATTAACGCTTCTATAACCAGACAAGAATACGGAACTATTAACCGTTCAGGAAGTTCTACAGGTGCTAATGACATGTATGGCGTTGCACTTAGCCAATACAGAATGGCTCAACCTTATGACACAACAGGTACAATGATTCTTTATCCCGGAAATAATAAATCTGCACCTGTCTGGAATCCATATATTGACTTACAAAACAGTTCGGATGAGACTAAAACATTAAATATCCAAGCCAACGCTTTTGCTGAAGTAGCAATCACTCCATGGTTGAAATACCGCATGAACTTTGGATCGGGTTTCCGCAACACAAGAACCGGAACATGGCAAGGAACACAATCAACATTACGCCGTACGGCCAACCCACAAACTGCTAAAGACAGCTATTCTACAGGTAATAACGAACAGTATATGATTGAAAACCTTTTGTATGTTAATAAAACCTTTGGGGTACATACATTTGGTGCTACAGTGATGCAATCTGCACAATACAATCGTAGTGAAAATTCAAATATGACCGTTTCAGGTGTTACCAATGATGCTCCAAAATGGTATGATTTAGCTGCAAACAACTCATCTACAGGTCCTGATAGTTATGGTACCGGTTTTGTTGAATCAGCCTTAACTTCATACATGGGTCGTATCAACTACTCATTAATGGACAAGTATCTATTAACAGCTACAGGTCGTTATGATGGTGCTTCTGTTTTAGCAGAAGGTCATAAATGGGACTTCTTCCCTTCTTTCTCTTTGGCTTGGAAAATCCAACAAGAAAAATTCTTAAAACCAATAACCTGGATTAATGAATTAAAACTCCGTACAGGTTATGGTGTTACCGGTAACTCAGCAGTAGGTGCTTATTCAACTGCAGGTCCGCTATCGATTTACAAATATGCTTTTGGAACAGCTTCTGCTATTGGCTATCAGCCATATAACATGCCTAATCCTAATTTGAAATGGGAAAAGACAAAACAGATCAACCTCGGAATTGACTTCGCAGTTCTAAAAAGCAGAATAACAGGAACTGTCGACCTATATCAGTCAAACACCTACGATATCTTGATGACTGAAGCAATTCCAGCCATTACCGGTTACCCAAATATCACAGCAAACATTGGGAAAATGAGAAACCGTGGTATTGAAATTTCTATCACTACTGTAAACGTTCAAACCAAAGATTTCCGCTGGACAACGGATATCAACTGGTCGAAAAACAAAGAAGAGATCGTTGAATTAGTAAATGGAAAACAAGATATGGTTGGAAATAACTGGTTTATCGGACAGCCGCTACAGGTATTTCGCACCTATCAAGTAGCTGGTTTATGGCAAAATACTGCTTCAGATCTTGCAGAAATAGCAAAATGGGCAGCTAATGGTTATACTTTTGCACCAGGCCAATACAAACCGGTAGAACAAGGAACACCAAACTATAAGCTTGAAGACAATGACAAGGTGATTCGTGGAACTGACAGACCAAAATGGATAGGTGGTATCACCAATACATTTAGCTACAAGAACTTTGAATTAAGTGCATTTGTTTATGCCCGTATCGGTCAATCTTACTTCTCTTCTCTACAACCAGGTGGTTCAACCGGAGGAAGTTATGTTGGTTATGTTCGCACGATGGATATCAATAATTTCTGGTCGCCTACCAATACTAACGCTACTTATCCGCAACTAACCTCGAAAGCACAAGTATCAAATGCTGACGTAAACAGAGCTACCTTTATCAATGACGGATCATTTGTATCGGTTAGAAATATTGCTTTATCTTATAATTTCCAACCTAATGTCCTGAACAAGTTAAATATTAAAAGACTCCAACTTTATTGTCAGGTATTGAATCCATTTATGTTTGGTGGTGCTGCTGTAAAAGCAGGAATCAACCCTGATGATACAAATGGATGGACAAGTGTTAACTCTGTAGGAGATCCAACAGGTGGTAGCAATAACAACACAATGATTCTCAGAAGTTGGGTATTTGGTGTTAGAGTAAACTTTTAATGTTTCAAACTTTTAAATGTAAATCCATGAAAAAATATATAGCAATCATTGCACTGATTCTTTTCTCTGCGGCCTGTAAAAAGGACTTCTTGACGGAAAAACCAGTCACTACATTGAATCAGGACTATTATAAAACTGCAGACGGATTGGAATCTCTGGTAAAAGGTAGTTATCAGATATTACGTTTCAAAGCCGACTATAATCAAGGACAATATTTATTTGGTACTTGTAGCGACGTTGAAGTATTTGATTGGTCGCTTGCCGATCGTATTTCAATGGGAACTTATGCTGTTGACGGATGGGGTCCAAATGCAACCGGAACCAGAATGACACCTAACGTTTCTACTTTAATCGGTACTGTTGGTGGTGGTGTATCTGAAGGTGTTTATCCGGAAGTTAGCCGTTGTAATATCTTTATGGAAAACTATGTTAATCTTGATGCTGCCACCCAAACTAAAATGACAGGCAGAAAAGGTGAGATGCTTTTCTTACGTTCGTATGCTTATTACATGCTTACAAATGTATTAGGTGATGCTCCATTGATTCTTCACAGCTATAAGGGGATGCCGGCCAACTTTGACTTCCCAAAAACGCCGATAGCAACTATTTACAAACAAATTATTGCTGATCTTCGTCAGGCAGTAACATTGTTGCCAACAACTACTTCTGAACTTGGTCGTATTACACGTCCTGCAGCAGCTCACCTATTGGCTAAACTTTATCTTCATAGAGCACAAGCAGCCGGATGGGCAAACGCTGAAACACATTTGAAAATGTTGTATAAAGGTAACGTACCCACCGACCTTGACTCTGCTAATTACTATGCTACGATGGTAATTGATCAGTTAAAAGGTAATTCTGCTTATGGTGGACTAGAGCCTGATTTTGGTAGCCTCTGGAACAATGCGATAAATGACTACTCGAGAGATACAAAGAAAGAGATTATCCTTTCAGCTCAATACGAACCTACACAAGCTTTTGATGGTAGATATGGTAACACATTGGTTCACTTATACAATAGCAACCACACTACTCTTCGCGCTTGTACTCCTCGTACTTTAGATTATGGACGTCCTTATGCTACAGCAGGTCCTTCTGATTGGGGTATTGACATGTATGAAGATCGTGCAAATGACTCACGTTATTATAAAACATATCTCACTGATTATATCGCTACTGACAAAACTGAAGCAGGTGGTAAACCCTGGGATGCAGGCACAGCTTACTATTATAATAATAAGTTGAAACCCGCCGGAGCAGCTAATGCAGTAGTAAGCACAGCCAGCAAAATTAAATATCAACAACGTTCAATTGTTTATATTGAAAACTCAAAGGATCAACCATTAGACTCATTGTGGGTTGTTAGTCAGCCGTATATCATGATGGTACGCTGGATGGTAGGTAGTCCGAATAACGCTGGATACTTTACGAAAAGCGGATCTACAATTACCGGGTTCAAACCTGGTGCTGCCGTTGACCCTGCAAATCCAGTAGTTACCAATACTACCGGAAGGAAACTAATGTACAGAGTTAGTGGAGATAAAGGTGAAGCTTTTGGTCTTGATAGAGGACTAGCTGTTGCGCAATGGTACATGGGCCCAAGAAAATGGCTTGATCTAAACCGTGGAAAAGGAACAGACCCTAATGGAAATGGTGCAATTGATATTCCGTTATTCCGTTTAGCAGAGACCTATCTTATTCGTGCTGAAGCTTATGGACGCCAGGGTAACTTCACAGCAGCAATTGCCGACTTAAATGTAATTCGTAAACGTGCAGCATATCATGCAGGGGAAAAGAGAAATGAGGTATTATGTACGCTGGAACCAGCTGTAATTACAGGTAGATTATCTATTCCTGCTGCTGAAAAAGTAGCACCGTATACAGTAGCCACTGATGCATACAGCAAAATCATGATTGATGGTACTGAATGGCAAGGTGGTACAGCAAAGGCTAAAATGGAAAACTACCCTCCAACAGCAGCTTCTGATCTGGACAGGTTCATTCACTTCGTATATAATGAAAGAGCCAGAGAGTTAATTTTTGAAGAGACTACTTGGGAAGACCTTCACAACGCAGGTTTACTCTATGATAGAGTTTACTATCGCGATATGTTGGGTGCTCCAGCTACATCGACAGGAACAACAGACTTCCCATTCCCAAAAGATGATATCTCAACAGGAACTGTAGGCGCAAGAGGAGTAGGTAAAGGATTATTCCAAAAGTTCAATACCTTCAAAGCATGGCCTCAATCGTTCCTTGAATTATTGACTGATAAAAACGGGAAACCAATTACTGCAGACGTTAAAGCTGCATATCAGAATCCTGGATATTAATCAATAGAAATTAATCAGCATTAAGGGTGTGGTACTTATTACAGTATCACACCCTTTCCATATAAGCAGTTGGTCGTGAAAAAAAATTAATTGCTTGAAGAGTCTTTAACGCTGCGATGAGCAGAACTAACTACAATATTTCCTTTAATCAATACACCTTTTGCGTCATGAAGTTTATTAAAACGATAGCATTCACATTATTATTGTTTCTATTTTCGGGATCCTTAACAGCGAAAGTCAAGCTAGCCAGTCCTTTTGGTGATCACATGGTCTTGCAAAGAAATACCCTAGTACCCATTTGGGGAACAGCCTCTCCCGGAGAGAAGATAAACCTGACTTTTAAAAACCAAAAGAAAACAATTACTGCTGATGCAACCGGAAGTTGGAAAATCAATTTAGACAAGCTAAAAGCAGGAGGCCCATATAACCTTGTAATATCCGGTGAGAATACCATCACGATGAACGACATTTACGTCGGAGAAGTTTGGGTTTGTTCAGGCCAGTCAAATATGGATTTCACTGTTGCACGTGAAGATCGCTATTGGTGTGGCGTGTTTAATGAAAAAGAGGAAGTGGCATCAGCAAATTACCCACTCATCAGAGTCTTTGATACTGATTTTAGTCCTCGAAATGAACCCCAGACAGAAGTAGTAGGAAAATGGGAAATAGTATCACCACAGACAGTGGGACATATCTCTGCGGCTGCTTATTTCTTTGCCCGGGATCTTCAAAATAAATTAAAAATACCGATTGGATTAATCACTACTGCTTACGGAGCGAGTACTGCCGAAGCCTGGATCAGTGGATCTGCATTACAGTCAAATCCCAAGTTCACAACCCTATTGAACGCATTCCAGGAGAAGCTCACTAAATATCTGCAGGACACAGCGGCACAGTCAAAATATAAAGTTGCTTTTGAGAAATGGAAGGTTGATGCTGCTAAAGCAAAAGCTGAAGGAAAAGACGAACTGAAAGGACCCAAAAACCCAAATCCTGTTGTCGACCAGCATAATCCTTCCGTATTATGGAATGGGATGGTGGCGCCACTCGTTCCTTATGCTATCCGTGGAGCATTATGGTATCAGGGAGAATCAAATAGTCCTACGGCATCTATTTACAGAGAATTAATGGAAACCCTGATTACGGACTGGAGAAGTCAGTGGGGACAAGATAATTTTCCTTTTATATATGTCCAGCTTGCAAATATTGGGAAAGAGGTAGAGACTGTTCCTGCTAAAGGAGGTACAGAAGCAATAAAGCGTGAAGCTCAACTGCAAAATTTATCGATACCGAATACCGCAATGGTCGTTGCTATTGATAATGCCGACCCAGATAATCAAGCAAACGTCCATCCGAAAAACAAACAAGAGATAGGCAGAAGGCTGGCTCTTGCTGCCCGCAACATAGTTTATGGAGAGAAAGTAGCGTTTTCAGGGCCTATTTATGACAAGATGAAGGTAGAAGAAAATTATATCAGGCTATTCTTCAAATATACGGATGGAGGCTTAATCACAAAAGATGGTCAACTTAAAGGTTTTGCAATTGCAGGTCCCGATAAGAAATTCGTTTGGGCTAATGCTTCCATAGAAGGCGAAACCATAAAAGTTACAAGTCCTGAGATCACAAACCCTGTCGCAGTAAGATATGGATGGGGGAGCAATCCACCAACAAGTCTTTATAACAAGGCAAATCTACCCGCTTCACCTTTTCGCACTGACACTGATTTATAGTACGATCATATCACTAACCATCGTATCTTTACCTTCATGCATGGTCCACAGTATCATTTAGGAGTTCTAAAGAAAATGTAGGATATTACCAACCTCCATCCACCAGCTTCTATATGGGATCGGATATGAAAGATTTGCCAAAACTAAACATTAGCTTAATCCTCATAGGAATAAGTACACTGGATAGCGAAAGGCTTTGTTTAATCAACATTGTATAAAGAAAGATTAAAAGTATAATCAATGATACAGCTAAGATCAATCTTAAAAGAGATATTGTGTGCTCTTCTTATGCTAATTTCTATTATAAGTCAGGCTCAACAACTAAATTCATCGAATAGAAGTACACTTAGTTTTGACAAGGATTGGCAATTTATAAAAGAAGATGTCAAAGGAGCAGAAATGTCGGCTTTTGATGATTCAAAGTGGAGAAAACTTGATGTGCCTCATGACTGGAGCATTGAAGGGCCTTATGATGTTTCAAACCCAACTAGCCGGGGAGGCGGATATTTACCTTCAGGAATTGGTTGGTATAGAAAAAGCTTCTCCTTAAATGAAACGGATGCAAAGAAAAAGGTATTTATTGAATTCGATGGGGTGATGGCGAATAGTGATGTATGGATAAACGGATTCCATTTAGGAAAACGTCCTTATGGTTATATCAGCTTTTATTATGATTTAACCGATCATCTAAAATTTGGGAAAGATGAGAAAAACATTCTATCTGTTCGTGCTGATAATTCTATTCAACCGGCCTCCAGATACTATACCGGTGCAGGAATATACCGGCATGTAAGGTTAGTAATTACGAATCCATTACATATTGACCAATGGGGTGTGTATGTTTCGACTGCTAATGTAACATCAAAAAAAGCATCCGTAAATATTGAATCCAGCATAACGAATCAATCAAATAACGCAACAACCGTTACACTGGAAACAACTATTCTGGATCCTTCAGGTAAAAATATTTTTTCTAAAGAGATAAAACAATCGATTTCAGCTGGTCAATATTTATCACTTCATCAAAATATTGAGATCAACAATCCGGCACTTTGGAATTTAGATCAACCCAATCTTTATAAAGCAAAAACAATAATCCGTTCTGGCAAAACCTCTCTAGATGAACAAACTACTATTTTTGGAATTCGTGAAAGCAAATTCGAAGCAGCAACAGGATATTGGCTAAATGGCAAAAACATCAAGATCAAAGGAGTATGTCTTCATCACGATGCCGGAGCCTTAGGTTCAGCCGTTCCTTTAAGAGCCTGGGAACGCAGACTCGAGTTGCTTAAACAAGTAGGAGTTAATGCCATCCGTACATCTCATAACCCTGTAGCTCCTGAATTTCTGGATCTCTGCGACAGAATGGGATTTCTGGTTATGGATGAAACCTTTGACACATGGAATGCAGCAAAACCGAATGGAGAAAAAGGATATAACCTCAACTTTACCCAATGGTGGGAAAAAGATACCCGTGACATGATAATGTGCGACCGGAATCATCCTTCCATCATCATCTACAGTGTAGGAAATGAAATTCATGATAACCTTAATGACTCTACCGGATTTAAGAAATATAAAGATCAGCAAGATCTGATTCATAAACTTGATCCGGGACGACCTGTAACCATGGCTCTCTTTAGACCGGGACAATCGAAAGTATACGATAATGGATTTGCAGATAAGATGGATATTGTTGGTCAGAACTATCGCGAAAATGAATTGGTAGCAGCCCATAATACCAAACCGGGAAGAATTGTAATTGGAACTGAAAATGGACATACTCAATTGGCATGGTTAGCATTAAGAGATAACCCATTCATGTCAGGGCAATTTCTTTGGGTGGGGATCGACTATCTTGGCGAAGCGCAATGGCCGGAGATCACCTTTGGACAGGGATTGTTTGATCGGACCGGGGGCTGGAAACAATTAAGCTATCAGCGTCAAAGCTGGTGGTCGGATAAACCGGTAGTTCATATTGTGAGGAAAGAAGAAAATGCCGGAGTGGGTGACTGGGTCGCCAACTGGACACCAACTGATTTCGGAACTTATGATGATGGGAAAGTACAAGTCTACAGTAACTGTGACGATGTTGAGTTATTTTTAAATGGTAAATCTCTTGGTTCCAAAGCTAAGCCTGCAGATGATAGTCCCAGATCGTGGGATGTCACCTTTGAAAAAGGGTCATTAAAAGCAATTGGAAAGAATAAAGGGACAGAGGTTGCTTCTGAAGAACATAAAACAGCTGGAGATCCTATCAAAATAGTCTTATCGGCAGATAGGCCTACTATTTCGAGTAACTGGGATGATGTTTCATATGTAACAGTAAATGTGGTTGATGCAAATGGAGTGATTTGTCCTAATTCTGATAAGTTAATTTCATTCATGATTAGCGAAGCCGGTTTGATTGCAGGTGTGGATAATGGGGATATAACGAGTCATGAACAATATCAGGCATCACAAAGGCACCTTTATAGAGGTCGGTGTGTTGCTATCCTAAAAGCGAAATCCTCAAATGGAAAAATCACACTAAAAGCGTCCTCCCCCGGATTAGAAGATGCAACGATTACACTGGAAGCAACGAAATAAATTATTAAAAAAATGTCAACGTTCAATTTATCATAAAAAAATGAAAAAGGTAACCCTCCATTTCAATTTGTTGTTCTTGTTGTTATTATCTTTTCTGGCAAAACCACTGATACTATCTGCTCAACCTGTTATAGAAACTGGTAGTCAGAAACCCATGCCTAATGAATGGATTGATAAAGATACGCATCATAAAGTAATCTGTCTAACCCGTCTGGATGGAGATAATGCCAGCTTCTACTTTCATAATAATCCCTTTATCAAACAATCTTCAAATGAAGGTGATAGAATGATTTTTTATAATATTGGAAAGGACGGAAAACAAGCATATACGGTTAATCTAAAGACACTTAAAACAGAAAAGATTACAAACCACACAACACCAATAAACGGGGAGATTGTAGGCCATAAAAGTCACAATATTTATTATCAAAAGAAAGATAGTGTTTTTGCTACCAATATCGACACCAAAGCAACTAAGTTAATCTTTGTGTTTCCTGCTGATTTTAAAGGAAGTATTGCGACATTAAATGCTGATGAGACAATGCTTGCAGGAGGACAAAGTGGAGACGAACAAAAAGAGATCTCTAAGAAATATCCCGAGAAGAAGGATTTCTTTGACCGGATCTTCGATGCACACATTCTTAACCAACTCTTTACAATTAACATCGTAACAGGAGAACTAAAGAAGATCCATCAAGAGAAAACATGGTTAGGGCATATTCAATTCTCACCTGTAGAACCAGACCTGCTAATGTTTTGCCATGAAGGACCATGGCACAAAGTAGATCGAATCTGGACGATAAACATTAAGACCGGACGATTACAAAATATCCACAAAAGAACTGTAGACATGGAGATTGCCGGTCATGAATTCTTTAGTCAGGATGGACAAACTATTTGGTTTGACTTACAGATACCCAAAGGGGAAACCTTTTTTCTAGGGGGATGTCGTCTTAAAGACCTAACAGAAAAACATTACCGTATGACACGTGACGAATGGTCTATCCATTTTAATGTCTCACACGATCAGAAGATGTTTGCAGGTGATGGAGGCGATCCGGGCCAGGTTGCAAAAGCGAAAGATGGGATGTGGTTGTACTTATTTCATCCCAATGGGGATCATTTCGATTCTGAGAAGCTGGTAAACATGAAAAAACACAACTACCATCTTGAGCCTAATGTTCACTTTTCCCCTGATGAGAAATGGATTATTTTCAGAGCAAATTTTGAAGGAAGAGAACAAGTTTATGCAGTAGAAATTGCTAAAACGATTCAAAAATAAAACAGGTTGTATTACAAGTAAAAAGATAAAAAATGTCTAAGTCATCATTCGTTAACATCTCCCAAAAGAGCTTAAGCAGAACCGCAATTCTCTTATTTTCGATCGTAGCTCTTACGCTTTCAACCTTGGCTCAAGCTACGCCAGAAGACAAATTGGAATGGGCAAAAAAGGTGGGCGCCACTGAAACTCCAAAAGTAAAAACCACAATAAAGGTCAATGCATTTGGAGCTCTTGCTGATGGACAAACCAACTCTACAAAAGGTATTCAGGCAGCTATTGATGCCTGTGCAAAAAAAGGAGGTGGTGTTGTTATCTTCGAACCCGGTAGTTATGTAACAGGTTCTATCTTTTTAAAAACTGGTGTAGAATTACGCATTGATAAAGAGGTAACGCTACTTGGGAGCCAGAACTTTGATGATTATCCTGAAATAAACACCCGAATTGCAGGAATAGAGATGAAATGGCCAGCAGCCTTGATCAATGTGATAGGTCAAAAAAGAGTCGCTTTAACAGGAAACGGTGTCATCAATGCAAGAGGAAAATTCTGTTGGGAAAAATATTGGTCTATGCGGAAAGCTTATGATGCAAAAGGCCTTCGATGGATTGTAGATTATGATGCAAAGAGAGTAAGAACATTTTTGGTGCAGGAATCGTCAAATGTAACAATCAAAGGGTTAAACCTGAAGAATGCAGGCTTCTGGACAGTCCAACTACTTTATTCAACGAAGATCACTGTGGATGGATTAACGATTCGCAACAACGAAGATGGACACGGTCCAAGTACTGATGGTATTGATATCGATTCATCCTCATGGATATTGGTTCAAAACTGCGATATAGATTGCAATGATGATGATTTCTGTCTGAAATCAGGAAGAGATTGGGACGGGCTTAGAGTAAACAGACCGACTGAATATGTAGTAATACGAAAATGTATTGCCAGAAAGGGCGGTGGATTACTCACACTGGGAAGTGAAACTTCTGGCGGTATTCGTCATGTACTTGCGACAGATTTGCTGGCAAAAGGAACCGGCAATGGATTCCATATAAAATCAGCAACAACCCGAGGCGGTATTGTTGAAGATATTTATTTCCAGAAAGTCCAAATGGATAGTGTTGGTAATGCTTTCAAATTTACAATGAATTGGAATCCAGCCTATAGTTATTCCACTTTACCTAAAGGTTACGTTTTCGATTCTATTCCTGCTCATTGGAAAACAATGCTCCACAAAGTTGATCCTCCCTCAGCTGGAATCCCTCATTTTAAGAACATCTATGTTAACGATATTAATGTTGATTTTGCGAAGATTGCAATCTCAGCCGAAGGATTACAAGCGTCTTTCTTAGAAAATTTCAATTTCACAAATACTAAAGTTACTGCAAATATCGCGGGAAGTGTCAGCTTTGGTAAATCATGGAAGTTGAATAATGTAAAGATCGTTGCAAAGGATAACAGTATACTTGAGATGAAAAATTGTACTGAAATATCAAAACAGCCATGAAACGACTTCGACATAAAGCCATAGCCATTAAAGTTATAATCGCTATAGCTCTATCCTTTGGACTGATATTGAGTGCCTCGGCTCAAAAAATCAACCGAAAGGCTTTAGTACAACGCCACAATGTAATTATAAAACAAATTGACTCACTGTCCTCATTATCCGTAGGAAATGGAAAGTTTGCTTTTACAGTTGATGTTACTGGTCTTCAAACATTCCCTGAGAGATATGAAAGAGGCGTTCCTTTAGGAACCCAATCAGAATGGGGATGGGATAGTTTTAAAGACACCGTGGGATATAAGTTTGAAGAATCATTAAGGGAGTACAATTTAAATAATAGGAAGATCACTTATGCTGTAGAATGGTCGCAACCTAAACGAAAGAAGGATGTTACAAATTGGTTCAGACAAAATGTACACCGCCTTCAATTAGGTAATATCGGGTTTGAATTGATCAAGAAAGATGGCTCTCTTGCCAATGCAACTGATATTAAGCATATCCATCAGGAACTTAATCTTTGGACAGGCGAGATAAAAAGTATCTTCACTTTTGAAGATGAGTTAGTAGAGGTTTTAACCGTATCTCATCAAAACACTGATTTGATTTCTACTCATATTAAATCTAACCTGATCAAAGAAAGTCGTTTAAAAATCAGGATTCGTTTCCCTTATCCGACTGGAGAATGGACTGATGTGGGCGACAATTGGAAAAGTGCTGAGAAACATGTCACCAAAGTTATCTCTTCAGATAATAATTCTGCAACGATAAGCCATCAGCTGAGCTCTGCGCTGTATTATTCTTCGCTAAGCTGGAATGAAAAGGGAAAAATAACACAGAAAGAACCTCACTATTTTATCGTCTCACCAGATACCAAGTCTGACATCTTTGAATTAAGCTGTCTGTTTAGTCCCCAAAATAATACAGTAACAAACCCTTCATTTGCTGAAGTTCAAAAAAGCAGCATCAAGGAATGGTACACATTCTGGAATAGTGGCGGTGCAGTTGATTTATCCGGAAGTAGTGATCCAAGAGCCCACGAACTGGAAAGAAGAATTTTATTATCGCAATATCTAACAAAGATTCAATGTGCAGGATCATACCCTCCTCAGGAAACAGGTCTAACCTACAATAGTTGGTTTGGCAAACCCCATTTGGAGATGCATTGGTGGCATGGTGTCCATTTTGCTTTATGGAATAGAACAAGTCTACTTGAAAAAAGCATGGAATGGTATCCCAAAGTAGCAGATAAAGCCAGAGACATTGCAAAACGTCAAGGCTTTGAAGGTGTTCGCTGGCAGAAAATGACGGATCCGGATGGAAATGAAAGTCCCTCATCGGTTGGTGCATTTCTGATTTGGCAACAACCACATTTTATATACTTCGCTGAATTGGCATACCGTAATCACCCAACAAAAGAGACCCTCGATAAATATAAAGAACTGGTCTTTGCAACTGCCGATTTCATGGCTTCGTATCCATATTTCGATAAGGAGAAGAATCGCTATATTTTAGGAAAAGGAGTAATACCAGCTCAAGAACGCTTTAAAGCGGAAGAGACTTTTAATCCGACTTATGAATTGGCCTACTGGAATTGGGCTTTAAATATTGCTCAGTCGTGGAGAGAAAAGGCAGGATTAAATCGTAACTCCAAATGGGATGAAGTACTTGAAAAATTATCACCTTTACCCATTCAAGAAGGGGTCTACCTTGCTACCGAGAGTGCCACCGACTCATATACTAATCCAAAATTTAAAACTGATCACCCATCCGTGTTGGGTACTTTTGGAATGCTTCCAGCCAGTAAAATGTTGGATACAACTACAATGAATCACACTTTTGATCTGATATGGAAAACATGGAACTGGAAAGTCACCTGGGGATGGGATTTCCCAATGGTGGCAATGACTGCTACCCGACTGGGGAAACCTGAAAAGGCAGTTGAGGCCCTACTCATGAATATTAAAACCAACACCTATTTGGTAAATGGCCATAATTATCAGGACGATCGTCTTCGGATCTATCTCCCGGGAAACGGTGGACTCCTTGCTGCTGTAGCATTAATGTGCGCGGGTTATGATGGCTGTAATGAAAAGAATCCCGGGTTTCCAAAAGATGGGAAATGGAACGTTCGCTGGGAGGGATTACAAAAAATGCCTTAGTTCTATTTTTATAATCTGATGAATCAAAACAACATTAATAACAACCTTATTATCAAATATTAAAACAAAATGAAAAGTCTGGATTTCAAAACTGGTATCAAAAAAAATTATGCACTTCTTTTGCTAATAGCTTTTATTTCACTCACATCCTTTATTTTAATTCCGCTACAAGACCACAAACCTACCCTGTTCCTGATAGGCGACTCAACAGTAAAAAATGGCAAGGGAAAAGGTGACGGAAACCTCTGGGGCTGGGGTAATTACATTGCACCCTATTTTGATTCGACCCGGATTAGTGTGAACAATAGCGCACTGGGTGGACGAAGCAGCAGAACTTTCATTTCAGGAGGGAACTGGGAAAAGGTTTTATCACAACTCAAACCCGGCGACTTTGTGATGATGCAGTTTGGTCATAATGACGGAGGAGCTTTAGACGACACAGCCAGAGCCAGAGGGACAATCAAAGGAACCGGAGAAGAGTTTAAGGAGATTTATAATCCCATTTTAAAGAAACAAGAAGTTGTCTACACATATGGTTGGTATATGCGTAAGTTTGTGAATGACACGAAGGAAAAAGGAGCTATTCCAATCATCTGCTCCCCCATTCCGCGCAATGATTGGAAAGAGGGAAAAGTGAAAAGAGAAGAATATGCAAAGTGGGCCGAAGAGACTGCAAAGACGACAAAGGCCTATTTCATTCCCTTGAATACTATTATCGCTGATAAATATGATAAAGTTGGACAGGATTCAGTAAAATCATTTTTCACAACGATAGACCATACACACACCAGTGGCATTGGTGCTAAGTTAAATGCACTAAGTGTGATTGAAGGTCTTAAAAAAGTTAGGAAATGCCCTTTAAAAAAATATTTGGTTAATAAGGAACGGTAATTTATGAAAATCGCAAGATACAGTTGCTTAAGCATCACATTGATCGCTTCGTTTTCAATAGCCTTTGGCCAAAAGAAGCCTTCGCGCCCAAACATCATCTTTCTGATGAGTGATCAGCAACGCTGGAATTACATTGGAAAGATAGATCCCGGTGTCAAGACCCCTGCATTAGATGACATTGCGAAAGATGGTGTTATCTTTTCACAGGCTGTTTGTCAGGCGCCAATGTGTGTTCCAAGTCGCTATTCATTGATGACCGGGCTTTATCCTTCTAGTGTAGGTGTATTTAGAAATGGAGAAAGTCTGAGTGATGAAAATATGCCTTGCGATGCCCTTCCTGAAGTATTACGAAAAGCCGGATATCAGACCGCCGGCTTTGGGAAAACACATTGGTCGTCTCAAAACTGTTCAACCCGTGGTTTTGATGTTCGTTATATCGGACATGGACATGATGTAAATGAAGAGAAAGGTGCTGTCATGATGGTTGATGATAACCCTGATGGCTTTAAGCGATATAATGAAGAAACCAAGAATTTTGGTAGCGGTGAAGAAAGGCCTGAAGGATATCTAGGGATCACAAGCAAGGTTTCTGAAGGAGACCATCGCGATGGTTGGGTTTTTAATGAATGTTTGAAGTTCCTTGATAATGGCGTCGACGCGAAGAAACCTCTTTTCCTTTATCTCTCATTTCTAAAACCGCATGCCGCGAATAACATTCCTCAAGGCTATGAGGATCTCTACAATCCGGAAGATATGCCCGTACCCGAGCAACCATCTTATAATCAAGTAGAGCCTAACCATGCTACTGGGACAAATCGGGAAAGCATGTATCGAAATTTCTGGAGCAAAGCCGATAAGAAGCAGTGGCAGCAGATGATTTTAAGATACCGGGCGAATTGCACATGGATAGACAGTATGTTTGGGCGTGTAATGGATAAGCTTAAAGCCAAAGGGTTACTCGATAACTGCTTAATCATTTTTGTATCCGACCATGGGGAGATGCTTGGAGAGCGCTATTACCGCTTTAATAAATATTGTCTGTTCGAAAACAGTGTCCGTATTCCTATGATTTTAGGGGGCACCGTCATCCCAAAAGAGAAAAGAGGGACTATCGATAAGCGTCCTGCTGAGTTAATTGATATCTTCCCCACCATTATGAAGGTATCGGGAATAACCAATAATATCGACAAACCAGGGTTAGATCTTCTTGGGAGAAAGCAAAAAGTCGCCTCTTATTGCGAAATACACGAACGAAAGGATACAGCCTCTTATATGTGGCGAAATAATGATTTTAAACTCATTATAAGTGTTAAAAGGAAAGAGAAGGACGCTACTTCTATTGCTTCAAAAGATGTTATAGCCGGCGAACTCTATGATCTAAGAAGTGATGAAAGAGAATGGAATAATGTGTATAATACTGAAAAATATGCTGTCATTCAAAAACAGATGAGCAAGGCACTCCTTGAACATATAGGCAAGATCAAACCCCATGTGATAAAGACACCTATAACAAGCAAATAACAGATCGAAACCCATCATCGCAAAAAGAAATTATGAAAGCCCGAATTCTACTTCCACTTTTTTTCTTGTTTGGACTATTCTCTGCCTTTTGTTTTGGACAGAATCTGCCGGATCAAAAGCCAGTATACTGGCATAACAAGGAACGGGTTATACGATACAGACCTGATGGAAGCGATTTTGTCATCGTAAATGGAAATCGTAGATTTAATCGTGCCCTCTATGGCACCAATACAGCCTTTCGTGTTGAGGCTGGAGATCTTCCTGAATTTGCAATGTATATGCCTGGAATGGGAGGCAACTTAAAGTTTGGACTATCAACTGCAAATACAGGGAAATGGCTTATCGAAGCTCATAAGATCACGGCTCGTTATCGCCCCGGATCCATGCTCTATGAGATTGAAGATCCTATTCTTGGAAAAGGAAGACTTTTCATAACAATTCTAGCCTTAAGTGACGCAGAAGGATTTGTCGTTCGCACAGAATTCCGTGGTGTTACAGAAAAAGTAAATCTAATCTGGGCTTTTGGAGGAGCATCAGGCCAGAAGTTCTCTCGTGATGGTGATATGAATGTGGATCCTGAGTCAAGTTTTTATCTGAAGCCTGAAAATTGTGTTACCAATAAATTTGAGATTAAAGACCATCGTTTCTCATTGCTTTATGGTGGCAACAAAGTGCTCTCCGAAGATGATCGCTATTTCGCTGATAAAAAGACAAGTGAAATAAATAATAAAACGAAG
Organism: Bacteroidales bacterium; assembly: GCA_023251485.1. Classification (GTDB taxonomy): domain Bacteria; phylum Bacteroidota; class Bacteroidia; order Bacteroidales; family Cfx3-03; genus Cfx3-03. The sequence goes on from JAHEYR010000022.1 coordinate 21,731, forward strand.
AAACTCAACCTCATTGGAGTTGTACCTCCACAATCCGAAATCCATATCGCCGATGCCAATCAACTAACAACACCTGATAGGCTTTACCAATCTAAAGAATCACCCAACCCGGTATTAACAGGTAAACTTCAGATTAATTCAAATAATCCGTTTTATTTCATCATTCAGAATCCTGCAACTAAAGCCATATTAGATTATGGAGATGCCTTAAACATTTTCAATAAGGCAGAAGCATTCAGAAAGCTTTATGCCAACCGGATTACCGTTGAGACCCCTGATCCTTACATCAACACATTAGGTGGAGCTATCGGCATTGCAGCCAATGCTATCTGGGAAGACCCGACCTTTCTTCATGGAGCTATCGGATGGCGTATGCGGCTCAATGGATGGCGGGGGCCCTATACCGGCGATGCATTAGGATGGCACGACAGAGCAAAAATGCACTTCAGTGCCTATGCTAAATCACAGATCACATCACCTGAATCAGGTCCCAGTATTCCTGACCCCGAAAAGAATCTCGCCCGACAGCAAGAGGTCTTAGGAAATGCACTCTATACCAGCGGATATATCTGTCGAAACCCTGATGGGAAGCTCTCTGCCCATCATTATGATATGAACCTTGTTTATATTGATGCCTTATTAAGACACTTTAACTGGACAGGTGATAAAGCTTATATCAAAGAGATGTGGCCCGTATTGAAACGTCACTTAGCATGGGAGAAACGCAATTTCGACGGAGATAATGATGGCTTGTATGATGCATATTGCTGCATCTGGGCAAGCGATGCTTTACAATATAGTGGAAGTGGCGTTACTCATTCAACGGCGTACAACTATTTAGCCAATAAATCAGCAGCAACCCTTGCCAAAATCATTGGTGAAGATCCAAAACCATATCAACAAGAGAGTGAAAAGATTCTCAATGCCCTCAACACAAGACTTTGGATGCCCAGTAAAGGTTGGTATGCAGAATTTCAGGAAACACTCGGGTTAAAACGCATACATCCTGCAGCAGCATTATGGACTGTTTACCACACCCTCGACTCTGAGGTAGCCGATCCATTTAAAGCCTATCAAACAACCCGTTATGTCGATACGGAAATACCACATATTCCTGTAAACGCGAAAGGACTAGTTGATGGTGGATATTATATCCTCTCTACTTCAAACTGGATGCCCTATGAATGGTCTATAAATAATGTGGTATCCGCCGAGAATATGCACACATCGCTTGCTTACTGGCAATCAGGTCGCAATGACGATGCTTTTAAACTTTGGAAGAGCACGCTGCTTGATGCAATGTATCTGGGTGGTAGTCCTGGTAATTTTCTACAGATATCATATTATGATGCCAATCGATTTGAAGCCTATCGCGATTTTGCAGATCAGGTTGGAATGGCATCCAGATCACTGGTTGAAGGACTGTTTGGAATCATCCCCGATCTCTTAGAGAACACGTTGACAATCCGACCAGGCCTGCCTGTCGAATGGGATCATGCATCACTAAAAACACCCGATATTTCTTTTGTCTTTAAAAGAGAAGGCAACAAGGAGAGATATACTATTATCCCAACCTTGCCAAAACCGGTAAAACTGAAGTTCAAAGCTACAGCAAAAGCTGAAACGGTTAAGTCATTAAAAGTTAATGGTAAAAACGTAAGCTGGACCAATGTTGACGCAGCTATCGAATACCCACAAATAGAGATTAATACTGAAATAGCCGCTAAATATGAAATAGAGATTGTATGGGAGGGTAGTAAACCAGCGTTAGCAAAGAATGCGCCTTCTTTTGGCTTACAGCAAACGCTTTCTTCATCATTTGACAAAGCCAATGTGGTTGAAATATATGATCCTCAACAGTCGTTAACAAACATAAAGCTAAACAGTAATTCCATCACAGCTCAGGTTGTAGGAGAAAAAGGAAATCGTACTGCATTTGCTAAACTTAAACAAGGTCAATTTTCATGGTGGGCACCAATTTGTTTTAAGATCGAAGAGGTTCTTGATATCACAGCACCGCTGGCTCAGGAAAAAAATCAGCTGAAGTTCGCCTTACAAAACAATACAGCCAATTCTATAAATGCAAAAGTTACGGTCAATCCAGACGTGGCCCCTTATGCCACAAAGGCTACCATCCAACCGAACAATCATTCAGAAGAAATCAATGTTCCTTTTGAAAATTTAATCCCGGGCAGTAATCTTGTTCGTGTTGAATATGATAACAATAAAGTATTTGAAAAGATCGTCACCAACTGGAATGTAAACTGTAAAAAAGAGTCCTCGTTTGAACAGATAAACCTTGCTTCAGTCTTTAACGACAAAGTAACCAATATTTTCAAAAACGAATACCTATCTCCCCGTTCGCCTTATCCGACATTGGCCATCCCAAAACAGGGAATAGGAGATTGGTGTTCCCCTATGAGGACAGCAAATATTGATGATGCAGGACTTCGTGCAAATGCAGGAATAAAAAACGAGATCATCATGCCACAGGGCATTCCTTTTGCAACGCCCTCAACCTCTGAGGAAAAGAACATTGTCTTTACCTCACAATGGGATAACTACCCAAAATCTATATCCATTCCACTATCAGGTAAAGCTTCGCATGCCTATTTATTAATGGCTGGTTCAACCTATCATATGCAATCGCAGATCAGTAATGGCGAAGTCATTGTTGAATATACAGATGGCACAAACAGTATGCTTGATTTACGGAATCCGGAAACATGGTGTCCAATTGATCGCGACTATTATGTAGATGGGTATGCATTCTCACTAACTATTCCTCGCCCAATGCGACTGGAACTAAAAACCGGTAAATTCTTCCCAGACTTAAAGTCATCAACAGATTATGGTGGCAAGACTATTGATGGTGGAGCAGCTACCGTGTTAGACATCCCTTTAAATCCTTCAAAGCAGTTAAAAAGCATCACCGTAAAAACCTTATCAAACGAAGTCGTCATTGGATTAATGAGTATTTCACTATTACGATAAAAACCAACGAATAAAAAATAAATCGCTAATACCTCTTATGTTATGAACAGAAACGATTTTTCAAAAAATTCATCCCGTCTGAAGCAAATGAGCCAGAAGCAGATCATACTCATCATGATCTTTTCCACAATACTCATGTTTGGTCATCTTTCTGCCCAAAAGGCTCCTTCGAAAAAAGAGATAATAA
>JAHEYR010000022.1:24921-27306 GCA_023251485.1 Bacteroidales bacterium
CGAGCTGACCAACAGCTATTTTATGAACAAGTGGCCCGATGCAGGAAAGGTTATCGTAACCAACATTCCCCGTCCAAGCAATATCTGGACCAGAGCTGTTTACTATGAAGGATTAATGGCACTCTATGCAATTGACAAACAGCAGTCGTTCTATGATTATGCCGTTCAATGGGGCGAAAAACATCAATGGAATCTAAGAGGAGGAGCAACAACCCGGAATGCAGACAATCAGGCATGCGGACAAACTTATATCGATCTTTATCTGATTGATAAAAAGCCCGAACGCATTGCAGCTATCAAAACTGCAATAGATAGTATGATGAATACACAAAAAATTGACGATTGGAATTGGATAGATGCTATTCAAATGGCCATGCCCATATTTGCAAGGATAGGAAAAATAACAAACGATACCGCCTACTATAATAGATTATTTGCAATGTATAATTTCAGCAAGTTCAATCATGGAGGAAACGGATTATACAACACAAAAGATCACTTATGGTGGCGCGATAAAGACTTTGTTCCTCCTTACAAAGAACCAAACGGAGCCGATTGCTATTGGAGTAGAGGAAATGGATGGGTCATGGCATCATTAGTAAGAACAATGGAATTCCTTCCTAAAGAGTCAAGCCAATATAAGGCCTTGTTAAAAGACTTTAAAGATATGGCGAATGCTTTGATCCCCATCCAAAGAGCTGATGGATATTGGAATGTAAGTCTTCACGACTCAACTCATTTTGGAGGAAAGGAAGTTTCAGGAACATCCCTATTTGTATATAGTCTCGCATGGGGTATCAATCAAAAACAACTCGACAAAAAAACTTTTATGCCAATCATTGTAAAGGCCTGGAACGCCATGGCAACCGAAGTTGTACATTCTGATGGCAAACTTGGTTTCGTCCAGGGAACCGGTAAAGAACCTAAAGACGGCCAACCAGTAAACTTTGAGCACACTCCTGATTTTGAAGATTATGGACTAGGTTGTTTCTTACTTGCCGGAACAGAAATGTATAAATTAAAACGATAAACAATATCTTATCATCAAGATATAAATACGAACGAAGATGAAAGGGAAACTAATCTTGTCATTTATTATAAGCTTATTAGCTTTTAATAATATTTCGGCGCAGGTAAAAACAACTGATGCCAATACTCCGCTTTATCTAATGAAACCTGATTACCCAATGCCTTATGGTCCGGCTAAGGTTGAAGATATAAAGACAGTGCTTTCTCAGGTTCTCAATTATCTTGATGCGAACACGCCTACCCATGTTATCGACCGCTCAACCAAAGAGCAGATTACAGATTATTCAAAACTCAACAATAATTCAACTATTGAGGCTGGTACTTTTCGGCTGATCTGCTACGAATGGGGCGTAACATATAGCGGCATGCTCCTCGCAGGACAGACCACAGGAGATCCAAAATTCACCGAATATACTACCAACCGGATAAAGTTCATTGCCGAACTGTTCCCTTATTTCAAAGAACAGTATAAACTCGATCCTAAACCGAATAATCCGCTTCGTGCTATTATTGAACCACATGCATTAGACGACGCAGGCTCAATGTGTGCAGCTATGATAAAAACCATGCACACGGATGTAAAGGCCGACATCAGACCAATGGTTGACAACTATATCCAATATATCACCACCAAAGAGTATCGGCTAAAAGATGGTACCCTTGCGCGCAACAGGCCTCAACGAAATACGCTTTGGCTCGACGATCTCTATATGAGCGTTCCTGCACTGGCACAAATGGGAAACCTGACCGGTGATCGTAAATACTATGATGATGCCGTAAAACAGGTCCTTCAATTCGCTGATAGAATGTTTGTGAAAGAAGATGGACTCTTTCGACATGGCTGGGTAGAAGAGATGAGTGTACACCCAAAATTCTATTGGGGCCGTGCAAATGGCTGGGCAATACTTACAATGACAGAACTACTCGATGTCCTTCCACTCGATCATCCTAAACGTGCTGAGATAATGAATCTTTATCAGGCACATATGCAGGGTATTATCAGCCGCCAATCAGGGACAGGATTTTGGCATCAGCTTTTAGATAGAAATGACTCATATCCCGAAACCTCTGCTACTGCTATCTACACTTATTGCATTGCCCATGCAATCAACAAAGAATGGATCGATCCAATTGCTTATGGGCCCGTAGCAGTTCTTGGATGGAATGCCATTACCACCAAGGTAAATAAAGAGGGTATAGTTGACGGCACCTGTGTCGGAACAGGAATGGGATTTGATCCTGCCTTCTACTACTATCGTCCAACCAGTCCAATGGCTGCTCATGGTTATGGTCCGGTTCTATTAGCAGGTGCAGAAATGATCAACCTGCTCAACAACTATCAGGTAGTAATCAACG
>JAHEYR010000139.1 GCA_023251485.1 Bacteroidales bacterium
TCAACAGTTTCGTTGAAAGCTTCAGAAGGAGTGTGTCCTTTATCTCTCAACACCTGGTATCGAGCAGCAAAGATACCCTGAATAGCACCCATCAACGTACCACGTTCGCCTGTTAAGTCAGAATAAACTTCACGTTTAAAGGTTGTTTCAAACAAATAACCTGATCCAACACCAATACCTAATGCAACAACACGATCTTTAGCTTTTCCGGTAGCATCCTGAAAGATAGCATAGCTTGAATTCAGACCACGACCTTCTAAGAACATACGACGAAGACTTGTTCCCGAACCCTTAGGTGCAATCAGAATAACATCAACATCTGCAGGAGGAATAATTCCGGTTCTTTCTTTGTAAGTGATTCCAAAACCATGAGAGAAGTACAAAGCCTTACCTGGAGTCAGGTTTCTTTTAACAGTTTCCCATAAAGTAATTTGTCCGGCATCAGAAAGTAAGTATTGAATGATGGTAGCTTTCTGGCAAGCCTCTTCAATATCGAAAAGCGTCACACCCGGAACCCAACCATCTTTAACTGCCTTATCCCAACTCTTAGAGTTCTTACGTTGTCCAATGATTACATTGAATCCATTGTCTCTAAGGTTAAGAGACTGACCCGGACCCTGAACACCATAACCAATGATAGCGATAGTTTCGTCTTTTAATACTTCTTTTGCTTTACTAAGTGGAAATTCTTCGCGTGTAACTACGTTTTCTTCTACACCACCGAAATTTAATTTTGCCATTTCTTTGTTTTTTTATTGATTTGTTGATTGTTATTCAATGCTTGCTAATAATTTATCGCGGTCTTTCAAAAAGGCTGAAAGTCGTTCGATCGGAGATCGTGTAATTGCAACTCGTCCTGAACGATTAAACTGTAAAACTCCAAATTGGTTTAGCCTCTCGAATAATTCTTGTGTTTCCTCTTTTTTACCCGTCTTCTCAATAACGGTATAATCAGAGGTTACTTCAAGAATACGTGCATTATACTGTCGTACTAACGACTCAATCTGGTTGCTACTGGTAAGTGCCTCAGTAGGCACTTTGTACAAAGCAATTTCCTGATAAATCATCTCTTCATTGGTATGATAATAGGCTTTTAACACCTCAACCAATTTGTCAATCTGTTTTACCACTTTACTTACCTTGTCTTGTGTATCATTAACCACGATAGTGAACTTACTGATGCCTGCTAATGCTGACTCAGAAACAGTAAGGCTTTCAATATTTATTTTGCGCCGGGTAAAGATGATCGTTATCCGGTTAAGCAACCCTATGTGGTTTTCGGTGAAAGCTGATATTATAAATTCCTGGTTCATCGATATCGGGTTTATGGTTCCAAAATTATTTTAGAAACTGAAGCACCTGCAGGTACCATTGGGAATACATTGTCCTCTTTTTCAACCACTACTTCAAGCAGATATGGACCTTGATGATCAATCATCTCACTAATTGCGCCGGCCAGATCTTCTCTTTTGGTCACTTTACGTGCGTTAATAGAATATGCCTCAGCTAGTTTAATGAAATCGGGGTTCTGAAGATGTGTAAAAGAATAACGTTTATCGAAGAAGAGTTGTTGCCACTGACGAACCATTCCGAGATAGTTGTTATTCAGAATAACAATCTTTACGCCGATCTGGTATTGACTAATGGTGCCTAATTCTTGCAACGTCATCTGAAAGCCTCCATCACCAACAAAAGCGATAACCTGTCGGTTTGGCTGTCCCAGTTTTGCACCCATGGCAGCAGGTACACCAAATCCCATGGTTCCCAATCCACCCGAAGAGATAAAACTTCGACTCTGCTTAAATTTAAAATAACGCGAAGCAATCATCTGTTGTTGGCCTACATCGGTAACGGCAATCGCATCACCATTCACCTTTTCAGCTACCAACCGAACAACCTCTCCCATTGTAAGCTCTTTCTTCGTTGGGTAGATATCTTTTTTGATAACCTTCTTATGTTCTATTTTATAACACTCCTTAAATTCATTAACCCATTCATCATGTTTATTTGGTTTAACAAATTCAATTAATTTCTGAAGTGCCTTTTTAGCATCACCTAATATAGCAACATCGGCTTTGATAATCTTATCAATTTCGGCAGGATCGACCTCAATGTGGATCACTTTGGCCTGAGGAGCATATGTTTTAACATCACCGGTTACCCGATCATCAAAACGCATCCCCACAGCTATCAAAACATCACATTCATTGGTTTTAATGTTAGGTCCATAGTTTCCATGCATGCCCAACATTCCCACATTCAATGGATGATCAGTATCCATGGCAGAGAGACCCAATAAAGTCCATGCGGCAGGGATTCCTGTCTTTTCAACAAACTGCTGTAACTCTTTTTCTGCACCTGAAATAATAACACCATTACCAAATAAGAGATAAGGTTTATTGGCACTATTAATCAAATCGGCAGCCTCTTTTATTTTATCTACTCGCAGGTTTTGAACCGGAACATAACTTCTGATTTTATTACAACGTTCGTAATGAAAATCGAACTCCTGTATCTGTGCTGTTTTAGAAACATCAAGAACAACCGGACCGGGACGACCTGAACGAGCAATATAAAAAGCTTTCGCCATTGCTTCAGGAATCTCATCCGCACTTGTTATCTGATAATTCCACTTTGTAATAGGCATTGTTAAACCAATTACATCGGCCTCCTGAAAAGCATCGGTTCCTAATAAAGGGGCAACTACCTGACCTATTACACATACCAATGGAGTTGAATCCATCATAGCATCTGCAATACCGGTGATGATATTTGTAGCACCGGGGCCTGAAGTAACGATACAGACGCCAACTTTTCCGGTTGCTCGAGAATAACCCTGAGCGGCATGAACAGCTCCCTGTTCGTGACGGACAAGAACATGATGCACTTTATGATGATACTTCATAATTGCATCGTAAAGCGGCAGAACCGCTCCTCCTGGATAACCAAAAACAGTTTCAACGCCCTCTTTGATAAGAACTTTCAAGATGGCATCTGCTCCGTTAACCTTTTGCTGGATTGCTGGTGTCATAGATTTGATTTTTACTGTTTATTTTATTGAATCAGTGATACATCCATGTGATGCATCAGAAACTGTCATTGCGTATTTATAAAGAGCTCCACGACTTACTTTCAAAGAAGGTGCAGTCCAGTTCTTTCTTCTTTTTTCAATCTCCTCTGCTGTCAAGTCAACATTTAATGTGTTGGTAACCGCATCGATGGTAATGATATCACCATCTTTAAGCAAGGCTATCAATCCGCCCTCCTGAGCTTCCGGTGTTATATGTCCTACAACAAAACCATGTGTACCTCCTGAGAAACGACCATCTGTAATTAAAGCTACGTCTGTGCCTAAACCTGCACCCATTATAGCTGCAGTAGGTTTCAGCATCTCAGGCATTCCGGGTCCACCCTTTGGACCTTCGTAACGGATAACCACTACATCACCCTTTTTAACTTCACCTTTGCCTATAGCATCATTTGTAGCATATTCCCCATCAAAAACACGTGCAGGACCAGTAAACTTCTCACCCTCTTTTCCTGTGATTTTTGCTACAGCTCCTTTTTCGGAAAGATTTCCATAGAGAATACGGATATGTCCACTGGTTTTGATTGGATTATCAAGATCATTCAGGATGTGCTGACCATCAGCAAGCGTTGGGACATCTGCAAGGTTTTCTGCGATTGTTTTACCGGTAACCGTTAAACAACTACCATCGATCAATCCATTATCCATAAGATATTTCATAACAGCTGGGATACCTCCAATGTTGTGAAGATCTTCCATTAAAAATTTACCACTAGGTTTTAAGTCGGCCAGATAAGGCGTACGGTTACTGATTTCTTCCATATCTTTCATGGTGAAATCAATATCTGCGGTCTTAGCAATAGCTAGCAGATGTAATACAGCATTGGTAGATCCCCCCAGTGCTATAACCAAGGTAAATGCATTTTCGAATGATTTCTTGGTAATGATATCTAAAGGTTTCAAATCTTTTGCCAAAAGTCCATTCATCACTTCGGCTACCTGTTTTGGCTCTAGTTTCTTTTGAGCTGAAACAGCAGGATTCGATGAGCTGTAAGGCAACATCATACCCATTGCTTCGATGGCCGAAGCAATTGTGTTAGCAGTATACATACCACCACAAGCACCGGGACCGGGACAAGCTTTACGGATGATCTCTTTGTATTCGTTTTCATCCATTTTCCCTGCAATCTTCTCGCCCCAGGCTTCAAACGTTGAAACAATATTCAGTTGCTTGCCGTTGTGCATTCCCGGAGCGATAGTACCGCCATACATCATTATAGCAGGACGATTCAGACGAATCATAGCCATTAAAGCACCCGGCATATTTTTATCACAACCCACGACGGTAACAACACCATCATAGCTATGTGCATTGACCATCAATTCAATTGAATCAGCGATCACTTCGCGAGAAGGTAGTGACGAACGCATACCGGGAGTCCCCATTGAAATTCCGTCGCTAACACCAATTGTATGAAAGACTAAACCGACTGATCCACTTTGGTTCAAGTTGTCGCGAATGTCTGCGGCAAGTCCATTCAAATGCATATTACAAGGATTTCCTTCAAAACCCGTACTTGCAACACCCACAAATGGCTTGGCAAAATCTTCTTCTTTCAACCCTGCTCCATAGAGCATGGCTTGTGCTGAGGGATGAGTGTCATCCTGGCTCACACACCAACTGTACTTTTTTAATGGCTTCATTAGATTCTACTATTTTGAATATTTATTCAATTTTTTCGATTATAAAAAAACCTGTCTCTTTTTGTGAGACAGGTTTTTTAAATTAATAAGGTCCCCTGTCTCACTTCAGCAAAGAAGCAGAATAATGACAACAATAATGTGAAGGCAGAAACAGTTCATAATTTTTTGTTTAAAAACAAAGCGACCTTCCCGGGAGCCGGGAAGGTCGCTTGTTGTTATGTTTTACAATTTGCCACTTTATTCCCAGCTCCTAATTCATTTTAATGACGAGGAGAATGCTAATAATAATAATGACAAATAGATTATTCATTTTTCGTTTTGTTTGATGTCGCAAATGTAAAAGAAAATAAATTACAATAACCAATTGCTATAATAAATTCATAAAAAATTAACAATTAAATTCAAAATTGTTGGTTTTGCAATTTTAAACAGGCCAAACAAGTGCATGTTTAATCAATAATTCGCATAAATATTACGCCCACCCCCTGTTTTATTTACCTATTTTCTACCAACAACCACTTTTTGATGATTCCTGACACTGTCCTTTTATAAAATTAGCCTTAAAAATCTTCATAAAATTGATTCTAACACTAGCATAAGCATCATATCCGAAATAATCGGTCTTCTTTCCAATACTAAATAACCGATCCGTTCCCAGCGTTAAAAAATAAGCCCGTGCAGCCAAACCTACCCTTGGCTTCGTGAATTCGTAAAGAGAAAGGGGAAGACTCACTTCAAAATGATCACTCTCATAACGAGGAATTACTGCTATTTGCGAAGGACGGACAATCGCGTTCTTGCCTAAAGGAACAGCAACAATGGCTGCCAGCGTACTATAAACCCTATCAGCAATCCTGACATCATACTGTAATGATAATGCAGTAGGGAGAAGAATACTAAATTTCTTGAAAGTATTTAAGGAGTCTTTACCTGTGATACCATACATACTCAATACCTGATTTATTCCTTCTTCTGTTGTATTTGTAGTGTTACGAAAATCATAAGAAACAGGAGTTGTATTAGAAGCGCTTATATAACGTGCATTATGTTTAAACTTAATAGAGCCTAAATCCAGCAATGCGACTGAAAACCGATAATCATAATCTTCAAACTCCTGATCACAATATTGTTTTGAGTTAACTTCATTACGGATATTTCTTCTATGTATTAATGCAAATCCCAAGTCAGCCCCTAATCCCGTACCGGATGATATCTTCTTATCCCAACCAACATTAGAACTTGCACGATAATCATAAGGCATAGATATTCCGGTTTGAAAACTCGACCTATCAATTTGAACACTTGACATATTGGATACTTGAGCACTGATATTATCAACATAAGCATACGCGCCGCCCTGTCCGATAAGATATTTCAAGGTCACACCCAGCGTTATTAAATCTTTCGATGTAGAGGGAAGCCTACGTGCATAAGTACCAGCAATCTCCGACCAGGCCATACCAGCTGCACGCATAGGTTGATCAAAAGCATACGAGCCTTGTAAAACCGTTTGAGCATCAGGATATCCATTTTTTATCAACTTGGCAACTACATCAGGAATCTTATTGAAAGAGAGAAACTGACGTGATGAAAGGGTTATAGCAAATGCATCATTCCCTCTATCCAGCATATAGGAAGGTCCCAACTCACGGCTCATCAGATACCCCTTGTCCATTGCCGGTCTATTCTGTTTATAATATTTTAGTTGAGCATCCGGACGTTTTAGATCGAATGCATCATATAGAAAATTCGTTCCCTTAGAGGTTGTGTCGGCAAGATACTCTACGTTATGATAAAACGAAGCGCTTCCACCAACCAAATTAATATCTTTATAGAGTCGCGAATTTGCAATAAGAGCAGGATTTTGAAAAGATGCTGCTACGCCACCATAGTTACTGCCCCAACTTCCGAGCGTTTCCTGACCTTGTATTGTGCTTACAACCAGAACAAAAAATAAAACTGAAACAATTTTTTTCATCAATGAAGACAGGTTAATCCAATATTCAACAAACATAATGAAATGAACTATACTTTTTACTGTAGAATGAAACTAAAATATAACGATTTTTGTTTACGCTTAAAACAATAAAAGAATTAGTACCCTATGACAAAAGGAAAATCAATCTTCTGGTGGATATTTGCTATAATCTTTACGATCACAATTGCTTATTATCAACGAGTAACGGGCCCTACTTATCCTGTACGAACGAATGTTACACTCAATAACGTTAAAATGGAATTCAAGCTTCCCCGTTCACAGGGTGATGGGGATGCCAACATAAAATTATTAATTCCAAAGAATGAATTTAATGGAAAAGTAATCTTTAAAAGGTTTAAAAGCTTTGATAGCTGGACAACCGTCGAGATGAAACGCGATGGAGAATATCTGACTGCATCACTTCCACACCAGCCACCGGCAGGAAAAATTGAGTATCGGGTAGTAATCTATTCTACTACTGAGAATGCAAGTTTAACAGTAGCACCAGTTGTCATTCGTTTTAAAGGAGAGGTCCCTGCGTATGTCTTAATTCCACATATCCTCCTCATGTTTCTGGCTATGTTATTTAGTACCCGTACAGGAATAGAGGCACTTCTAAAAGGAACAAAAACATTCAAATATACCCTATGTACCGTCATATTACTATTTCTGGGAGGCATTGTATTAGGTCCACTCGTACAATATTATGCTTTTGGAGCCTACTGGACAGGGTGGCCGTTTGGTTATGATTTAACAGACAACAAAACACTGATTGCTTTTATCTTCTGGATTATCGCACTATTTGTACTCTTTAAACGTCCGTCAAATAGATTCTGGCCTATCTTTGCATCCATTGTTTTATTATTGGTTTATCTGATTCCACACAGCGTATTAGGATCAGAAATAGATCATACAAAGACACCAAAAATTTAATTTCTATCTGATTAACTGCATCTCATGTTAACACTCATCATTATTGCTATTACCGTTGTTGTATCTGTCCTTTGTTTCCAAAGTGAAGATTTGTTTATGAGGCTTCGGTTTTCGCCCTATATGGTAAAACACCAAAACCAAACATATCGTTTCTTCACGAATGCCTTTGTCCATGCCGACTGGATGCATCTTTTCGTTAATATGTTCGTCCTTTATTCATTTGGAACAGCTGTTGAATCATACTT
>JAHEYR010000023.1 GCA_023251485.1 Bacteroidales bacterium
AAACTAACCACATCAGCAACACCTGAAACCGAACGGATATGTCGTTCAACCACCCAGTCTTCCAAGGTCTTGAGTTCTCTGTTGCTCCTTGATTTACTTTTCAATGTAAACCTGAAGATTTCTCCGGTTGGTCCATAAGGAGGTTCCACCTGTGGTTTCACCCCATCAGGCAAATCCACGTTCATTAACAGATTATTTACCTGTTGTCGGCCAAAAGCATCATCCACATTATCCTCAAAAATGACTTTCACTACAGATAGTCCAAATAGTGTAGTCGACCGAACATCTGTCTTACTTTGCACAGAGTTCATGGCTATTTCGAGGGGCATGGTTACATATCGTTCAACCTCTTCAGCACTTCGCCCCTGCCATTGGGTGATAATAGTAATTTGCGTATTGGTAACATCAGGAAAAGCCTCGATGGGTGTATTGATATAGCTGACAATACCCGCAATAATGATGATGATGATGAAAAAGAATACAACAAATTTATTTCTTAACGAAAATGCGATAATATTTTTAATGAATCTGTTCATATACGAAAGAGATTAACAAGCTATCCTTATTTTTCAACCAATAAATTATTGATCCAATGCGTTATAAATCAATAACTGCATCGTAGAAACCACTTTTTCTCCTGGTTTCACACCCGAACGGATATAGGCATATTTACTGGTTGTCCTTGCAATATCTACCTCTCTGGTCTGCACATTACATTTGCCCTGATAAACGATTACCCAATATTTATTTCGATCGAAAACAATACTTTTCGAAGGTACTGCCAGCATGGATGAATCTTTTATCTGACTTGCAACCACCTTAGCAAACATTTCGGGTTTCAACAAGTTTTCCTTATTGTCCAGCTGTACCCTTACCTTCATTGTCTTATTATCAGGATCAAGAACATTATAGATCTTGTCTATCTGACCTTTAAATTGTTTATCCGGATAAGAGATGGTTGTAATATTCACTTTTTCACCAACCTTGATATTTGCGATATCCGATTCGTATACATTTGCCAATATCCATACCCTCTTTAAATCAGAAATGGTAAACAGATTGGTAGTGTTATCTGGTCTGATCTGCATATTAGGATTCACAAACTTCTCCACAATAAACCCTGAGATGGGCGATTTCACAATGTAGTTAGCATGCGAGCCACCATAGATTGAAAGTACAGTGGTTGCTCTTTTCAGTTCAGAACGGGCTTTTTCAGTCTCTTTTACAGCCGCCATATTCTCTTTAGCCGAAATCAATCCACTCTTAAACATATCTTCATTGGCAGCAAGATTCTTTTCTGATACCGCCAAATTAGCTCTGGCAGAAACGATATCATTCTCCACACCTGCTATTTCAGTACTTCTGACAACCGCAAGCACATCGCCCTTTTTAACATAATCGCCCAGTGCAACCTTAACATCCATCACATTTCCACTTACCATGGGGTAAAGCTTCACCACCTTATCCTGGTCAAACGTCACCTTCCCAACCAGATTAAATTCCTGCTCCACCGGTTTTATGGCTACAGTATCGATGGTTATCTGGCTCATTAAATTATCAGGTATACAAAACTTAGTAGAGGCTTTTGGTGCTTCATTGTTATGCTTTGACGTACATCCGGCCAAAACAACTATTATCATGATGATGATCCAACTATTTTTCATGGTTTCTTCTATATTTTATTTGTTTGTGAGATCTTTACCTATTGCGAAATTGAGATTCTCAAAGGCATTTGCCCGATTATTTTTTAAGTTGTTAATTTGGACGATGTTGTTTTTATAGGCATCATAATAGTCGAGAAATTCAACAATCCCGATGTTCTTCTTCTCGTAGTTTTTAACCATCTCCTCTACCAACGTATCAAGGTCGTTTACAAATTGATCATCGAACTTACGATACAATCGATCAGTCGACAAGGCATTCGAATAAGCCTGACTTACATCAGATTGAATAACATCCATCGTACTCAATAACTTTGCTTTGCTGCTTTCTACATTAAATCGAGCCGACTTAATATTACCCTGATTCCGATTAAAAAAAGGGAGATCGATCTGCATAGATAAAAAGTTGAAGTTGTGTACAAAACTTCCGTTTCTATCCCATCCTGCACCTATTGTGATATCCGGTGTTGCCAATGCTTGCTGATAATTCAGGTTCGCCTTATTAATGTCTATATCCGACTGTGCCATCCTTAAATCATACCGATGAGTAGTTGCCGTGTCGATTAATGAAAGAAGTTTTACAGAATCGAGAGTAGCAAATGTCAAGCTCTTCGCATCGACCTGAGGCACATAATTAATATTTGAAGTATGAAGTAACACATTAAAATCGGCAAGGGTACTAATAAGCTGTGTTGAGTAACCTTGCTTTTCCGACTCTAAGGAAAAGAGAAACGACTTTAATCGTAGCACCTCTTTCTTTGAAACATATCCTTTTTCGAGTTGCTTTTCGAACACCGCTATCAGTTTTGAGAGCGAACTGATCTCTTTATCATACAAACTCAGCGTTTGATTGAGAAAGTAGATGTTATAAAAGTCGCTACGAAGGGTATATTTAAGTGTCCTGATCAAGTCGAAATAAGTCTGTTCTTCTTTATTATACGACAACTCAGCTATTTTTATCAGCTTATTTCGTTTACCGGCCAGCAAAAACAGCTTCTGAATAGAACTGGCCGTTTCACCTTTCGACGAAGCATCAAACCACAACTTTCGATCGGGGTTGTACACATTCTGGCTCACATTCAATGTAATATTGTTAAACAGTTTCGCTTGCATTATCTGTGCTTTAGCGGCATCCACATTATATCGTTCAGCAAGCAATAGCAGATTCTTTGAAAGGAAAATAGCATCGGCATCTGCTATCGTCATCGATTTGGTCTCCTTAAAACTCTCTTGCCCTAAAATATAGGATGATGTAAATAACAGGATGAAGCAGCTCAGGAGAAATCGGTTTATTGAAAATATCATATTTGTATTTACTAAATGATTTTGGCTACAAAATTAGATCGCCGATATTAAACCGATCTTAGAACCACATTAGAATGAGATAAGAATACAGCATTAAAAAAACTTTTACCTTTGCACCCGCTTTTCAAAACTTGTAATGAAAACATTTGTTAGAAACATATCAATGCTTTTCACAACTGAATTGCATTTATAATCAACCGCTTATTAATAAAAAACATGAAAGAAACCTATGACTTTAAAAAAATCGACACTCCTCATAGTCTCATTCTTTCCGCTGTTAGCATGGGCACAAATCAATCAAGATTCTATTTCAAATAACAGATGGTGGAATTTTCATTACCAAAGCACCATTATTACACAGACACATCCTGCATTTCACGCAGATTATACTGGCAATAACAGTTTAAAATCTGGTGATGAATCGAATACATCCATTTCCAGCACACTCTTTTTTGGTGCTAAGATGTGGAAGGGAGCTGCAGTTTATTTCGATCCTGAGCTTTCAGGAGGAAGCGGTTTCTCTAAAACAACAGGTATAGCCGGATTTCCCAATGGCGAAGTATATCGCGTAAGCAATGCTGCTCCACAGATATATATTGCCCGTCTCTACCTCAGGCAAATCATTCCACTATCAACAGAGACCACCAATATTGACGATGCCATCAATCAATTGCCCGGAAAGATTCCAACATCTTATCTCGCATTAACAGCAGGGAAATATAGTCTGATGGACTTTTTCGACAATAACCGCTTTAGCCACGATCCACGTACGCAATTTTATAATTGGGCACTAATGGGCAATGGAGCATGGGACTACCCTGCTAACACCCGTGGATACACCTATGGTCTTACCGTTGAGTTGGTCAAACCCCAGTGGGCTCTTCGATATGCAGCAGTGCTAATACCCATCAAAGCAAATGGGGCCATGATGGATAAAAAAATCACCCGTTCTAATTCGCAGGCTATTGAATTCGAACACAAATACAATCTATTTGGAGAAAAAGGCACGGTACATCTCATCACCTTTTTCACTCAGGCCCGGATGGGATCATATACACAGAGCCTCGACTTTGCCACCCTGCACAACATCGCCCCAAATATTGATA
The DNA here is from genome assembly GCA_023251485.1 of Bacteroidales bacterium. Taxonomy (GTDB): domain Bacteria; phylum Bacteroidota; class Bacteroidia; order Bacteroidales; family Cfx3-03; genus Cfx3-03. The sequence goes on from JAHEYR010000023.1 coordinate 4,073, forward strand.
CAACTACTGCCCTTGGACATACCAAGTTTGGCTTTGGAATTAACATTGAGCACTCCATCAACAGCAATGTAGGCTTCTTTTTAAGGAGTAGTTGGAATGACGGACGTAATGAAACATGGGTCTTTACAGAGATAGATCGAGCCGTAAGTACAGGTCTGCAGCTCGATGGGAATCTATGGAACCGCAAAGAAGATCATCTTTCATTTGCATTTCTAATGAATGGATTATCTAAAGAACACCGCAACTACCTGAGTGCAGGAGGATATGGCTTCATCATTGGCGATGGCAAATTAAATTATGCCACAGAATGTGTAGCCGAAGTCTATTACGCCTTTAAATTAAAGAATACCGCTTTCACCCTTTCTCCTGACTATCAATTCATACTGCATCCCGCTTACAATAAAGATCGTGGTCCGGTCAATGCATTTGGAATTCGGGCACACATCGAGCTGTAGATCAACATGCTCGATAGACAGAATGCGTCTATAAAAAACACACGCACAAAAAGCACGAATAGACACCTCGTTCACAAAAAAGATTCTTTTTCACTTTATGTTTTTTCAATCTCTGTTTGTAGAACTCCTAGCAGAATTCGATTAACAAATACACGGTATATTATTTCGTTTTCCCAAATGATTACTTTAAATTTGAAATTTAATTAACCAGAATAATGAGTTAGCTAAAGTGTGTCTGGAGATGGTATCCGACGCTAACGCATTATTGGAAATCACATAACAAATACCAGAAATAGGGTACGCTCCATCATTACTAAAACTATTACTTTTCCAATATTATAATACGATGAAACGAGCATGTTTTTACAAACACAAACACTATTGTAAATTTAACATGCGAGTGCCATCCGACTTATAAAAACAAATTATTTACGGATGAAATCAATAATTTTAAGTCTGCTAACTTGTATCTTTATTCAGCTTTCATGGGCTGCCTCTGTAAAATCGTGTTATGCAACACTACAAAATGATACGCTTAGAATAGGGAACGATTATATTGAACGTGTTTTTGTGTGGAATAATGGGAATATCATTACCTGCAAACTGATTGATAAGAAAAATGGGCAGATTTGGAAAGTAAACAACAAAGTTCCTGACCTAACTTTCCCACTACAATCGAAAGAGACTCAAAACGGAATGTTTAAAAGTTACATCGTACCATCAAATGGAGTCCATTCTGAATATCTTGAAGCTGAAGTATCTTTCACCCTCGATTCATTATCCATCAAAAGAATATTTAGAGTCTATCCTTCGTGTTCTGTAATTGCATGTGACACGTATCTCAAAGGGAAAGCGAAAGGCGAATGGGTCTATACTCCAAAAAATATTGCAGACCTGAAAAATATAGAAAAGCTGGAGGAGCAGCTTAATCAAAAACAATACCCGGTCTTAGACCATCTCACATTTACAGGAAAACATTGGAAAACAGAATCCTTAGAATTCATGGATGTTACTGACCGAAATAATACGTTAGTAAAATCGGTTAAAGCCATTTCGTATCGTTCCAATACTTTTCGCGGAAACATTCTTTTTGCACACAATAGTGAAATAAATAAAGGTTTCTTCATATTGAAAGAATCACCCTGCTCTAGTGTTCAACTCGCTTATCCGGAAGGTGATTTCGTTACTGAATTTGGTGATTTCAAAATCATTGGATTGGGTGTTGATGAAAAAGATCTTTCCACTACCGAATGGATCAAAACGTATAGCTGTGTATTAGGAGTTTATGCAGGTGAAGAAGTGAATAGACTTTCTGCTTTGCAAAACTACCAGAAACAGATGCGACTGGAAAAATCGCTCTCTGATGAGATGATCATGATGAATACATGGGGAGACAGAGGACAAGATACCAAAGTGAATGAGTCGTTTTGCCTGAATGAATTAAAGAGTGCCGCTCGATTGGGTATTACCCATTTTCAGATTGACGATGGTTGGCAATCCGGACGAAGCGCCAACTCTGCTTTTGCAGGTGGTACATTTAAAAATATCTGGAGCAACCCAAACTACTGGACTCCCGATCCGAAACGCTATCCCAATGGGTTGAAACCTGTTGTAGATGCCGGACAGAAGTTAGGAATAAATGTATGTTTATGGTTTAACCCAAGTATCCAAAACGATTATATAGATTGGGAAAAAGATGCGAATGCAATACTTACCCTCTATAAAGAAGCTGGGGTTAAGGTATTTAAAATTGATGGATTACAAATACCAAACCACTTGGCAGAAAAAAGATTGCAGATGATGTTCAACAAGGTTTTAGTAGAATCAAACAGAGAGATTTCCTTCAACCTGGATGTAACGGCTGGCCGTAGAGGTGGATATTTCTATTTCAATGATCTTGGAAATATATTTCTCGAAAACCGCTATACTGACTGGCAAAACTATTATCCATATTGGACACTTCGCAACTTGTGGATGCTTTCGAAATATATTCCAACGCAAAAACTACAAATAGAGTTTCTGAACAAATGGCGAAATCAGGATAAATATGCAGGCGATATCTTTGGTCCGGCCAACTACTCATTCGAATATCTTTTCGCTATCACGATGGCCGCACAACCCTTAGCATGGATGGAAGGAACAGGATTACCGGAAGAGGCCTTTACGCTGAGCCATACAATCGCAAAATATAAGACGATACAACACGATTTTCATCAAGGAGTTGTGCTTCCGATTGGCGATGAACCATCAGGCGCTTCATGGACTGGATTTCAATCTATCAAAGAGAGAAGTGGGTATCTACTGATTTTCAGAGAAAACAACATGATTAGCAAAAAAAGCATCCCCGTCTATCTCCCTGCGGGAACAAAGATAGAATGTATAAACATATTTCATTCTGGCAAACCATCTATAATAACAGTCACAAATGACGGGACAATTCCCGTGGAGATAAAAGATAAAAACGATTTTATACTGTTCAAGTACAAAGTCATATAGCATTTATGTTTAAGACTTAAAATTTTAACCAGTAACATTGTCTGGATATTGTAACTGGATGAAGTTTTCATTAAAAAAAACATTTTTTCATTTTCTGTTGTTTAGTATAATGTTATGATCAATAAGATCAACACCAAACTAATATTCATCACAAAATCGAGTTCTAATGAAAAAGGCAGTTATTGTATTACTAGTACTTCTAGCAGGTTTTCAGGTACAAGCACAACGCTATTTAACCAAGAATGGAAAGATCACCTTTTCTTCCGACACTCCCTTTGAGAAAATAGAAGCAAAAAATGATCAGGTAAACGCTGCTTTAGATATAGCTTCAGGCGATATTGTATTCAAAGTATTAATGAAATCATTTGAATTCGATAGAGCATTGATGCAGGAACACTTCAATGAAAATTATGTGGAATCTGATAAGTTTCCAAATGCCCTATTCAAGGGAAAAGTAAACAATCTAAAAAGCATTTCGCTTACAAAAGAAGGCTCGTATGAAGCAGAAATAGAGGGAGATCTGACGATTCATGGTGTTTCCAAACATATAAAAACAAAAGGGACATTCGAGAATAAGGATAACAAGATTACAGGTAAAAGTAAATTTCAAATCAAAGTAGAAGATTATGGAATCAAAGTACCAAAAGCTGTGACCGAAAAGATTGCCAATAACATCGAAATCCAAGTTTTAGTTGTTTTGAGTCCTCTAAAATAAGATTTACTTCTATAAAATACACAAAAACCTTTGTCCTTTCAGCTGAAATGTTTACTTTTGCACTGTTATTAAGCATTGGTCGCGTAGCTCAGCTGGATAGAGCAGCAGCCTTCTAAGCTGCGGGTCATTGGTTCGAATCCAATCGCGATCACAAAAAAGCCTCCAACACGGAGGCTTTTTTGTTTGAATATATTTGACAAATAGACACTTATATTATTATCAAACAGTTCTATCAACGATAGATTTTGTCTGTTTTCTAAATTATCTTGAACGCTTTCCAAATCTACTGTCGGTTTTGTGATAAAATACTGCCATTCTAGCAGAAACATGATTTTCGGAATTATCTTTGATATATTCAATTGATCTAACTAATTTCAATATGAACAATCAAGAAGCAGTGCAGACTCATGAAAAAATTTGCACCTTAATTATATCAAACCGAATCTTAGAAGCAATCATTATGCTCGAAGATTTCATTGCCTATTCAAAGCTTACGGCTAAGTTAGATGAGGTTTTTGAACAAAAGAGGATATATATCGATATGCTGAACTATACAGTCGGAAACATAACAGATCCACAAAAAGCACTAATTCATAACAATATAAAACGATCATTACTGGAGAAGACGGATGCTACACTGCACTATGCTCAGGTAAATATGGGATTACACATATTTCATGTGAATAGAGAATTAAAACTGGACACCTCGGATTTCTCAGAACACACAATCCATCTATTAGAGGAGATCTCACTTAAAGAGGAGTTAGAAGATATTTTAGTCGGTCAGTCGAATGAAGCATCAAACGTAACAAACATCGACTATAACCTGATCATTCGAAAAGGCTTTCATCTGGCGTGGCTGAGTGATCGGTTAACCGAAACAGATATTGAGTTCTACAATAAAATTCTCAACTCCGAACGTTTTACAGCAGAGAATCGCTGCCAGATTGTGAGTGGTTTGTCCCTTGGTTTGCAAAGGCTTTTTGATAAGGAAAAATTCAAACTACTTTTCAATTACTTCCACTCTTCCGATCAAATCGTAAGACAACAAGCACTCGTCGGATTGTTTATTGCTTTTGTCTTTTATGATAAACGATTACCACTTTATCCCGAAATACAAACGATCCTAAATAAGACCATTCGAGAGACACCTAAAGAGCTCTTGAAACATCTTTTACTTCAAGTCTTGAATGCCTGTGACACTGAAAATATATCAAAGAAATTCAGAGAAGAAATTCTTCCCGAAGTAATTAAAATAGAATCACAATTAAAGAACAAATTCAATTTTGACCCTTCATTATCGGATGACTTGGGTATCGAAAAAAATCCAGATTGGGAAAGTCTTATTCAGGATTCTCCTAATCTGATGGATAAACTTCAAGAATTCACAGACCTCCAGATGGAAGGATCTGATGTGTTGATGGGAACCTTCTCTATGTTAAAGCATTTTGATTTTTTCAAAAAAGAGGAAAACTGGTTTCTTCCATTCACAGAAAACACAACAGTAAATGAATATATAGCAAAGAGTGATGAAAATGATATACTGAGTGCTAGTTTAGCCTATTCGCCTTTTATGTGCAACAGCGATAAGTTTTCGCTCCTGCTAAACCTTCAATATATGCAGGATAGCCAGAAGAAGACCCTTCTGAGCTATATAAATGCTGAAGCTGATCAATTAAAAGAGCTCGTAAAAGACAAAGAATCTGTCGACCCGCTCTTTTCTATCAAACTAATGATAACCCATACGGTACAAGATCTCTATCGTTTCATCAAACTGTACCCTTACCACACTGAAATCCCGGATATATTTCTTCATGAATGGAATATTTTTGAAATTAATACACTAAAACTTTTAATTACGGAAGTAGAATGCAAAAATGATATTGCCCATTTTTATTTTAATAGGAATATCTACTTCTTTGCTTTACCTATTTATCAAGATCTGGCATCAATAGAGCATGATAATCCTATCTATTATGAAAAGATTGGGTTCTGCTTTGAGCAACTAAAAAACTTCAGCAAAGCCATCGAGAGCTATAAGAAAGCCGAACTCTTTGATGTTAATCACAACTGGATATACAAACGAATTGCCTGGTGCTTTCGCCAACTAAAAGACTTTGAAAACGCATTGAATTACTATTTGGAAGCAGAGAAAAATGATCCTGAAAACATCGTATTACAAATACAAATCGGATATTGCCTGATAGAATTGAGTCAATATAAAGAAGCCTTAATTCATTTTAATACAATCTACTATAAGAATACCGACAATCAAAAGTTATGGCGTCCATTAGCTTGGTGCTATCTAAATACAGGCAAGTTAGAAGATTCTGAGACATTCTATCTTCAGATAGAAGAAAACAACCCTACTTATAACGATTATTTCAACATGGGTCATCTATTCTGGGCTAAAGGTTCTATAAATAAGGCTATTGAATATTATCAAAAGAGTATAAGCCAATCTGTTGATGGGTTTAATCATTTCCTGGCCAGTTATGAAGAGGATAAAAAGCTATTACTAAATCTAGGAATAGCCCCACTTGACATTGAACTCATTCCAGATGTTTTAAGGAACCAATTAGCTTAAAAAACAATAAGGGATCTTCACTATTTTTAATCATTAAGAGTGCAAAGCGTGCACCAAGTTCACCCTATCTTAAACAGTGAACTTAATGCACGCTTTGCATTCCTTGTGATTAAATCACCTACTTCAATTCATTAGAGAATGAATAAGGTAGATCTTCTTTTTTGGTACCCTTCGTCTTATTTGGGTTGGTACTCATTTGCAGATCAAACTTACCTCCACGCAATAGATCCTCATGAGTGATGAAGTTCTTGGTGTATTCTTTTCCATTCAACACGGCTTTCTGAATATAGCGGGTTGAAGGATTGTTGTTTGGCGCATTGACGACAAAGGTCTTACCATTCTCAAGATGCAACGTCACCTTTTTGAACAGAGGAGAGCCTAGTGCATATTCACCACTTCCCGGACAAACTGAGTAGATACCCATAGCCGACAGCACATACCAGACAGAAGTCTGACCATTATCCTCATCGCCACAGAGGCCATCAGGATTAGGCGTATATAATTTATCCATGGTCTCTCTTGCCCAATATTGTGCTTTCCAGGGTTCTCCCGCCCAGTTGTAGAGATAGATCCCATGTTGGATAGGTTGATTACCATGCGCATATTGACCCATTCCGGCAATAGCCATCTCGGTGATTTCATGAATCTGAACGCCATAGTATGAATAATCATATTTAGGAGCTGCGGTAAATAGCGAATCAAGCTTTGTAGCAAACTTATCACGCCCGCCCATCAGGTTCATCAACCCTTGAGGATCGTGGAATACAGCCCATGTATAGTGCCATGAGCAGCCTTCGGTAAAGGCATCACCCCATTTCTCAGGAACAAAAGGAGATTGGAAAGTACCGTCGAGATTCTTACCACGCATAAAGTTTGTTGACTTATCAAAAACATTGCGATAATAAAGGGCCCGCTTTGAAAAAGTATCTACTTCGCTCTTAGGACGGTTTAAAGCCTTGGCAAGCTTAGCAAGACAGTAATCGTCATAGCTATATTCCAATGTACGTGCAACATTTTCGTTCACTTTAACATCATAAGGCACATAGCCTAATTTATTGTAATAGTCTACTCCTAAGCGGCCTACTGATGAAAGTGGACCGGCATTCTTAGAGTTCTTGACCAATGCTTCGTAAAGGGTATTGATATCATATCCACGGATTCCTTTGAGATATGAATCGGCGATAAGTGATGCAGAGTTAGATCCGATCATACAATCGCGATGACCGGGACTAGCCCACTCAGGTAACCAGCCACTCTCTTTATAGGCGTTTACGAGCCCTTCCATGATGTGACTATTGAGTGAAGGCTGCATGAGTGTAAAGAATGGGAATACGGCTCTAAAAGTATCCCAGAAACCATTATCGGTAAACATATAACCCGGAAGCACCTGGCCATTATACGGGCTATAATGTACGATCTTGTTGTCTTTATCGAATTCGTAAAACTTACGGGGAAATAGAAGTCCACGATACAAGGCAGTATAGAATGTCGTCAACTGAGGATCAGTACCGCCTTCAACCGAAATCTTATTGAGTTCTTTGTTCCATGCACTCTTTGCCTTAGCCAAGGTCTGATCAAAGGTATCGTCGCCCAGTTCGCGTTTCAGATTGAGTTCAGCCTGCTCGTAACTGATAAATGAGGAAGCAACTTTAACATTAACCACCTCACCTTGTTTTGTTTTAAAACGAACGACAGCACCTACATGTCCTGATTCAGCCTCTTTTGAATATTTCTGCAGCAACGAATCCTTGAAAGTATAAATAGCTTCGAAGTCTTTATCAAAATAAGCTACGAAATAATTTTTGAAGTTCTCTGGTACGCCCCCGTGATTATTTTTGCAGAAGCCCATAATCTTGCGCTGCTCAGGAATGATCTTCACATACGATCCCTTGTTAAAGGCATCAAGGATAACAGACGACTCATCTGACTTAGGGAAGGTAAAACGAAACTGTGCAGCTCTTTCTGTCGGAGTGATTTCGACAGTGACGTCATAATCGGCAAGATACACTTTGTAATAATGAGGCTTGGCAGTCTCCGTCTTGTGAGAGAACCATGAACCTCTCTCGTCCTCACGGAATTTCAACATCCCCGTTTGTGGCATCAAAGAGAATGCGCCATAGTCATTGATCCAGGGACTAGGCTGGTGAGTTTCCTTGAATCCTCTGATCTTGTATGCATGATAGGTATAGGCCCATCCATTGCTATTATTACCAGTTTGAGGCGACCAGAAATTCATCCCCCATGGCAAAGCAATGGCAGGATAGGTATTGCCGTTCGACAAGGGGTACTCTGAATCTGTACCGACCAGTGGATTAACATATTGCGTCAACTCCCGGGTCTGAGCATTTAATGCTAGTGAGGCTGATAGACAAGCGACTAACAATAAACTGTTTAGAATTTTCATGCGGTGAAGAATTAATTGTGATGTAACTTAATTATGGGTTGATAAAAACGTTTATTCAATTTCTGAAGGATGTAGTTTTTCCATCAAGAGCGATAAATCATCACCAGGCTGAAACTCTCTGGGTTCATGTCGGTATTCGAAATAACGAAGTGGACGGGTTCCAACGAGCTCAAGATGATTATTCTCAACAACAAGGGCTGTAGCCTCACGAAGACCGGCAACTTTCATCAATGGGTTTACGGCCAGAAACTCCATGATACGCTGTTCTCTGGTTTCGCCACCATGACCTTGTGGGTTGGCATCCAGATAATGTGGATTGATCTGGAAAGGAATGAGATCGAGTGTATTAAAGCTCTCAGGTTGAATGATAGGCATATCATTCGTTGTACGCAAAGTGGGACAGGCTACGTTACTTCCGGCACTCCACCCGATATATGGTGTCCCCTGAAGTAGCTTCTCTCTGATCGGCTCCATTATTTTCCAACGATAGAGCATAGCAACCAGAAAATAGGTATTACCCCCACCAATCATGATACACTCTGCCTCTTTTACTGCTTTAATAGGGTCAAATTCGTCTACAATTGAATAGACATCATAACCAAGCTCACTAAAAACAGTCTTTACTTTTTGAGTGTACTGAACATAAGAGGGGTTAACACCCTCCGAGCTGATATTAACACCGGCAAAAGGGATAAAAAGAATTCGTTTTACGTTTTTTTCTTTCAAAAATAACGAAATATGTGGACGAGGCCATTCTAGATAAGCCTCTCCCTGATTCGTTGAATTACTGATTAACAGTAGCTGCAATGACATAGTTGTAGTTTTAGTAGACGATAAAGTGTGTCAACTTTATCGTTTACAAATATCGCAAGAAATAGAATGAATGCAAACTAATTTGAGAATAGCTTCCATTGCCTTTTATAGGCACTAATCAGCGTGGAAAACCATCGTTCGTTCAGATGATAACTATTCAGTTTATCAACGACGTTCTTATCAGCAGCATAGTCGCCCGAAGCCAGCATCTCTCCTACCATCTTTTGAAGCACAGTGGTCTTATCAGGTTTCGGTTCGAGTTCAGAAATGTTTTTTAAGAGGGCAAGTGCATATGCCGGTTGATGGTTGTTTACAAATAGCTGAATAGCCTTCAGTAAAAAACCGGTCTCCTTTCGCGACTGCAGAGCAGCCAGTAGATCGGGAGCCTCGACACCCCATTTATCCAGTACATTTGAATGATAATAGTCGTTTGCCTTCCCAAATGCTTCAATGATCACCTCTGGCTCTTGTTTGGCGGTCACTGAATCGAGCTGCAGTCTCCATTTTTTAAAAGCAATGGGTGCTTCAAGCTTCGCCAATAACTGATTGGCAAGCGATTTATCAATGGGGCACTCTGCACTTGAAGGTTTGGCTATCAGATTTTTTAATCTTTCACTCGCCTGTGTGAAATTTCGCTGTACAATGAGAAGGTTTATTCGTTCGACGTCTTCATGATAACTGATCCGCTGCTGATCACAAATCATATTATTATAACTGATTCTCAACAGCTTCAGATCTTCCAAAAAGCCATTGTCTCCGTTTTGGGAAAGGACGGTCTGAAGACTGTCTGCCACCTTCAGCATAAACAGTGCACTATCAGCCTCGCCGGCCCGTATCTTAAATTGAATATTTTTCTCATACCGTTTCAGTTTCTCCCTGATCCGTTGCTCCATGACCGTTTCCATATTATCCCCAAACAAATCATTGGATTGCGACAACGAATCGGCAAGACTTTGTGCTGTTTCTATTTTTCCGTTGTCTATGATTCGCTGATCTTCTATTGAAATCAGACGGGTGGTATCACTTTTTGCTATCCCATTTTTCTGAACGGATGATTGTTTATCATTTTTAGCCAGCAAAGATGTTGAATCAACCGTTCTTTCGTCCCAAGGCTTATACCCAGAAGGCCTGCTACTAATGACCTGAATCCGTGCACGGGCAATCTCATAGGTCTTCTTCAAACCGACTAATTCGGCAATCTTAATCACCTCATCATATCCCGAGAGTGCTGAAGTAATATCCTTACTTTTAAACAACAGCTCAGCCGATTGCATTATATTCTTACAGGCTATGTCAGCGATATTCTGCTCGTCGGGATCACTTTTTACCATATCAGGATATTGAAGCCTGATAGAGAGCGCCTTTCGATAATAATCTACAGATACCCTGGATACCTTACTTTTAATTGCCATCATGGCAATATCCAGATTATATTTATAAAGCCGCTGACATAAGTTGTGGGTCAACTCCTTCTGGAAAAGAGAGAGCTGGGCCGCAATCGATAAATTGTACAGAATCGAAGTTTTCAACATATTCTGTGCATCAGAATACTGATCTTTGTCAACAAGTTTTGCCGCTTGTTCGATTATTGCATTCTCTATTAACGCACTAAAAGCGACAATCTCACGATGACTTATTGGACTATGAGGATGAGCCAAGTTGTAGATCTCAACAAAATCAAGCAATGTTTTATATCCAATATGCGTCATACTACTTCCGGCCATCTGTGTCAAATAGACTGAGCGGTTATAATCAGTTTTACCGACATCAAAATAACGCGACAGATTTCTTGAAAAGATAGTTGCTGATTTTGCGATATCTACCCAGCTAAGGGCATTCAATCTCGAAAATTTCTGCTCTATTTTCTTGTTGTTAATCCGATTATCTAGAATTTGTCTGGAAAACATCACAGAGTCGACCTTTTGAAAACAGGGATACTGGTCAAACCGTTGCCGGCAAACCCAATCGTTCAATAAGGCGACCTCCATGCTAGAAGCGACAAAGGCAGATGGCGTCTTTATTTGCTGGTATTGCATAGAATCCAACAACTGTCCCACTCTTTTCATCAGCGATATTGCAGTATAGTAACGTTCTATCAGCCTGAACTGATTCATTGCTTTATTGTAATCGGGTTCGGAGTGAAAGAAACAAAGCTGTTCTATCGTTGGAACCTCTTTGATATTTTTACCTACTGAGACCGATATATTACAATTTCCGGAGTTCACATGAGCTTCTCTTACGGATGCCAACAACTGCTTATCCTTTCCGGATCCGGCCGAGTAGAGTTTAAAACTAACACAAGAGGGAAAAATATATTCAGAGACATTAAAATTTTTATATTCTATGTCGCCGGTTAAATGAAGGTCCTTTAACGAAATTCTGGCAGTAGATGATCCTTCGCTATCCGTTGTGAGGTTGACAAGGATTGAATAGTCAACCCATATATTGGCGATTTCAGAGCTATGGGATTTGCTTAATGCAATAGCCTTTACAATTCGTCCGGTCGTAATGATTAACTCGCCTGAAACACCTTTGGATGATAACAGATATTTATTTGCCGAGGAAACATCATCATGAGAAAGCTGAGCAAGGCCCAGTAAAGGAAGAAGAATGAACAGAATAATGACGCGAACTAAATTCATTATTTTAAGTTTCTTCGTTTATTTATACACTAAAACAAATATATCAAATATTTCATTTTAAACCTACTAAAAATTTCATGACAACAAATAATTATTTAACCTACCAAAAAATAAGACCATACTACCATCTACTCAAATGACATATCAAAGAATATTTTTACTTGCTATTACACAAAATATATCCTATTTTTATAAAAGTATTCATGATTTAAAATAGAAATAATATGAAAGCAAAAGCTTTACTCATTAGTTTATTTGTGCTAGCATTCGGAACAAGTACAAAAGTCTTTTCGCAAGATATTATCGTTCTAAAAACCGGAGATGAAATTAAATCAATTGTAAGCGAAGTTGATCTTGGTGTCATCAGGTTTAAGAAAATGGAAAACCTGAAAGGTCCGATTTACACTTTAGAAAAATCAAAGATCTTCATGATCAAATACGACAATGGGACCAAAGATGTATTTAGTGATCCTGCAGAACAAAAGAAAGAAGCCCCTACAGTAGCAGCGCTTCCTAAAGTTGAAGTACCAAAGACCGTTCAAGATCAAACTCCTCCCGTAAAACAAAACACACCCGCATTAAATATATCAGCGCCCGTTACAGATGCTGACGGCAACGCCTATAAGACAGTCACCATAGGCACTCAGGTATGGATGGCCGAAAATCTAAGAGTAACCCACTACCGTAATGGCGATCTTATCCCCAGTGTCTCTGATGGCGCTGCATGGGTAAAGCTCACCACCGGTGCTTTATGCAACACAGATAACGACGCAAATAACACAGTGACTTATGGTAAGTTATATAATTGGTTTGCGGTAACCGACAGTCGCAATATAGCCCCTGTGGGGTGGCATGTTCCTTCTGATGCAGAATGGACTACTTTGATGACCTATCTGGGAGGAGAGAGCGGTGCAGGGAGTAAACTGAAAGAGGCTGGTACTACCCATTGGCAGATAACCAATACCGGAGCGACAAATGAAACCGGCTTTATGGCTTTACCAGCCGGCTTTCGTGATCGTGAAGGCAACTGGGGAGGCATTGGATGGAGTGGAAGCTTCTGGAGCGCTACGGAACGTGATTCAGGTAGTGCATGGCGCCGGCAATTGGACAAAACCTCTATAGCCGTCGACAAAAACAGCGATATGAAACATGCCGGAAGTTCTGTACGTTGTATAAAAGATTAATTAGAGAAGACCTTCCATTGCTTCTTATAAGCGGTAATTAATGTGGCAAACCATCGTTCATTTAAGTTGTATCCATTCAACTTATCTGTGACAATCTTGTCTGCAGTGTAATCACCCGATGCTAATAATTCGCCTACCCTCTTTTGAAGCGACAGTGTCTTGTCGGGTTTCACTTCAAGGGTGGATATAGACTTCAAGAGAGTAAGTGCATATGCCGGCTGATGATTATTGACAAATTGAAGAGATGCTTTCAATAAAAAGGCCGTTTCTTTTCTTGCTTGAAGAGTTGTCAATAAATCGGGGGCTTCGACACCCCATTTATCCAACTCATTCGAATGATAATAGTCGCTGGCCTTACCAAAAGCATCAATGATGACCTCGGGCTCCTGAACAGCACTCAACGAATCAAGCTGGAGCTTCCACTTTCTAAAAACGATAGGGGCATCAAGCGACACTAATAACTGGCTGGCTATCGACTTATCAACAGCACATTCCGCATTAAATGGCTTGGCTATCAGTAGTTTCAACTGAACACTGGCTTTGGAGAACTCTTTCTGTTTCAGGAGGAGTTTGATTTGTTCAAAATCTTTGTTGTACAACGTCTTCTGCTGGTCACAGATCAGGTTGTTATAGTTGATTCTTGCCGATTTCAGATCGACCAGAAATCCGTTATCGCCATTTCTGGAAAGGATCTCCTGAAGACTATCGGCCACTTTAAGCAAAACAAACGAACTATCAATATCGCCCGCCCATATCTTCAAGTGAATATTATCGACATACTGTTTTAGCTGTTCCCTGATGTACTGATCGTTGGTAGTTTCAACTCTCATTCTCGACTTGTTGATATCTTTAGAATAAGAACTTACAGAGGGGCGATTTGATTTACGATAATCGTCTCTCAATGGTCGTGGGGCATTATTAGCCAGATCGCTGACGTTATCATTATCGCGGAAGCCTCTCTGTTTTACCCGAGCCTGTTGTTTACTCATTTTAGCAAGCAAAGCCGTTGAATCGATCGTCTTAGGTTGAGGCATTGCAGGGGCAACAGGTTGTCTCCGTCGTGAGACTATAGGCTCTTTCGCTTCAACAATATTATTTTTAGGCTGTTTCCTAACGACTTCGGGTTCTTCTTTTGGCACTACTACCGCCAAATCACTACCTATCCATGGTTTATATCCCGAAGGGCGACCACTGATGGCTTGAAGCCGGATCCGGGCAGTTTCATATGGATTCTTTAATCGTGCAGAATCGGCTAACTTAATTACCTCTTCAAATCCGGCAAGTGCAGAAACCATATCGTTGGTTTGATAGGATCTTTCGGCTGTTTGTAGGATATTCCTGCAAGTCATGTCGGCTATATACCTTTCACGTGGATCGCTTTTCACCTTATCAGGATATTGATGTTTGATTGCAAGTGCTTTTCTATAATAATCCGTACTGACCCTGAAGACATCGCCCTGCATGGCTTTAACAGCAATATCGAGATAGTACTTATAGAGTCGTTGACCAAGATTGCGGGTTAACTCGTTTTCGAAAGCAGATTGCTGATCTACCAGCAAGAGACTATACCGATCTGAAGTCTTCAACATGTTCATGGCTTCGGAATACTTATCATTGTCGACAAGTTTAGCAGCTTGCCTAATCATCGCCATCTCGATCTCTGCACTAAATGCGACAATATCGCGCTGACTGATCGGTTGATGAGGATGTGTAGCATTATAGATATCCACGAAATCGAGCAATTCCTTATATCCGATATGGGTCATGCTGCTTCCAGCCATCTGTGTCAGATAAGCTGAGCGGATAATATCAGCTTGTCCGGCATTAAAATAGTTGGACAAGCTTTCAGAAAAGAGAGCCGCTGCTTTAGACAAATCAGCATGTGTAATCGAGCTCACCTTTGCAAAATCGTGTTCAATCAGATTGCGTTTATATCGGTTTACCTGAATTTGTTTGGTAAACATCAGCGAGTCGATCTTCTGAAAATAGGGGTACTTATCAAACCGTTGACGACTGATCCAATCATTCAACAGCGACACTTCGACGGTAGAGGCGATAAAAGCGGAAGGATTTTTCAACTGACTAAACTGCATCGCATCCATCAGATGTTCTGTTCGATTCATCAACCATGTTGCTGTAAAGTAACGTTCGATCAATTTAATCTGACTGGTTGCCATTTCATAGTCAGCATCAGAATGAAAGAAACAGAGCTTTTCTATGACAGGAGTAGCTGTAATGTTCTTACCTAAAGAAACCGATATCGTGCAGTTGCCGGGGTTTACGGTTGCTTCTCTAACATTGGCCAATATAGGTTTATTCTTGCCCGAACCTGAAGTGCAGAGTTTAAAGCTGACACAAGTTGGGAATATGAAATTCGTAATATCGAAACCTTTGAATTTAACATCTCCGGTTAAATGAAGGTCTTTAAATGAAACGCGGGCAGTGGTTGATCCGTCACGATCAGTATGCATGGCAACAGAAACAGAATAGTTGACCCACACATTGGCGATCTCCATACTCTGCGGACGACTTAAAGCTATCGCTTTTACGATTCTCCCGGTCGTCACAATCAACTCACCGGAGGGACCTTTTGCCGATAAAAGATATTTATTGATCTGTACAACTTCTTCGGGGGGCGTCTGTGCAACACCCGAAAAAATGGGTAAGAAAAGAGAGATAAAAATGATGCTAACTAAACGCATTATGTTAAAGGTTCTTCATTCATGTAATAATTTGCAAAGGTACTAATTCTATCATTTTAACCATATTGAAAATAATGAAAGAATTAATTGTAAAAAACAAAGGAATAGAATCCCTATGGTCGATGATAACAACTAAAACATAAAGCACTTTTGAATATTCCAGTTAACACAAACTTACTGTAGTCTTAATGCAAACGAAGCATTAAGTTAATATTCAGATGGTACATCTGAAAAAAATAAAAAAACCTAGATTCATGAAGAAGAAAATTATTTACCTACATTGGGAGGTGCTATTCAAGGAGTATGGCAGATCTTGCCCCGGCTGATAATAATATCACCATTAATCTAACAACCGGAACGTTTACTAACAATTAGATTCATTTAGATTTGATCAAATGAGAGGCAGGATTTAGAATTCTGCCTCTTAACTATTTGTATGAGTTGCACTACAACTCAAGAGCAAATTTTAAATTTTTCAAAGTGCTTTAGAATCAAATATCACTAGATTATAAGTAGTTACAAAACAATCCTTAGTGTCATATATCTTCGTAATACCGGGAAACACAATGAAACGAAAAGTTCTAGTTCCCCAATTGTTTAGTGTTAAATATGTTATACCTTTATTAAATCTTTAAATAATTAGTCATGGGAACTTTTTTTAAGCATCATTGGTATAATTGCCTTAATCGTATTTAGAAAATTCTTTTACGATACATATTTGACAAATAATACAAATAGAGATAGGATTAAACATAAAATAAACTATCCAGAAGATGCTACTAGGTTAGAAAGAAATAATGGTCTTATGGCACAGATTACTAAACTATTAATTCATTAACCGAATAAATTACTTAAACTTAAATTGTTTAAAATGAAAAACATTATTCCAATTTTAGCTCTATTTTTTGTTTTCGGTTTCTATCCTTCAACATCTTCAGGACAGAATATCAAACAACCCATACCAAGTCAGATTGTCCTCATATTTAAAAATGCTCCCGATAACCGTTGTTTTATTGGAGTGAATGGACTTAAAGAGATAAAGTCTGATTATCAGATAAGTTATACAGATGATCATTTAATCCGTCGGGGGTTTAACTTTAAAAAAATCACCATGTATGATACTCTTGTAATAAAAGCACATAGAAATTTCATTGAACTCAGTCATATTTACAAAGGTTTGTCTAGTATGGAGTACTTAATTAAAAATGGCGACACGGTACTTTTTACTTATCTGGGAAATAAACCATGGGCTCAGGTATTAAACCGAAAAGTGTTGTCTTCTGAAATTAACTATGATTATTTAGTTAATGAACGTATTCGCCATGATGACTACTCGGCCATGACAAAATATTCCCACCTATCTCAATTCACAAAAAATCCCCCACCTTCATTTAAGGAGCAATTCGCCATCGAAAAAGTACAATTTGAAAAGGAATCCAAAGTAGAGTTAGCAAAAACCAATTATTTTTTGGATTCTATGAGAAAGGCGAATGCCATTTCGGAGACTTATTATAATTACCAAAAATTAAATTTTAAATACGGTCTTCAATCTCTGGCGTTTTATAATAAATGGAACTTTTCCCAATCTCTTTTAAAAAATAACAGATTTCAGGATATACCATTTCCAAAACTTACCCGTGAGAACGACACGCTATTGTTTTATAGTTATTACAGGGGAAGAATTACCGAGGAATATTTTACACTCTGCTCCAAAGCAAAAAAGATTGGTACTCCGTACAAAAATACAATTGATTACAGGACTGTATTTGATTCAATCTGCAAAAAGAAAAACTTATTTGTTAAAGTCAAAAATGATTTTCTGCTTCAGACTATGGAGGGGATGATACGGGCGAACAGTGAGCAGTTAGAACCATTTTTTCCAAACAGTGACATTGAGAAGTACACAAAAAAATTCAGGAAAGAGGTAAAAGACACTGCATTATTAAGCTATTTTGAACAAAAATATAGGATTGATCCTCCAACCAGTAATGAATTAGAATTACAAGACATCATGGGTAACAACAAAACCTTTAAAGAAATTCTAAATTCTCATAAAGGTAAAGTGGTATATGTTGACTTCTGGGCCAGTTGGTGCGGCGCCTGCCGGGCGAATATGCCTGATTCAAAAAAGTTGGATGCAGAATTTGGCCCCAAAGGAGTTGTATTTATTTATATCTCATCTGACGTAAAGCTTGATAACTGGAAAAATAGCATTCAGAAAATGGGATTGAATGAGAACAATTATGTACAACGTAATCAGAATTATTCACAAATGCTTGAGGAATTAACAATAAACACCATCCCCAGGTATCTACTCTACAATAAACAAGGAAAACTTGTTCATAAGGATGCCCCCCGCCCTGTGGCAACTGCTGAAATAATAAAATTATTTAATCAATACCTTTCGGAATAATATTTTGGGAATAAGAATAAATGGTAATTGCAATTAATGAATCAAAAGTGGATTTTTAAAAAAGAGGCTGTCCAAAAGTCAAAAACATCCTTTTATATTCGGGTAGCTGTCTGAGAAAGCTCTCAAATATGAAATTCTCAGAGGGGATAGATTAGCTTTTTGGACATTCCCTTTTTATCTTTAACTAAAATTTTTACATTCGATTGGGGTTTGCTATCGTTTTGCATATGGTATTTATTGACCACAAAAAAATTAACCCTCAACTTATTTGCTCGTAAGATGGGTTGGTCGGATAGAGACTGTATAAAAACCTTTAAACAATACTTGCAAATAAGTGACTTGCAAACGCATTTACAACCCCGATAGAGTCACAACAATCTTCCCACGCGTCCTACCTGTTTCTATTATTGTATGAGTCTGAGGCAACTCATCAAACGACAACACCTTAGAAACAGTTGCTTTTAGTTTTCCAGACGACAACCATTCAGCCAGTTGCCGCATATCGGCACCATTACTTTTTACCTGTTGGTGAAGAACCGTAACATTATGTTCTTTTGCCAAATTAAACGTCGCCTCCGAATTACCGCCAGATGGAAGTGTTATAATGGTTCCACCTTTCTTTACCGTTAGAATACTTCTCTGCAAAACATCTTCATTGAGTGCATTAAGCACAAAATCCAAATCACTTAACACATCTTCAAAAGCAGTTTGAGTATAATCAATCACCTCATCGGCGCCTAAAGACCTCACAAAATCAATATTCCTGGTTGAAGTTGTCGCAATCACTTTTGCACCTAGAATCTTTCCTATTTGCACAGCAAAATGCCCTACCCCACCAGCTCCTGCCTGAATCAGTATCGTATCATTTTCCTTTACATAATTGCGTAAAACCTGAAAGGCAGTCAAAGCCGCTAAAGATGTAGCCGCTGTCTCTTCGTAACTGATATTGGAAGGTTTTATCGCCAGATGATCATGAGGAGCCGTTACATATTCTGCATAGGCCTTACCATGACCCGGAAAATTTATCATCCCGAATACTTCGTCGCCAACTTTGAATTCAGACACCTTATTTCCAATGGCTTCAATAATTCCGGAGACATCCCATCCCAGGATTATCGGTCTGTCTTCCTTAAGTTTTTCATAAATAGCTTTACCGATTCTGACTTTTACATCAACCGGATTGATAGATATCGCTTTGACTTTTATCAGCACCTCATTCGCTGTTGGAATGGGTTTGGCAATATTAATGATTTGTAATTGTGATATATCGCCGGGTGCATTCAGTTGATATGCTTTCATTTTTTTATGTCTATATAGGATCGTTACAAAACTAAATAGGGTATGCTGAATTTGCAATACATCTTTGCAGTTCGTTTGCAAAAGATGTAATTTTACTTCAGTGAGGATTAAAGCAAAATTGAGTAAACATTGTTCAAATGCGATCTCATTTCGTCTTTTAAAGAGGGATCTCAAGTGTTGCAACCTGCTAAAAGGCAGGGATAATTAGGGGAAAACTGGGGGAATATTACCCTATGACTGTACCCTCCAGCAAATCCACTAAAGTGTCACTCCAGAAGCGTTACATAGCTACTCCGCCTCCAGGAGTCGGAGTAGATCCGAAGTACCTGCGGAGTGAATACAGAGTGGGTATAGAGGTTATGGTAGTTATAGAGCAATATTCCCCCAATATTTCCCCAGTTATAGAGCAGTATTCTCTCCATAATAGATAGCTGAAGTAGAGATGAATTAGTCATCTCTTTTCCGAAATAGCCTACGAAATAATTTCTAACTAATATTCAAAAGGGGTACGAATCGTGTTGGAATGGAAATCAGGAGACCAAATGTATTACTTCTGTACTTCTGGTGAAAGTTCTCTTGATTTATTTTTCGAGCAAATCATGTTCAGTTGTTATTTAAAATTTCAAGCTGGGATATCTACTTTATCAGTCAATAATAAAAGGTAGAAAAACATTTTTCTATTAAATGAACGGAAGTATTCGCCTCCTTTAACGTTTAAAAAAATCTTTTCACTTAATCTCTTCTCCACAACTATTCTCACTGATCCGATACTATGTGGACAAACTCTTCCTTATAGGAGAGTTTTACCATCTGATTATGGAAAGATTCGAATAATGATCAGGTTGAAATTTCTGGCCTATTGACTGCCTGCTTTTTTAGGATAGATTGCTAAAAAAACATAAAACCACTTCACACTTTATTTATTGTGAGTTTTTTTCGATTTTAAATGAAAGCACCCAATTATATACTAGAACTCTCTCATTTCAAATCCTGACTCATTAATTTCCACGAGATATGGTTTCAAGAATAATTTTCAATTAATAGATATTTTTCCATTCTCTTCTTTGGCAAATCCTCTTGAAATAGCAATGTCAATACCTCTTTTCATTGATAACTCAACAATATTACCTAAACGAGTATAGTTAAATAACCGTGCAGTTTCGCGAATAATTTCTTCTTTAGGTAAGCTTATTTGCTGCTCTAAAATTTCTTTTACAGCAACACTCACTTCCTCCGGAGCAATATCAGTTGCAATTGAATTATTAACCCTGTAATTCATATGTGCCAAAGGATTTTGGTCTTCATTCCAATAATATCGCTCTTTACCGGCATGTGTATATTGAAAATCAAGTTTTTTAAATAACGTATTAAAATAATAATCAATTCGGCTTCCTATTCGAGATATACCCCAGGAGTCTAGGACTCTTCGACATAATTGATCCTGGCTAATTGGCCCCTCTGCTTGTATAGTGAGTCTTATTTGGTTTTCAACAAGATTACGATTAACCGGATTCAAAAATTCTTCAGTACCCCAACCTGTTATTTCCAATTTCACTAACTGGTATGGGATACAATAACTTGAACTAATGTCATTCGGTATAATTCTGTCGTTATTTTTGAATGTTTTTTCGATAATACTAATTGTTTTGCCAATGGTTGATTCTTCTGAGGGATCTAAAATAGGCTCAGGTTTATTTTCAATGGAATCAACAGTTTTAGAAATGAAATTGGTAATACCGTTAATCACTTGTTCCTTGTTTTCCCACCAATCTAAAGCCCATATTCTGTAGACATTCCAACCTAACATTTTCAGTACGTCGCGTTGAATAATCTCACGATCTTTTGCGGTCCTTGCTGCTTTATAATTATCACCATCACAAAGTATACACAAAATATATTCAGTTGATTTTTGAGGATTAACAATGCCAATATCGATACGATAGCCTGAACAACCAATATTTGTATGGACATCAAAGCCTAAATTTTGAAGCTCTAAAGCAACAATATTGACAAATTTGTCCTTAGATGCTTTTTGTGAATATGAGTTATATGATATTGCTTGTTTACCCTTTTCGGCAAATTCAAGAAATGCTTTTAAACCAGCAACCCCTTCAGATGATGTTCGAGCCAGATTGATTTGCTCACCTTTCAAGGTAGAAAATACCTTCATTTCATATCTTGCCCGTGACACAGCAACATTTAATCGTCGCCAACCACCTTCTCTGTTTAAAGGGCCAAAATTAAGACTGATTTTACCTTCTTTATCTGGTCCGTAACCTATTGAAAAGAGGATGATATCTCTTTCATCGCCCTGAACATTTTCAAGATTTTTTACAAATATTGGTTCGGAAGATTCTAATGCTATTGCCTCTAGTACTGGATTTTTAGCTAAAGCTTCATTCAATAAGTCTTCGATCATTATTTGTTGTGTTGAGCTGAAAGTAACAACACCAATACTTCGCTTATTCAATTTCTCATTTGAAAGACGACCTATAATCTCATTAACAATGGCTTCTGCTTCTGCTTTATTCTGTCTGGACTTACCCTTATCATAAAATCCCTCAATATGCTCAAATGTCACTTTACTTTGAATATCATCGGGAGAAGGAAATGTCAATAGTTTGTTGTCATAATATTGGGAATTGCTAAAAGCTATCAAACTTTCATGCTTGCTTCTGTAATGCCATAGTAAGTATTTTTCTGGCATAGAAAGTGCTAAACAATCGTCAAGGATACTTTCAAGATCCTCCTTATCCAAATTCTCCTCATCAAGATTATTTGTTGAGAAGAAATTTGTGGGAGGCATTTGCTTAGGATCACCAACAACTATAACATTGTTTCCTCTTGATATTGCTCCAACCGCTTCACATGTAGGCATTTGAGATGCTTCATCAAAAACCACCAAATCAAATTTAATATTTTCAGGATCAAGATATTGAGCTACCGACATTGGGCTCATCAACATACACGGAGTCATTCGCATTATTAATGTTGAGATTGAATCAAAAAGTTTTCGAATTGATGTACCGCGACCATTATTTCTGATATTTCGTTGTAAAATTCCAACATCAGAACTTTGTGATGCTTCACGAACAAAGGATGGTATGTTTGATGCAAGTTTAGCAACTAATTCTTCTTTAATTAGTTCTTCAAACTTAGTTGAGAGTAATTTGAATTTATTGATTTTCTCTTCAAACAATTTACCATTAAAG
>JAHEYR010000024.1 GCA_023251485.1 Bacteroidales bacterium
CTTTCCATTTTGTACATCCTTTTCCAATCGATTCAACAACACCCGAAACCTCTAAACCCATGATCGGGCTAGCCCCTTCAGGAGGTGGATATTTTCCTCTACGTTGTAAAATATCAGCCCTATTCACACCTGCGGCAGCAACCTTTATCCGTATATGTTTTTCACCGGGAGTGGGTACCGGCACATCTGCCAATTTCAGTACATCAGCCTCGCCCGGCACATCAAAAATCACAGCTTTCATCAATTTATCAATCATAATTACAAAAAATTAATAACCTTTTATTACCAACGTAGATAGAAGGAATACTTAAGACATTGAACACAAAGATAATTAAAGACCGTATCTTTCATCCCTTTCAGCGTATAAAGATAGAGGTGTATTAGATAAATCCATAATTTTGTAGAAAAAATTGAAAGGGACCATTTTCTGTCATACACACCCAATTCAAAACAATCTAATCACCTAAAGTGTTTTCTGATTAAATATTTTCAACGATTCAGAAAAAATAAATTCAACGGATAAAGGATGAAGGTAATATTATTAATAGCCGGAGGAGCAATCGGAACCTTTTTACGCTACACCCTAGTTGAGGTAGGTTCGCGTTGGACTTCAGGCAGTTTACCTATCGGAACCTTGATGGTTAATTTATTAGGAAGTTTTCTGATCGGATTTTCATGGGGACTATTCGGAAAAGAAAATATCCGTCCCGAAGTCAAAGCATTTCTCTTTATCGGAGTGTTTGGTGGCTTCACCACCTTTTCTTCATTTGCACTCGAGAACTTCCATCTGATCAGAACCGGAGATATCCGAACCGCCTTAAGCTATCTGGCCATTAGCAATATAGTGGGTATCATGCTCGTTTTTCTGGGCTATATCCTGTCACAGTCATTATTAAACTTCTTTCGCAAATAATCTTTCCGGTGCATACCATTGAACCCTTTTATAATTGGAGGCATCTCTATATTGCTTCTGAGGACGAACAATCACCTTTCCACGAAAGGATTTACAGCGAATTCGAGTTCACCAATCAAATCTACAACTACCTCATCCATCCACAATGGGATTATTTTGGATCAGACACCCTCTATCTAAAGATCTTATTTGTAGAGTATGATGAACGATTCTGTATCATCGAACTGATTGGAGAGTGGAACGACCTGCTCTATAACGACATCATGTTTCTAAAACGCAACGTGATTGAATATCTGGAAAGTGCCGGCATCAATAAATTCATCTTTATAGGCGAAAACGTATTGGTATTTCATCCCGATGACGATTCATACTACGAGGAGTGGTTTGACGAAGTAGAAGACGGATGGATTGCCTTTGTAAACTTCAGAGAACACGTCATTCACGATTTCATCCAGGCTCGTCTCGATTATTATATCGTATTAGGTGGTCAATTAAACAGTATTCCCTGGAGAAGATTTTCACCCGTTCAGTTCTTCAACTTTGTTAGTACACATATCAGGAAGCAATTACCGTTATAAGATTACCGATGTTAGTACTAAATTTCTCATCAGACAACAATACCTTTTTACTGGTTTACTGGAATATATTTTCCATAAAACACCTCTTAGTAGAAAATATTTACTCTTTATGCTTGTAATTTGTCTTTTAATAGAAAATATTTATTTTGACAATAAAACATCAGCAGGTATTCCCAATTCATTGTGAAACAACCTGGCAAGTTCCAATGTAAGTGGTTTCCGTTTATTCAGAATTGCAGAAACATATCCTTTAGAACCCACTTTGCCAACAAAATCCTTATTTTTCAGTCCTAGATCAAGCATCTTACTTCTTATAGCATCAATGGGATCCGGTTTGGGAATCGGATAGTGTTGATCTTCATATAGCTTAATCAATAATAGTACAACCTGGAGCTTCTCGCCTGCAGGAGTTTCCGGTGATACCTTTTTATCAAACATTTCATCTGCCCAGGCAAGGTATTGTTGATATTCCTTTTCTGACTCGATAATTTTCAAATTCATGATTTCTTCTTTTTAAAATTCGTAGTAGTTACATCTACTCTTGTAAAGCAAGTGCTGCCAAAGGATATCTTTTACAATAATGTTTTACGGGTGATAAAATCAAATATGATACAAAAATCAGCAATAGTTTGCTAATAGGAAACATTTATTTGAATTTATTTTCATAGGAACACCCCCTTTTGCTCGCTGTAAGTACTAAAAATGTCTACAATAATACTCCCGCAGTATGGAAAGACTGCACAGTACAACGTATATTCTCTGACTACTTCATAAAAATAACATACGATACCAATGACTCTTTTGGATTCACTACTGTGGCTAAGAGTGCCCTTTTTCCATGTGATAAAAAGGTGGGACCCAACTCCAAAGAAATAAGTCTCGCATCTAGCCCCAGGCCGGGAGATTACCTATGAAGTTGCCGCGTAGTTCTACCGCTAAAATATACACTTTCCTGTCGTACGTGCACGAATACACGACTTAGGGATAGGTGCTTTATGCCCTGTACCTACTTTTCCAGCAGAAGAATATTCTCGATTTGTTTCTTATTGTCAGGCAAATAATATGAAGCCACATCCCATATTATTTCATAATCAATCCCAAAGTATTCATGGGAGACTTTATTTCGTAATAAATACATTTCAGCCCAGGGGACTTCTGTATGTTTTTCCTTAATCTCAGAAGGTGTATTTTTTGCGGCTTCTCCGATTATTTCGAAATTTCTTATAACCGCATCAACTGTCTTGTAATCCCTTTTAAAATCCATAAAAGACATCCCTTCAATATATTCAGCGATACGATTCATGGCTAGAAGAAGATCTTCAAGATACATAATATATGTGCGGTCTTTCTTTTTCAAGCTAGACGAAATTAATCTGTTTAAGAATTCGATCCTTAATCTGATCTTTTAATGCATTCTTGGTTACAAGGTCTATTTTTCTATTAAATATCTTTTCGAGGTATAATTCAAGGGAAAAATATTTCCAGCCTATTGGTCTCTCCAATTCAACCAGTATGTCAATATCACTTTCATCATTAAACGTTTCATCCGAAAAGGAACCAAACAATCCTATTTCCTTTACAGCATACTCCTTATAAAGAGTCGGTTTTAACTCTTTCAGCTTTATTAATATGTCATTCTTTGTAATCATGTATCAAAGATACAAAATTTTGATATAAATAGTGGAATTGTTTTCCTGGCATTGGACATAATGGTTTCGGGCTTTGCGTTCGGGCGGGTTTCGGAGCACTAAACTGTCAATAAGCACTAAACTTGAATAGAAGCACAAAGCTTCAAGTTTGCACGTCAGCCCGCCTGACGCAAAACCCATGTTAGCCGTTCGCTCTTTCTGATTTTATTCAATACTTATAAAAATATCTTTTCACTACATAATTATAATTTTCTTCGCCTAAGAATTCCTCGTTTTTATTTATGTATTCACTTGCAGATAAAAAACCAAAGTATTCAACCCGTTCATTAACTTTAATATCTTTCAAAAATTCATCTACAATTTTTTTAAATTTCGCAATAGTCTCCTTATAGTTCGTCAAGTCCTGCTCAAATCTGGTTGAGAACGGATTATCAAAACAAAAACTGTATAGTTTAAACTTCTTGTTAACATATTCCGACTTATTCATGATGTTGATTATTCCAAGAAGATGACTACAAAGCTGCTTCACCCCTCCGCCATAGATTTTTTTATCATCAAAACTTATTTTGACCTTTTCCAAAAACTTAATAAAGGGGTCTGAAATAGCCGGGCACCTGTATTGTGTTTTATCAAAGTATTTTTCTTTAAAATCAATCTTATTTTTGCCTAATTGGATTATTTCAACAGCCTTAACTTCAAATAGTTCAATTGTATTTGTTGTTTCATTATTAAGCATTACATCAATTTGTGCATCTCGGTCGAATACTTCCATGTGAAATTCAAACTCCAAAGTTTTACTGTTCACGCCAGAAAATACATTGTAAGCAAAAGCTTGTGAACTTTTTAAACTTCCAGCCCACCTGTGATATTCAAAATCCTTGGGTGGAGTGGTTATGAAATTTTTCGTTCTATTCTTAAGAACAAAATTGTGTTTGTTATCTGTAATTAATAGAATGTTGTTATTCTTAAACCCTTTAACTACAAAATTCTCTATTTCTTCTTTATAACTCATATTGTTCGGTTTTGAATTCATCTCGTTTTTTTAGAGTGAGGGCTAACTCATAAATACGCCTGACAGAATCAGACCTATGTAATGAAATTTGGGTGGATAAGCATGATAGATATCAGATTTATCTTGTAAAGATAATATTACAAATCATCGAAAGGAGATTTTATTTTCTAAAAACTTTTTTCAGTTACATGTATACCTATTTCAGGGACTCAAGGACGAATAGGTAAGGATAACCAGGGGATAACCGGGGGAATACTACCATATTACTTTACTCACCAGTATATTCAGTAAAGCGTCACTCTTCAGGCGTTACATACCTACTCCGTCTCCAGGAGTCGGAGTAGCTCCGGAGTACCTGCGGACTGAATAGAGAGTGGGTATAGAGGTTATGGTAGTCATAGGGTAATATTACCTCAATATTCCCCCAATATTCCGGGAGTATTAGAATCATTGAATACCGGTTTATCTTTCACAAAAATTTGGATTAATTTTGTGCAAAATTATGATCGGCATTCTTATCGACAGAAACCATCAACGATTAACACATTTCCAGAAAAAAGAGAGCTTGAATGAAAAAACACTATAATATCACCGTCAGAGGAAGGGTTCAGGGCGTTGGATTCCGACAAAATGCTAAACGGCAGGCCGATATGCTGGGACTATGTGGCTTTGCACGAAACGTGGCCGACGGAAGTGTCTACATGGAGGCTGAGGGCAGCATTGAAAGTCTCGACGAATTCGTGCTGTGGTGCCACAAGGGGCCGGGGTGGTCGCAGGTGCTTGATGTTAAAGTGAGCGTTAGCAACATTGAAGGTCTCGTTGGCTTCAGAGCTTATTAAATGCTTTTCACCGCACGGGTAATCTCTCGCTTTCCGGGAGGCCCCGGCAGGTTCTCTACTACAAAACCGGCTGCTTTTAATGCGCGCTTCACAACGCCCTTCGCACAATAGGTAACCAGTATCCCATTATGATCTAATAACCGATAGCACTTTTCGAACACTTCTGCTGTCCACAATTCAGCTTGCGCCTCAGGCGAAAAGGCATCAAAATAGATGACATCAAGACTGTTTTCGGGCAAAGAAGTCTCGAGGATTCCCTCTATTCGCTTTTCAAACAAGAAGCACTCTTCAAAGCGCAAAGGAGTAGACCAGCCTGATTGATGCAGAAAACTAAACAGCTGATTAAACCATGGTGCATCCATGATTTCGCGGTCTATTATATCAGCATTGCTAACTTCAGCCAGTTTCTTTTCAAGAATATACGCCGAATAGTTTAATGACTGCTGCAACTCCGTTGAGATAGGAAACGGTTCTAAACCGATATACGAAACTTTTAGATCGTTAAACTTAGCAGCTATGGCTGTGAGAAATGCATTCAACCCTGTACCAAAGCCAACTTCCAACACACGAAGGGTTTTCTTTTGATGGGCAAGCAAACCCAATTGAATAAAAATATGATTGCTCTCGGTATAGGCTCCATGAATGCTATGATAGCATTCCCCACTGACTACCGAAAAGAGCGTATGCGAACCATCTTCACACAAACGAAGTTCCATTTCCATGTTGCAAAAGTACAAACTCATCCGGATGTAATGGTTAAAATTTCTTAAAAGAGTGTCATTCCGGCTTTGTATAAAGGGCTGGCTTTTGGAAATTGAATTCTATTTTATGCTACATTTGCCCTGAATTAATCCGCAAATATGAAAAATACTGTTTTGTTTACATCATTGATGGTTGTTGCAATAGGCATTAGCAGCACAGCCATGGCTCAAAAAAAGAAAAAAGTTGAAGAGGTTCAACCCGCTCCTCAACCGATTGTTGTCGTTGCTCCTGCACCTACATTTCAAAATCGCATGGATACCATCAGCTATATATTGGGTGCTGATATTGCAAAGAGTTTCATTAAGAATGAAATGAAGGTGAACAGCGAAAGAATGTTCAAAGGCTTCAACGATGCAATGAATAAAAAAGACACCCTCTTTACTGAAAAACAAGTTGCCGATATCATGAAATCTTTCCAGGAAGAGATGATGAAGGTGATGCAAGCTAAGAAAGAGGTTGAAGCAGCCAAAGAAAAAGAGTTGGCTGAAGTAGCTAAAGGAAAAGCTAAGACCTTCCTTGCTGCAAATAAAACAAAAGACGGTATTGTTGAATTACCCAGTGGACTACAATACAAAATCTTAAAAGAAGGCACCGGCAATTTCCCCAATGCAACGGATACGGTAACGGTTCATTACAAAGGTATGTTAATGGATGGTACTGTTTTTGATTCTTCTATCGACCGCGGACAGCCTATCTCTTTCCCTTTGGATCAGGTAATCAAAGGATGGACTGAAGGTGTACAGAAATGTAAAATTGGTGGAAAAATAAATCTGTTCATCCCTAGCGATTTAGCTTATGGTGATAGGGCTACAGGTCCTATTCCTGCCGGATCTTTATTGATTTTCGAGGTTGAACTAATAAAAGCTACACCGGTAGCTGCCGAAGCTGCTGCTGATAAGACGGCTAAAACTGTTGCACCAAAAACAGCGAAAACGACTGCTAAAGCAACGACTAAAACTGCATCTGCTACTGCTGCTAAAACAGCTAAAACTGCTGTGAAAGCTGTTGTAAAAAAATAACTTCATCGTTTTTTTATCAGAATCCGGTAATCGTTCGTTGAATGGTTACCGGATTTTTTTTGCACAATGTAGAGACGCACTGCCGTGCGTCTTGTATATTTGCAGAAAACACAAAAGACGCACTACCGTGCGTCTCTACGAAACCAATACACCACTCGTTGATCTTATAAAGATGATAATGACATCATTTAAAGATCATTTACTACCAACCCCAAAGTCATGCTTTTCAGATTCTACGCTGTCCCTACCCGGACCCTAATAATAGGACAGGCTCAGAATAGAGTGACTTTAGAATAAGAATAGGGTCAGGTTAGGCTTAGTAGGAAGTCATCTTTTCTTCACCATAAAAAGATCAGAAGTTTAGATCAGCATGATCAAAGAATGAAATAACACCAGTTTTAGATACAGCCTATATGAAATCAAAAAACAATCTATGAAATAAAATATCTCAAGAATTAACATGATTCAATAATGTCGATTAAACACTTCTTGTTTTTCACAATCACTTGTTTTTCTGAATACTAATTTTATAAATTGCATATATAATCAATAAAAACGACTATACCCACAGCTTTGTTAACAATAATTTAACATTTTGAAATTAAACTTCAGTACTGGCTTTCCATCTAATTCTCAATCATCATATTGTTTCATCAAAATAACGTTATTAATAACCGAGCAAGCTATTCATAGATATAAAATACTATTAATTTAGCGTTTTTTTTCTGCCGCCAATAAAATTGCAAACCCTTACAAAATAAATATATAAACGTGAAAAAAAGTCTATTCAGCCTGGCGCTATTCTTACTTATTATCGCCGCACTACCCACACTCGCCCAAACCCGATATTCCGCAGTCACAATTAAAGGAACGGTGGTAGATAGCACAACGAATCTGCCGTTACAATTTGCAACTGTAGCCTTGTTAAACCCCAAAGACTCGTCTGTTGTCACAGGTGGTATCACAACTACAGCCGGAACTTTTGAATTTCCAAGCACCCGTCCGGGTAATTATAAATTAAGAATCAACTTTCTGGGATATAAAACGATAAAACAAGCCGTAAGAATTCTGGCTACTGCTAAAGTGCAAACGTTTGGACCCTACCTCCTTCCCAGTAATAGCACAACACTAAAAGAAGTTACAATTATCGGACAGAAGGCGCCGGTCGTTGTAAAAACAGATACCGTTGAATTTTCGTCGGTCAACTTCAAGACTGAAAAGAACGATGCTGTGGAAGAGATGATAAAAAAACTTCCGGGTGTCGATGTAGATAAGGATGGAAATATTCAGGCACATGGAAAAGATGTGACCAAGATCTTAGTAGATGGAAAACCTTTCTTTGGAAACGATCCAAAACTCGCAACACAGAATCTACCTGCTGAGATGATTGATAAGGTGCAGGTTATAGATCAGAAATCGGATCAGGCTCAATTCACCAAAATAGATGACGGACAATCTGAAAAGGTAATTAACATCATCACCAAGATGGGTTATAAGCATGGTAATTTTGGTAAATTATCACTGGGAGGCGGAAAGTCGTTAGGCTTTGGTGCCGATGACCGCTTTGATGAAAGTGGGATGTTCAACTCATTTAAAGATGACCGCCAGTTATCGATCATCGGCATGTCGAACAACGTCAATATTACCCGTTTCACAGCAGATATGGGCGCAACCATGGCCGGGGGAAATCGTGGTGGCGGTGGAAATCGTGGCGGCGGCGGTGGTGGTTTCGGATTCGGAGGAAACGGAATCAATACGACAAACGCACTTGGTGTTAACTTCAAGGATAAAATAGGCAGATTAGACTTTGCCAGCAGCTATTTCTTTAATAGCAGAGATAATAACAACAATCAATATAGCCATAAAGAAACGTTATTAGCGGATAGTAGTTTTTTAACAAACACATCTACACTGAGTCATTCTACAAACACGAATCATCGTTTTAATTCGCAGATGGACTATATGGTCGACTCTTCGTTCTCTATCCGGTTTACACCAAATGTAAGTTTCGGTAATACGAATTCAGACGTGTCAAAAGATGTTCGTTCTTTTGGTAAAATTGGAGGATTTGATATTAACGATGGAACCAGTAAAGTGTCAAGCGATGCAACCAATATGAACGCATCAGGGAATCTACTCTTAAGAAAGCAGTTTAAGAAACCACGCCGTACCCTTTCATTAAATTTCTCAGGATACTATAGCTCAAATGATGCGAATAGCTATAACACATCGAGTACTAAATATTTTACAACCGTTAATTCGACCAATCGACTGGATTCTACCATCCTCATTAACCAATATAATAAAACAACTTCATCAGGTAATGGTTATGGAACGCGTTTATCATACACTGAGCCGATCAATCAGTATTCTAGTTTTGAGTTGAATTATTCGTACAACCTCAACAAAAGCAATTCTGACAAAAAGACTTTCGATTTCGATGCCGCTACCCAGAACTGGGATGTACTCAATAATAGATATACCAATCATTACGAAAGTACATTTACGGATCAACGTGTAGGGTTAAGCATTCAGACCAGAAAGAACAAGTTTGATTACACATTAGGTTTAGGACTGGAACCAACAAGTATCAAAGGCCAAATGTTATTAAAAGACACGATGCGTTATACGAAACTGGATGTGTTAAACTTCTCGCCGATGGCTAGTTTTAATTACACCTTCGATAAGAATACTCGTTTCAGTATGCAATATCGTGGACAAGCAAACCAACCTGATGTCACACAATTACAACCGATTGAAGATAACTCGAATCCATTGTTGATTACAAAAGGTAATCCTAATCTTAAGCCTGAGTTTTCGAATAGTATCAACATGAACTTCAACAGCATGAACTTCAAAAACTATGCGAACTACTTTATGAATGCCCAGATAGGAAACACGATGAACAGAATTACTACCATGAATACCTATGGTAAAGGTGGGGTTCAGACGTCTACACCTGTAAACGTAAATGGTGGATTCACAAGCTTTGTTATGTTTGGAATGGGTCGTCCGTTTAGTCAAAACAAATATGTGATCAATACTTTTGGAATGTTCAGGTATAACCAGGATATCAGTTTTGCCAGCAATACAGGTGCCGCAGCGAGCCAAAGCCTATTACCTCCCAAAAACACGACGACAGCTGTTACCGGTATGTATAATGCCATGTTTACCATAAACTGGAAGAAGTTTACACTGATTACTTCAGGACGTGTAACCTATAATAATGCAAAATACACTATCCAAACAATACCAAATACTGAATACACCAATTATTCAGGCACGATGGATGCCCGTGTTACTATACTGAAGAGTATCCGATTGGCCAGTGATATTTCGTACACTACCAATAATGGATTATCAACCGGATTTAACCAGAACACTACTTTATGGAATGCGAACATCGTAAAAGATTTCTTTAAAGATAAACGTGCTCAAATAAAAGTACAGGTTTACGATATATTGGGACAGAACAAGAGTATCCGACGCAATACAACGCAAAACTACATTGAAGACGTACAATCAAAAGTTGTTACCCGCTACTTAATGGTAAGCTTTATCTATAATTTCAACAAATTTATGGCTGCACAACGTCAGCCGGCTGATGATATGAGAAATGGTCCTCCTATGAGAGGGATGTTCCATAGAGATTAATCATTTTGTTAATTGTTGATTAAAAACAAAAAATCCCTTCACACGTGTGAAGGGATTTTTGTATTTTTGGGATATGGATGAAATGATACAACCAACCGGTAATAATGCCTCCGAATACGCTGATAATAAGAAGAAATTCGGAAGAAGACAACCAACGTCGACAAGCTTACCCGACATAGGAAAGATACCTCCACAGGCTATCGACCTTGAGGAAGCTGTGCTTGGTGCGTTAATGCTGGAGAAAGATGCGCTGACAGAAGTGATAGATGTTTTACGTCCCGAAGCCTTTTATAAGGAGGCGCATCAAAGGATTTTTAAGGCCATCACTAGTCTTTTCAGAAAGTCGGAGCCTGTCGATATTTTAACGGTAACCAATGAACTTAAAACCAGTGGTGAACTGGAATTGGTAGGTGGCCCATGGGTCATTACTAAATTAACCAACAGAGTTGCATCGGCAGCCAATGTTGAGTATCATGCCCGTATCATTGTTGAGAAATATATCCAACGCGAACTCATCCGTATCTCTACCGAAATCATTAAAGATGCCTACGAAGACACCTCGGATGCCTTCGATCTATTGGATAAAGCCGAACGAGGTCTGTTCTCCGTAAGCGAAACCAACCTCCGACGCAGTTATCTGGATATGCCTACGCTGGTTCAGGAGGCGGTTAAAATGGTACAGCTATCCAGCAAAAAAGATGGAAGCTTTACAGGGGTTCCATCCGGGTTTACCGAACTCGACAGGGTTACTTCGGGATGGCAACCGTCCGACTTGATTATCGTAGCTGCCCGTCCCGGTATGGGAAAGACTGCTTTCACGCTGACTACCGCCCGAAATGCATGTGTTGACTACGGAAAGGCGGTGGCGTTCTTCTCGTTGGAAATGTCGGCAGTTCAATTGGTAACCCGTTTGATTTCGGGGGAATCCGAAATACCGGCGGAGAAGTTGAGACGAGGAAATCTGGAGAGCTATGAATGGCAACAACTCTACTCCAAGATGAAGAGTCTGGAAGATGCCAAAATCTATATTGACGACACGCCTTCGCTTTCAGTTTTTGAGTTACGTGCTAAATGTCGTCGACTAAAGCAACAGTTTAATATCGACATGGTGATGATCGACTACCTGCAGCTCATGTCGTCGGGAACCGATATGAAGGGAAACCGTGTTGAAGAGATTAGTATGATCTCACGATCGTTGAAGAGTCTGGCCAAGGAACTGAGTATCCCGGTTATTGCACTATCGCAGTTGAGTAGAGCGGTTGAACAACGTGGAGGGAATAAGAAACCGGTACTGTCTGACCTTCGTGAATCGGGAGCTATTGAGCAGGATGCCGATATGGTAATCTTTATCTATCGTCCGGAATATTATAAGCTTGACGAAGACGAATCGGGTAATTCAACAGCCGGTATGGCTGAGATATCGATTGCTAAACACCGTAATGGTAGTTTAGCGGATGTTCCACTCCGCTTTATTGGGAAGTATGCCAAGTTTGCAGATCCCGAAGATACGACCTTCAGCGGAATTGAGGGAGCACCCGACATGTCTATTCCGGCCAATCAAAACTTTGATATCTCGCAGGGAATGGGTGGCTTTGGAAATCAGTCAATCCCCAACACCATTACCATGCCTAGCAAAATGAATGACGACGCATACGATACGCCATTCTAAAAAATTATTTATGCCGTCCTTTTAAGACGTCAACTACTTCGTCGAGCCCCTTGTTTTTTGCTTCGAGCAACACCATCAAGTGAAAAACAAGGTCGGCTGCTTCGTTTAGAAACAGATCGTCGTTATCATCTTTCGCTTCAATCACAACTTCTACTGCCTCTTCGCCTACTTTCTGGGCTATTTTATTGATGCCTTTCGAAAATAATTTGGCGACGTATGAGGTATCGGGCGACTGTGTTCTTCGCTGCTTAATAACCGATTCGAGTTTCTTCAAGAATACAAGTGAGGAGATATCATCATTTTTAGGTTCTTCCCAACAGGTATAGCTTCCGGTATGACAGGTAGGGCCATCGGGATTAGCCTTAACCAGCAAAGCATCGCCATCACAATCGGTAGCATAGCTTACAAAATGAAGATAGTTTCCACTGGTTTCGCCCTTTGTCCATAACGTTTGTCGTGAACGGCTGTAGAATGTAACCAAGCCGCTTTCCAGTGTTTTCTGAAAAGATGCTGCATTCATGTAGCCTAACATAAGGACCTGACCGGTATTGATATCTTGTATGATTGCCGGTGCTAGTCCGGTTGTTTCATCGTATTTTATTTCATTCATCCGTTGATATTTTTAATTATGGCATTTAATATTTTATAACAATCTGGCAAAACCCACCACGTCATTTCGACGATTAATACAATTTATAGGATTCTGACGGGAATCTTTTGA
The DNA here is from genome assembly GCA_023251485.1 of Bacteroidales bacterium. GTDB lineage: Bacteria > Bacteroidota > Bacteroidia > Bacteroidales > Cfx3-03 > Cfx3-03. Next base: position 12,817 of record JAHEYR010000024.1, read on the forward strand.
TTATAGATATATTGTTTTAGTTCGGGGATGGAAAGCTCGCCAAAATGAAAGATACCTGCTGCCAATGCGGCATCAGCTTTCCCGATCTTGAAAACATCTACAAAATGTTCTTTGGTTCCGGCCCCACCCGAAGCAATCAACGGGACATGAAACCGTTGCGACATCTCGGCCAGTGCTTCATTAGCAAAGCCGCCTTTCGTACCGTCGTGGTCCATAGAGGTAAACAGGATTTCGCCAGCTCCACGGTCGACAGCTTCGCCCACCCACTCGAAGAGATCAATGCCGGTAGGGATGCGTCCACCATTCAGATAGACTTCCCACCCTTTCTCGGTTTGACGGGCATCGACAGCTAATACCACACACTGACAGCCAAAGCGGGCAGCCAGCTCATTGATTAACGCAGGTCTGCGCACAGCGGCCGAATTAATGGATACCTTATCGGCCCCTGCATATAATAACGTCAGTGCATCGTCAACAGAACTGATTCCGCCCCCTACCGTAAAGGGAATATTGATGGCCTGGGCCACTTTTGAGGCAAGCTCGGCAAGGGTTTTACGCTTTTCGTGGGTGGCTGTGATGTCGAGAAACACCAACTCATCAGCACCTTCGATGGCATATCGGGCAGCCAATTCAACAGGATCGCCTGCATCCTTTAAATCCAAAAACTTCACCCCTTTTACAGTCCGTCCGTTCATCACATCCAGACAGGGAATTATTCTCTTGCACAGCATAATCAGTTCTTATTAAGTATCAATTCATTTGATTATTGAAAATGCAAAAAGATTACAAGAATCTTTTTGCAAGTTCTTCTAACGCAATTCGTCCCTCGTAAATAGCCTTGCCAATAATAACTCCATCAATGTTTAGATCGTTTAATCGAATTACATCGTCAAGGTTGCTAATGCCACCACTGGCAATCACATTGATCTGTTTGTATTGCTTTTTCATCGAGGTATAAAGATCGAAAGCGGGCCCGGTCAACATGCCATCTCTTGAGATATCGGTACAGCATACTTTCTGAACCCCTGCTCCTAGCCACTTGTCCAGAAAATTCCATAAAGAAAGTGTCGAGCCTTCAGTCCAGCCACTCACTGCAATAAATTCGTTCTTTACATCAGCACCCAGGATAATCTGATCGGGACCAAATCGTTCGAGGAGTTTAAATGCTACATCGGGATTCTTAACGGCCATACTTCCCAGGTTAACCATGCTGGCACCAGCCGAAAGGACAAGCTCGACATCTTGTTCGGTTCGAATGCCACCACCTACATCAATGCTTAGTCCTGTTGCTGAAGCGACAGCTTCTAAACTCTTTATGTTGACAATTTTACCGGTACGGGCGCCATCCAGATCAACCAGATGTAATCGTTTTAATCCATTGGCTTCAAATAGTTTCGCAACCTCAACAGGATCTGTATAATAAACTTTTTTGCTGGAGAACTCTCCTTTTTCAAGACGAACACAGTTCCCGTCTATAATATCAATGGCCGGAATTATTTCAATCATTTGTTTGTGTTTTTTATGTTACCTCATTTGCGCTCTGATTGGTACGGATTGCTTATCTGCACCTCACTAACTGCTTCGGATTTCTTATAAACTGATAAAGTTTTTAAGAATCTGTTCGCCAATTACGCCACTCTTCTCAGGATGAAACTGCACGGCATAGAAATTATCTTTCTGTAAGGCTGCACTAAAGGCTTTCCCATAATAAGAAGCTGCCGAAGTGTATTTGCTCACAGGGACATAATAGCTATGAACAAAATATACCGATGAATGCTCCTGTATTTTCGCAAAGAGTGGATCGGACAGTTTGAAAATGGTATTCCATCCCATATGAGGAACTTTCTGGTTCGGTTCAAACTGATAGACGATTTCATTAAAAATGCCCAGTCCTGCCACATTGCCCTCTTGTGAATGGGTACACATCAACTGCATGCCCAGGCAAATACCTAGTACCGGACATGTTAGTTTAGGGATAACGACATCAAGTCCTTTTGCCTTCAACGCATCCATGGCAGCTAAGGCATGCCCTACGCCCGGAAAGATTACCTTCTCTGCTTTTATCAATACCTCAGGATCGGAGGTTAGAACGGGTTCAATCCCCATTCGTTTTAAGGCAAACATCACAGATGCTAAATTGCCGGCTCCATAATCAATTATTGTAACCTGGTTCATAACGTTCCTTTTGTTGAGGGTAAGGCAGCACTTTCGAAATCAGTTTTTAACGCCATTTTAATTGAACGGGCAACCGCTTTGAATACAGCTTCAATTTTGTGGTGCTCGTTGTCACCTTTGGCTTTGATATTCAGATTGATCTTAGCGGCATCGCTAAACGATTTAAAGAAATGATAAAACAGCTCTGTTGGCACATCGCCTATAAATTCTCTTTGAAACTTCACCTTCCAGACCAACCATGGACGACCACCAAAGTCGATAGCCGCCTGAGCCAGACAGTCGTCCATTGGCAAACAATATCCATAACGGGTCATCCCCATTTTAGACCCTATAGCCTCTGCAAATGCACTGCCCAAGGCTATAGCCGTATCTTCGATGGTGTGATGTTCATCGATATTCAAGTCGCCCTTTACAATGACATCCATTTTAATTCCCGAATGGAGTGCCAGCTGATCGAGCATGTGATCGAAGAAACCTAATCCGGTATTAATAACGGATAGTCCTGCCTGATCCAGATTTAAATTTATCTGAATATCGGTCTCTTTGGTCTTTCGGACTACCTGAGCGACTCTTCGTTTTCCGGAAAGAAACTTCCAGATATCTTGCCAGCTGTCGGTAGATAATGCCAGAACTGATGCTAATTCTGCCGGTACCGCATCGTTGAAAGAGATGCCCACAGAAGAAGAGAGTTGGATAGCCTGACAGCCTAAATTCTTAGCCAATTGTACATCCGTCAACCGGTCACCGATAACATAAGAGTTAGCTAAATCTACATCATCTGCGAAATATTCCTGCAACATTCCTAATTTCGGTTTCCGGGTATCCAGGTTATCTTCAGGAAAGCTCTTATCGATATGAATCTTTGCGAAATGAATACCCTCACCTTCAAGTGTTCGCATGATCAGATCCTGTATGGGGGTAAATACCTCTTCAGGATAGCCTGCTGTTCCTAAACCATCCTGATTAGAAACCATGACCAGTTCATAATTCAACCACTGCGCTATCTTACTCAGGTATTTAAAGACACCCGGATAAAATACCAGCTTATCAATACGATCGATCTGATAATCTGCTGGCTCCAGGATCAGGGTTCCATCTCTGTCGATGAACAATATCTTTCTCATAACTCAATGGTATTAAGTGCTAAAAGCAGCTTGTTATTTTCGTCAGGCGTACCTACGGTTATTCGCAAACATTCGTCGCAAAGCAACACAGTAGACCTATTCCGAACGACGATTCTGGCATTGATCAGCTTCTGATAAATCAAATTGGCATTCGTTACTTTCACTAACAAGAAATTTGCATCAGAAGGATAAATCTTTTCAACAAATGAATAAACAGATAGTTGATCGGCCAACCTATTGCGCTGATTAATTAAAACAGCAACCTGCTGATACATCAATGTACTATTTGACAAGGCGACCAAAGCTGCTTCGGCATTTAGGACGCTGATATTATAAGGCGGTTTCACCTTATCCAAAACCTTTATTAAATCGGGATGTCCGATTCCAAGCCCTATTCTGACGCCTGCGAGGCCCCAAGCCTTTGAGAGTGTCTGCATCACAAACAGATTCGTATACTTGCTAAGCAGCCCTATAACGCTTTTTTCAGGACAAAAATCAATATATGCTTCATCAACAATAACCAATCCCTTGAATGACTTCAGAAGTTCTACTATGATATTGCCATCAATGGTGTTTGCGGTTGGATTATTGGGTGAGCAGATAAATAATAATTTCGTATGCTCGTCGGCTGCTTTTAAAATAGCCTGTACATCGGGCTGGAAATCATCGGTCAAAGCAACCTCTTTAACTTTAACGCCGTTCACAGCAGCACTCACACTATACATTCCATAAGTGGGTGGCAACGTAATGATATTATCAATCCCCGGATTACAAAATACGCGCATCAGGAGATCGATGATCTCGTCGGAACCATTTCCGGAAACCACATTGGATGGATCTACATTCTTGACAGAGGCAAATGCGGTCCGCAATGCCATCTGCAATGGATCGGGATAACGGTTTTTCCCATTCGGAAACGGATTCTCATTGGCGTCAAGATAGACTTCTGCAACGCCATGGAATTCATCTCTCGCTGATGAATACGGTTTTAATGCTTTTATACTACTTCGTATGCTATTCTCTAAAACAAACATCGGTAACAATTTACTGATTCGACAATCTAATTTCTACTGCCCGCTTGTGCGCATCCAGTTTCTCTTCGGAAGCCATCTTCATGATGACCGGTCCCAGATCGTTCAGTCCTTCTTTTGTGATTTTCTGAAATGAGATCTTCTTGATAAATGAATCGAGAGAAACGCCACTATACATTCGGGCAAAACCGGCAGTAGGCAACGTATGATTCGTTCCTGAAGCGTAATCGCCGGCACTCTCGGGAGTATAGTTTCCAACGAAAACAGATCCGGCATTGATGATGCCTTTACAGAAGAAATCTTCGTCGGCTACCGAAAGGATGAGGTGCTCGGGAGCATAACTATTAATACAATCCAACGCTACAGTCTTATCGGCCACCAATACGAGAGATGAGTTCTGGAGCGATGCCTTGGCGATATCTTTTCTGGGCAACGTCTCTATCTGCAGGTCCACCTGCTTAATGACTTCTTCAATCAAGCTTTCAGACCAGGTCACTAACATCACCTGGCTGTCTTTTCCGTGCTCGGCTTGCGAAAGTAAATCGGCAGCAATAAAAGCAGGGGTTGCTGTATTATCAGCTACCACCATTACTTCTGAAGGACCGGCCGGTAAGTCGATAGCTACACCATAACGAAAAGCCTCCATCTTGGCGGCAGTCACATATTGATTGCCGGGGCCGAAGATTTTATACACTGACGGTATCGTATCGGTTCCAATGGTCATTGAAGCAATGGCCTGAATACCACCCACCTTAAATACTTTTGTGACACCGGCTACTTTAGCTGCAAATAGTATAGCCGGATGGATATTGCCATCGGGTGATGGTGGGGTGCATAAAACGACTTCTCTACATCCGGCTATCTTAGCAGGCAAAGCAAGCATCAACACGGTAGAAAACAGTGGAGCGGTACCACCAGGGATATAGAGTCCAACTTTTTCGATAGGCGAAGGTTGTTGCCAACAAGAGACTCCGCGGGTAGTCTCTATCGGATTAATCTTTAATTGTTGAGCCTTATGAAATTTTTCAATATTTGAAGCCGCTGTTAGAATGGCACTTTTCAAATCATCACTGACCTTGTTTTCAGCTTCTTCAAATTCATCCTTTGACACTAGAAATGAATCGATCTCGGCACGATCAAAATAACGGGTGTACTTCTTAACAGCCAAATCGCCTTTAGATTTCACTTCCAGAAATATACCTCTCACCAGTTCGTCCATCTCGGCGACATCTACCGAAGGTCGATTTACTAACTGGTTCCATGACTCACTGTCGGGGTTGAAAATTATTTTCATAATCTCGTTTTTAATGATTCAGTTTAAAAGTAATCAATAAAGAATTAAATAACCATTTTTTCTATCGGCATCACTAAAATACCCTGAGCACCACATGCTTTGAGCTGATCAATAATAGCCCAAAAGTCGGTTTCACCAATCACCGAGTGGATAGAACTCCATCCCTCTTCGCCTAATGGCATGATAGTGGGACTCTTCATCCCCGGAAGGACTGCGATAATATCAGGGATACGTTCGTTGGGTGCATTCAACAAAATGTATCTGTTATTACGTGAAGCTAAGACTGCTCTGATTCTGAATAACAGATTGTCAAGGATTTCCTGTATCTCTGGAGCTAGGTTTTTACCAGACACCAAACAAGCTTCACTTTTCAGGATAATTTCTACTTCCTTGAGTCCGTTAGAAAACAGGGTGCTTCCGGTACTCACCAAGTCACAAATAGCATCAGCTAATCCGATATTGGGTGCAATCTCCACAGACCCTGAGATTTCGTGGATCTCAGCTTCTATATTGTTGGCTCGTAAGAAATCGGAAAGAGAATTCGGATAAGAGGTGGCGATTTTCTTTCCACTAAAGAAGGCAGGGCCTTCGTAATTGACGGCTTTGGGAACCGCCATCGATAATCTGCACTTAGAGAAGCCTATGCGCTCGACTACTTTAATATTTTTCCGTTTCTCTATTACGACATTCTCCCCAAGGATCGCGATATCAGCCACGCCATCTTCTACATATTGCGGGATGTCTGAATTTCTTAGATAAAGGATCTCTACAGGAAAATTACGAGCCGCAGCTTTCAGTTGATCTCCACCATTTTCGATAGAGATTCCACACTCTTTAAGCAATTTGAGCGACTCTTCGGTTAACCTACCCGATTTTTGTACAGCAATTTTAAGTTTTTGTGGCATTTTGTTTTGTTTTTATGCCCTTCTGATACTGTGGGGAAATAAAAAACCCGCCAGTGTCAGACGGGCGGGTTTAATAATATCGTGTTTTACTCAACACATACCTTCACCGGCTCGCCTATGGCAAGTATGATGGTGATGATGATGTGTAGTAATAAAATTCATTTTTAGCTGTTATTTGATGCAAAAGTAATTCAAAAATGTTTCAACGTATATAGGTAACAAGCTATTTAACATTTTTGTTTCGAACTGTTAAAAAATTTATTGAAATTTCTTAGCAAGGAATGCGAATGAATTCTGGTAACTATTCAGCCCGTTTGCATAAATAGCACCATATGCATCGCAATCATCGGTTACACCTGTTGTGCTGTAGCTGAAATCGAAGGCCATATTTCCAACCAAAACACCACCTACAGTAATTTCAGTATTAATGGCACCGGTATTAAAATAGTTGCAGTTACTCAATTTCTGTAGTTTGTAGGTTTTGTGTGAATACATCTTATATGAATTCAGCCCGGCATCTGATGCATTAAGAAGGACAGAGTCCATTACATAGGCTTTAGTCGTTGTGTTAAATTTAGGATAGACATTGCCGCTATAGCTTATCTTTTCGCTATTGTATCCGAGTACCTCTCCGTCTTTAAGTTTAAATCGATAGTTATATGAACCGCTTGAATTTAAGCCTAATGAGAAAATAGAGTCAGCTCCTTTAATTGTCGAACCATTCGTTACCAGATTATTATAGGCAAGCGCACAATAGTTTCCTGCAGTATACATATCTCCAGTCATCGTTATGGTCAAGGTTCCGGTGTATGGAGTAGTAGTTGAAGTACCGAAGTTAATGGTAATCGTTTTAGGATAGGCGTTAAGAATGGCCGGAGCAACAGTAATCGTTAAATAATCAATAGTATAAGTATATGAAGCCTGGTTCAGACTTTTAGCTACAATCGAATCGTGCTGCGAACGAATGGCACGATCAGCCTGCAAATATACATCCATCGGAAGTTCCAACAGACTGGTTGCATTTGTACCAACCTCTTCAAGTTTATACCCTGGATTAACCGTTTTTGCATCTTTTACACAGCTCGAGAAGAAAAGCCCCATCGAAAGAAGAGCAACAAGAAAGAATGATAGTTTTTTCATTTTAGATAGAATTTATTTTTTGTTTAAAGTCATTTTATTTATCGACACGAACATATTCGCAGACATCATAAGCATAATTGTGTTTTTCATCAATGGGATGAGCCGTCTCTTTAACTTTGAGCCACGTCTCCTTCCTGATTTGAGGGAAGAAAACATCGGCAACAAAACGGTGATGAATATGAGTAATAATCAACCTATCGGCTAGCTCCATTGCCTGTTGATAGACCTCTGCCCCCCCAATTATAAAAATTTTCTCATCATTAGAACACAATTCACTCAAATGGTTTAATGACTTTGATGAGAAACTATCGGTAAAGGTTGCATCAACATCTCTAGTCAATATAATATTTTTTCTATTGGGCAATGGTTTTACCGGTAACGACTCCCATGTTTTGCGCCCCATCACGATAGTGTGACCGGTCGTAAGACGTTTAAAATTCTTTAAATCGTCATGAAGATGACATAAGAGATGATTTCTATAACCCAACCCATTATTTTCATCTATTGCGGCAATAATTATTATCTCTGGCATATGCTTAAATTAAACAGCCACATTCGCCTTTATAGCCGGATGCGGATCATAACCTTCTAAAACAAAATCTTCAAACACAAAATCATTAATGTCATCGACCTTTTGATTGATCATCATCTGTGGTAATGACCGCGGTGTACGAGAAAGCTGCAACTGAACCTGCTCGAAATGATTCTGATAGATATGTGCATCACCAAGCGTGTGTACAAACTCACCCGGCTGAAGACCGGTAACCTGCGCTACCATCATCGTTAATAATGCATATGATGCGATATTAAAGGGAACTCCCAGAAATATATCAGCACTTCGTTGGTAGAGCTGACAGCTTAAACGACCATTCGCAACATAAAACTGGAAAAGAAGATGGCATGGGGGCAGTTTCATCTTTTCAATCTCGCCTACATTCCATGCACTAACAATCATTCGACGTGAATCAGGATTCTTTCTGATCGTGTCAATAACCTCTTTTATCTGATCGATACTACGATTATCAGCATCCCACGACCGCCATTGATGACCATAAACCGGACCTAAATCGCCATTAGCATCCGCCCATTCATCCCAAATGGTGACTTTATGATCATGAAGATATTTTATATTGGTATCACCTTTCAAAAACCATAACAATTCGTGTATAATAGAACGAAGATGAACTCGTTTCGTTGTCAGCAGCGGGAATCCATCCTGCAAATCAAATCGCATCTGATAACCGAAAACACTTTTGGTACCCGTACCTGTACGATCGCTTTTCTCAACACCATTTGTCAAAACATGCTGAAGAAGGTCAATATATTGTTTCATGAATAGAGAATAAAATATCAATAGTAGTTTTCATATCCACCACCATTTTGCATACAGAACACGATTTAATAACCCTGCTCATTATAATAAAGTTAAGTAGTAGAATACCCTAACCCTTAGTTTGCAAAATTATTGGTTTTTTAGCACGCTCAACGATAAAAAAATAAAATAACATTTATTAACAACCCAATAATCACCCGGATAGGGGATTATTTAACACTGGGTTTTAATAAAAAATAACTGCCCCTTGCTTCTAGAAAAGAGCAAGGGGCAGTTATTAAAAAAAAATCATTTATAAAAGAATTCCTGCCACAGCTGCTGATAAATAATTGGTAAGAGTACCACAGATTAATGCAGTAAAACCAAGTTTTGCAAGGTCCTTACGTCTATCGGGAGCAAGCTCGCCGATACCGCCAACCTGAATAGCAATAGAACTTAAATTAGCAAAACCACAAAGAGCAAAACTAGCAATGATTAATGCCTTAGGGGATAATGTTGCCCTTATGGCCGACAAATCAGAATAAGCGACAAACTCGTTAATAACAAATTTTGTCCCCATCAAAGAACCGACACTATGAGCTTCAGCCCAGGGAACACCCATGATCCATGCAAAAACAGAGAAGAAGCTACCCAGAATACTTTTCAAACTGAGGTTGTTCAAATCAATACCTATCGCACTAATCGACCAACCCGTATGCTGAACCAATGCCTTTCCGGTGAAACCTAACAAACCATCAATCAGTGCGATTAAGGCGATAAAGCCTATCAACATGGCGATTACGTTGATGGAAATCTTCATACCATCACCAGCTCCATGAGAGATAGCATCCAACAAATTAGCATGTGCTTTCTTGATTTCAAGTTTTACGACCCCTTTTGTCTTAGACTCCTGGGTTTCGGGATAAACAATTTTAGCGATTACAAGCGCGGCAGGTGCTGCCATGATACTTGCCGCAAGTAAGTATTCAGCCGGAACCCCCATTGAGATGTAAACGGCCATAACTCCTCCTGCAATACAGGCCATACTTCCGGTCATCGAGGCAAGAAGTTCAGACATCGTCATTGAAGAGATATAGGGCTTAATCAAAATCTGCGCCTCAACCTGTCCGACAAAAGCACTTGAGACATTGGATAATGCCTCTGAGCCACTAATACGCATGATATAATACATCCCCTTTGCAAAAACAGCTACTATTCGTTGCATCAATCCGATATGGTAGGCGATAGATACCAAAACGCTTACCAGAATAATAGTGGGAATCAGCTTAAACATAAAGACGAAACCTTTTCCGGGTCCGAAGACACTACTGAGAGCCTTATCATCAATAAAAATACCAAATACGAAATCGCCTCCTTTGGTTGCGTAATCAAGCAGTTTGGTTATTCCAAATCCTATTTTGGCAAAAAGAATCTGCCCTGCCGGAACCTTTAAAATAAAAATAGCAAATACTATTTGAAGTAAAAGCCCTGAAACCACTAATCGGTAGTTTATTGCTTTGCGGTTATTCGACATCAAAAAAGCAATAAATAAAATTATTGCTATACCAATTAAGCCAAAGAATCTGTCCATAGATTGTTATTAGGGAATTAAAGTTTTTTTCTGCGATTTATTTCGTCGCGAATATTAGAGGCGCGCTCATAATCTTCGTCGTCAACTGCTTTTAATAATTCTTCATCAAGCGCAGTGAGCGAAAGTTCACTTAATGAAAGATCTTTAGGGTCTTGTTCTTCTTCAATAATTTCTTCAGTCTCCTCTTCGTCTTCATCGACAATGATTGCAGCATCATTCATGACATCGGTTATTGTATAAATAGGTGAACCGAAACGAATAGCTAATGCGACGGCATCAGAAGTTCTTGAATCAATTTCGACCTTATCACCAACAGTTACACAAATCAGCTTTGAGAAAAAAACACCTTCCGAAAACTTATAGATAATAACTTCTATTAATTGAATATGAAATGCATCAGCAAAGTTCTTAAATAAATCATGTGTTAATGGTCTGGCAGGCTTGATCTTTTCAATCTCCATTGCGATACTTTGAGCTTCTGCTCCGCCAATAACAATTGGTAATCTTCGTTTACCATTCTTTTCGAGTAATATTAAAGCATATGCTCCATTGTTTGCCTGGCTGTAAGACAACCCTTTCACTTCTAGCCTAATTTTGTCCATTTTTTATGATAACTTATATAAGGTGAACTAAGCAATTGCATAGATTCAACAATTACAAAATTAAGCTCAATTTTATCAATTCCAATAAAAAAAAGAACTTTTGAGATAATGTTTCTCCTTTTTGCTGAATTAAAATTCCCAAAGAAGTAGCATTTTTACTATTTAGAAAAAGTCTTATTTAATCACATTCTAACACACAACATATAAATAGTATTATAAATCCACCTCTATTTAACAGCATATACCTATTTTACAATCACATATAATGTATAACATCAATTTAAAAAGCAGACAATACATTCGAACATCATAGATACCAATCGATTTCACTCTAGTAATATTTTTATTGGTCATAATTTGATAAGTGCCTATATTTGCGACCTTGGTGAAATGTTTATTTAATTAATCGCATACCATGAAAAAACTAATTGCGCTTTCCTCCGCTTTATTGCTCCCAGTCATGCTGTTTGCAAGCGAAGCAGACTTAAAAATCCCAACATTTACAAGCAGTCAGCATAATCTGCTTATGTGGGGTTTTGTAATTTGTGTCTTAGGTTTAGTATTCGGACTGTTCCAGTTCCTGAAAGTAAAAAACCTCAAAGCACATTCGTCTATGCTGGATGTTTCGAAAGTAATTTTCGAAACCTGCAAGACCTACCTTATCCAACAAGGTAAATTCCTTGTTATTCTATTCATCTTTATTGCCGTGTGTGTGGCCTTTTATTTTGGATATCTCCAAGGTCAAGGGGTTGCCGGTGTTGCACTGATCTTATCATGGACCGTAATTGGTATCCTTGGTTCTTATGGTGTTGCATGGTTCGGTATCAGGATGAACACGCTCGCGAACAGCCGTATGGCATTTTCTTCGCTTGAGCGTAAACCACTAAAATTGTTGCAGATTCCTTTGAATGCAGGGATGAGTATTGGTGTTGTTCTCGTTTGCGTAGAACTTATCATGATGCTGATCATTCTCTCATTCATGCCAGGTGACAAAGCAGGTGCCTGCTTTATCGGCTTCGCTATCGGTGAATCTTTAGGTGCTTCTGCATTACGTATCGCCGGTGGTATCTTCACTAAAATTGCCGACATCGGGTCAGACCTTATGAAGGTTGTATTTAAAATCGGTGAAGATGATCCTCGTAACCCTGGCGTAATTGCTGACTGTTGTGGTGACAATGCTGGTGACAGCGTAGGCCCTACTGCTGATGGTTTTGAGACTTATGGTGTAACAGGTGTTGCCCTTATTTCATTTATCGTTTTGGCTGTTGGTCTTAGCTTCCCTGAAGCCCAAAGAGTTTCTCTTGAAGCTACGTTCCTTGTTTGGATTTTTGTAATGCGTATCTTAATGATTATTACTTCAGTTTTATCATTCTGGATTAATAACTTTATCAGTACGTCTCTTTATAAAAAAGTGGATGATCTTGATTTTGAAGCTCCTCTTACTCATTTAGTATGGATTACTTCTATCATGTCAATCATCGTAACTTACATCGCAAGTTATTTCATGATTGGACCTGGAACCGAAGTAGGTGCTATGTCAGCTAATCTTTGGATTGTTCTCTCATCTATTATCAGTTGTGGTACACTGGGTGCTGCTCTAATCCCTGAATTCACAAAACTATTTACTAGTCCTAAGTCAACACACGTACAAGAAGTTGTAACAGCTTCGAGAGAAGGTGGTGCCTCTTTAACAATCCTTTCAGGATTAGTTGCAGGTAACTTCAGTGCTTTCTGGCAAGGTATGGTATTCTTTGGTTTGATGTTCCTGGCTTATATCGCAAGTACTTTTGGATTATCGCAATTCATGATCTATCCTTCTATCTTTGCTTTTGGTTTGGTTGCATTCGGTTTCTTAGGAATGGGACCTGTCACCATTGCTGTTGATAGTTATGGTCCTGTAACAGACAATGCTCAATCAGTATACGAACTTTCATTAATAGAAGATGTGCCTAACATTTCTAACGAAATTGAAAAAGATTTCGGTTTCAAACCCGACTTCGACAAGGCAAAACATTATCTAGAAATGAATGATGGTGCTGGAAACACCTTTAAGGCAACAGCTAAGCCTGTACTTATCGGAACAGCTGTAGTAGGTGCTACTACCATGATCTTCTCTTTAATACTCGTTATTAAAAACAAGCTTGGTGTTGAACCTGAATCTATCCTAAATCTGCTGAACCCATATACTATTCTTGGTTTTATCTGCGGTGGTTCGGTTATTTACTGGTTTACCGGTGCTTCTATTCAGGCTGTATCTACAGGTGCTTATCGTGCAGTAGAATATATCAAGAAAAACATCAACCTCGATCCCGATGCTGAGAAAAAGGCTTCAACAGAAAAGTCAAAAGAAGTTGTTAAGATTTGTACACAATATGCTCAAAAGGGTATGTTCAATATCTTTATCGCTATCTTCTCTTTTGCGTTGGCTTTCGCCTTCTTCAGTGCTCCCAAGGGACTCGACAATGCTCCTGTATCATTCTTTGTAAGTTATCTGATTTCTATTGCAGTATTTGGTCTATTCCAGGCTATCTTCATGGCTAACGCCGGTGGTGCATGGGATAATGCAAAGAAAGTAGTAGAAGTTGACCTCAAAGAAAAAGGAACACCTTTACATGATGCAACCGTTATTGGTGACACTGTTGGTGATCCATTTAAAGATACTTCATCTGTTGCTTTAAACCCAATTATCAAGTTTACGACATTGTTTGGTATGCTTGCTATGGAAATTGCAATATCAGATGGATTCAAAGAAGTTGCTCCAATCGTTGGAACTATTTTCTTTGTAATTGCTCTTTACTTTGTTTATCGTTCATTCTATAAAATGAGAATTCAACAATAACAAACATTCATTCATCAAACAAAAAAGACCGTCCTTTAAAAGACGGTCTTTTTTGTTTATATAAATACCCTTTGCTCAGCTGATTGATGATAGCTAT
>JAHEYR010000140.1 GCA_023251485.1 Bacteroidales bacterium
CTCATGTTAACACTCATCATTATTGCTATTACCGTTGTTGTATCTGTCCTTTGTTTCCAAAGTGAAGATTTGTTTATGAGGCTTCGGTTTTCGCCCTATATGGTAAAACACCAAAACCAGACATATCGTTTCTTCACGAATGCCTTTGTCCATGCCGACTGGATGCATCTTTTCGTTAATATGTTCGTCCTTTATTCATTTGGAACAGCTGTTGAATCATACTTTGGGATACTATTTGCCGGTAAGGGAGTGGTTTATTTTATCATTTTATATCTGGGAGGAATATTGTTTTCATCGCTACCTGCTTATGGGAAACATCAATCAGATCCTTATTATAGCGCAATAGGAGCCTCAGGAGCAGTAAGTGCTGTTTTGTTTTCAAGTATTCTGATACAGCCTTGGGCTGGCATAGGCATCTTATTCATCCCCTTTCATATCCCTGCATTTATTTTCGGTCCGCTGTATTTAATTTACGAAGCATATGGATCAAAAAAGCTGAATGATAATATCGGTCATGATGCACACTTCTGGGGAGCTATCTTTGGCATCGTCATCACACTGATATTCGATTACAGGATTGGAATAGGTTTCATTGAACAAATCAAAGCTAATTTGCTAATGTGATAATGTGTTAATATGCTAATGTGCTAATGTGCTAATGAAGAACCGAATCCCGTTCATATTAATACATTGAGTTTAATGAACAAATTAAAGAAATTTTTTAAATTTGCTAATAGACCAATATGCTAGTGAAGAGCCTAATACCGCCCCATTAGCACATTAGCATATTACCCCATTAGCACATTATCTTAGTTTTGCAGAATATCTTCCGGCATATTAAACCACAATTTATAATCTGGGCTAATACTGACCATCTCATCAGCCCATAAATGTTTCTGATCATCACTAAAAATCTGATCAACCGTTAAATTTGTAACCTGCCATGATTTCCGTTCAATCTCCTCCTCTAACTGATTCGGTGTCCAGCCCGAATATCCCAAAAAGAAACGGACTTGCGAGTCATTAATCGATTCGTTCTGCATCATCTCAAACAGAACATCACTATCACCGCCCCAGTAAATCCCTTTCGAAATCTCACTACTACCTGGTATTGATGCTATTCTATGTATAAAGAACAGGTTCTGACTCTTTACGGGTCCACCTAAATATATATAAGGATTAAAGCCAAAATGATCATTCACCACATCACTAAAACGAAGATCGGTGCGTTTATTAATAACTAAACCAAAAGCGCCTTCCTTATCCATTTCACCCAATAAAACAACTGATTGTTTGAAATAGAAGTCCTGCAAGCCAGGCTCTGCTAACAAAATTTTGCCGGTTGTTGGATTGATTGCCATATAATTGGTTTTATAAAATATTAAACAGAATAAAGGTATAATTTGTTTTCATTCATAATAGCTACCTTTGTACGTCAGATCAAATTTCATACCATCAATTATGAACCGACAAAATAACATAAAAAAATATATCAGCCTTCGTAACGAATACCCTGTATTTTCTTACGAAGATTACACGATAACCCTTGAAGATAACGAGCTGGTTATACGGTTTTCGTTTAACCTGAATCAGCAATATTTCTTCTACCCCGAAACCCGAATTCCCATTCTGGAGCATATATCTGACACCTTTTTCCGTAATGGTGGAAAGATTGATGACTTAAAGATCTTCGCATTCAATATTGGAATGATTGAGTTAGTAAGCTACTGGAAAGCGGCCTGTTCGCCCAAAGTAGTCATTAAGCCGCATGCCCTTACCGAAGAGCAGATTACATGGTGGAAGAAGATCTATTTCAATGGATTGGGCGAATTCTTTTACCTCAACGGCATCGATAATCCCGACCCTGATGCTTTCATGGAGATCATAGCAGAAGGCACGCCAATAGCTGCACCCGATTTCAAGCTTGATCTATCTGCTGTACTCGTTCCTATTGGTGGTGGAAAAGACTCTGTGGTGACACTGGAGTTATTGCGACAAAACCAGATCGACTGCCTCCCACTCATCATGAACCCACGAGGAGCAACAATTGGATGTATTGAAGCTGCAGGGTTTACACTCGATTCTATCTTCAGAATAAAACGTACCATTCATCCTCAACTACTCGACCTGAATGCGAAAGGATTTCTGAATGGACACACGCCTTTCTCTGCCATGCTGGGTTTTAACACCATCCTTGCATCCGTATTATCAGGTAGACGCAATATTGCCCTATCCAATGAATCCAGTGCAAACGAAGCTACCGTAGAAGGAAGCAGTATCAACCATCAATATTCAAAATCTTTTGAATTCGAACAGGACTTCAGAGCCTATGTTCATCAGTTCATTTCACCCAAACCTAACTATTTCAGCTTCCTGCGTCCGCTTTCCGAACTACAGATAGCAGCACTATTCAGTCGTTTTGAAACCTACCACAACGTATTCAGAAGCTGTAATGCCGGAAGCAAAACAGATAGCTGGTGTGGCAACTGTCCGAAATGTCTCTTTACTTTTACCATTTTGGCACCCTATCTTGGTGAAGAACGGTTAACACAAATCTTTGGTAAAGATCTTTTTCAAGATCTGTCGCTGACACCTTATCTGCGTCAGTTAACCGGCATGGATAACGTCAAACCCTTCGAATGCGTGGGTACGGTTGATGAGGTTAATGCATCCCTGCAGCAGACCATAGCAATCAATCCTGCAGACACGCTCGCTTCGCTGTTGCAATATTATCGTCAATCTCCGTCATATCAACCCATTCACCAGACCCAGTTTGCAGCGTTGCTTGAAGAATTTGTTCCCGAACACAATCTGGAACCTCAATATGTACATATCATAAAAACTGCCTTATCATGGCTTTCGAAATAAGAAGTTTTCTGGCTTCTAAAAAATGTATTATCGTAGGATGCGGTCGCGAAGGCATTTCAACCTATCGTTTCATCCGTTCTATTTTGCCTGAGTTGCCACTTTGCATTGCAGATCAAGACCTTCAGCTATTAATCAAACATCCAGTCTTTACTAAAGATCAACACCTTAGCTTTCAATTAGGAGATACTTATCTTGACCAGCTCGACAGTTTTGATCTCATCATCAAAACGCCTGGTGTCAGTCTGAAAACGCTACAACAGCTGCCTGCCAGAGAGAAAATATCATCGCAGACCGATCTTTTTCTACGCATGTATGGCAAGCAAGTGATCGGCATCACCGGAACCAAGGGAAAAAGTACCACCAGTAGTCTCATCCGACATATTGTATTAAAGCATACCGATAACACTGTACTTGTTGGTAATATTGGCGTCCCTCCTTTTGATATGCTCGAACAGATCAATGCCGACACCATCATTGTTTGCGAACTATCATCCCACCAGTTGCAATATATCACAGCTGCTCCCCATATCAGCATATTATTGAATCTTTACGAAGAGCATCTCGATCACTATAACTCTTATCTTGAGTACCAGCTCTCTAAACTAAATATTGCGCTTTGTCAAACCACAACAGATCATTTCATTTATAATCTGGATGACGAGCGTATTGCAGACCTGCTAAAAAGCCACCCTACACTAGGTGTCAAACATCCTTTTAGTAAACTGAAACCCGCTCTGAATGGCGCCTGGATAGACGATAAGATGATGCATCTCTCGTTGGACATAACCCTTGATTTCTATCCGTTAGCATCACCACGCAAACTACTTGGCAGTCATAATCTACTGAATATTATGGCTGCAACCTTAGCCTGCAAACTATCGGGCATTACCGATCAGGCTATTTTAAACGGGATAGCAGATTTCAAAGGACTTGAACACTGGATTGAATATGTGGGGTGCTATCATAACATTAATTATTATAACGACTCCATTTCAACCATACCGCAGGCTGCCATAGCGGCAGTTGAAACACTGAAGGATGTTGACACCCTGATACTGGGAGGATTCGATCGGGGGATAGACTATTCCATATTGGTAGAATATCTTAGAAAAGCAACACTACGAAACATCATCTTTGTTGGAGCTGCAGGTACCCGAATCCATCAACTCCTTGTTAAAGCTGGAGTAGATAATAAATTCTTTTTTACCACTAACGATTATAAAGAAGTAGTTGCAAAAGCACGCGAGGTTACAAAACCAGGTGCTATCTGCCTGCTCTCACCTGCCGCAGCAAGCTATGATCAATTCAAAAATTTTGAAGAGAGAGGAAATTATTTTAAAGAATTGGTAAAGGCTTAATTCAGATTTAGCTGGAGAGATGTGCGAATTTGTGTTAGTTTGATCTCCCCTCCTCATACAAATCATTCAAAAAATGTTTTTCATGCAATTCAGGGGTCTTCACTGATTTTCTACACCAGTTCAACTTCAAATCTATTAACTCCATTTCAGATAGTCCGAAATCAATATGTTGTGATCTCAGATTCTCACTTACACTAAAAAGACTCAAGGCTGCCGAAACAGAGATATTATAACTCTCCGTAAAACCATACATCGGAATCCGTACAAACCCATCGGCCAGCTTTAAAGCCGTTTCACTTAATCCTTCCAGTTCAGTCCCGAACAGCAACGCCACCTTCTCATCAAGGGGAAGATCATTGATCAAACAATCATCTGTATGGGGTGTAGTGGCATAAATTTTATACCCTTTTTGTTTCAGATCGTTGATACAGGCAGTAGTATTATCGAATTCAGGTTCGTTATACCGATAGATATCAATCCATTTTGTCGAACCTAACGCCACATCAGGACTAATCTGATACTCATAACGGTTTTCTATAAAATATATATCCTGAATACCAAAACATTCGCAGGAGCGTAAAACAGCACTTGCATTATGTGCCTGATAAACATCTTCGAGCACCACAGTCACATGTCGGGTTCTATTTTTTGCAATCCTTTCAAATTTTTCAAGTTTAGCAGCAGTGATAAAACTTTGAAAATAGGTTAAAAGAGCGCTTTTATAGTTCAAAGATGATAGGTCTTTCATAGTTCAATACAATTAATGATGCTGCAAAAGTAAATAAAACAGCTTCTTTTAACATAAAATTAATAGTCGAATCCACTTTATTAACCATTTGTTGATAAAAGAAGGGGATTTTTCATAAGAATGATTTTTAGATTAACAGAAAAAAATTACTTTTGCATTCTAAAATAACCAAGAAGCATGGTACAGAAGACCGATAAAACCGAAGAAAAATTACACGTTGTTGAAGAAACCCTCAGTAAGACAGAGCATTTCATTGAAAACAATCAGAAGCTACTTATCAATATAGGTATTGCACTAGTAGCTGTTGTTTTGGGTTTTTACGCGTTGCGTAACTATTATATCATTCCACGTGAGAATGATGCAACAGCCCAGATGTTTATGGCACAAAAATATTTTGATCAGGATTCTATTAAGAAGGCGTTGAATGGAGATGGCAACTATCCTGGATTCGTTCAGATCATAGACGATTACAAGTGGACCAAGGCTGCTAATTTAGCACATTATTATGCTGGCATTTGTTATTTGAAACAAGGAAAGTTTCAGGATGCAGTAGATCAGCTAAAAAGTTTCTCTGGCAAAGACGAGTTAGTTGCTCCAATGGCCAAAGGTGCTATAGGTGATGCCTACATGGAACTTGGACAAACCGACAAAGCAGTAACAGAATATGAAGCAGCAGCTAACCTGCGCGACAACAAGTTCACAACCACCGTTTTCTTACAGAAAGCTGCTTTTGCTTATGAAGAACTCAAAAATTATGACAAGGCATTAGAATTGTACAATCAGATTAAAACCAAATACCCTAATAGCATGGAAGCTTCTGAGGTAGACAAGTACATTGCCAAGCTTAAGACTTTACAGAATAAGTAACTAACGAATTTTTCTAAATACAAAAAAACACCTGTCCAATTGGCAGGTGTTTTTTTGTATTATTTTTTTTACCCTTCATGCAAAAACAAACACACTTCGTTTGATCTTTGCATAAGCAATGAACCTATCAAATGGAAAAAAAAGATTTTCGAATCGTCTTTATGGGTACCCCTGAGTTTGCCGTAGCATCATTGGACGCTCTTGTAAATGAAGGCTACACTATTGCCGGCGTGGTAACAGCACCCGATAAGCCAGCCGGACGCGGAAAAAAACTACAATCGAGTGCCGTAAAGCTCTATGCTGAATCGAAAGGACTTTTCATCCTACAGCCCGAAAAACTGAAAGCCGAAAGCTTTATCGAAGCATTAAAAGCATTAAAAGCAGATTTGCAAGTAGTAGTAGCCTTCCGTATGCTTCCTGAAATTGTTTGGGATATGCCTCCAAAGGGGACTATCAATTTACATGCTTCCCTCCTTCCGCAATACCGTGGAGCAGCACCTATCAACAGAGCTATCATGAATGGAGAAGCAGTTACAGGACTCTCCACCTTTTTCCTGACCCACGAAATAGATACCGGATCCATTATCAATCGCGTTGAGCTACCTATTGGTAAAAACGAAACAGCGGGAGAACTCCATGACCGGATGATGCTTGCTGGAGCCGATTTGTTAACCACAACGATCGAACAGATCATGACTGATAGCTACACAGCCATTCCACAAGATAACGTCTCTGTGAGTCTCCAAACGCTAAAACCAGCACCAAAGATTTTCAAGGAGGATTGTATTATCGAATGGAACAACGAAGGAGCTTCTGTTTTTAATCAGATCAGAGGACTCAGCCCTTATCCCGGAGCATATACTGTTATCCATTCAGAGAATACAGAGCCTTATCAGTTAAAAATATTTACCAGTCGTTTTGAACCATTCGAAGATACAACCTGTACCGTTGAGCCAGGCAGTGTAGTGATAGAAGGACGCACTAAAATGAAGATTGCATCAACAAATGGGTGGATTATAGCGACTGAAGTGCAACAATCGGGCAGAAAGAGAATGTCTGTAGCTGATTATTTACGGGGTCTGCACGATTTTAACGGTCTAAGTGCCAAAAATCAATAAAAATCGACACCACCTGAACCGCTGGAATACAGCTATTTATATTAACAGTTATTAACAAAATAGCCAACTTATCAACATTTACAAGGGTTTCAGCTTAAAAAGCTTGCTTTTGCCTCCAAAAATATTATATTTGCGTAGCTTATAAAAAAAGTTTAATCTTTAAAAAACCACACAAATGAACAAAGCAGAATTAATCGACGCCATGGCAGCTGAGTCAGGAATGACCAAAGCTGATGCCAAAAAAGCGCTAGATTCCTTTATGACTTCTACTGCTCATGCATTGAAGGCAGGCGAAAGAGTTGCACTGGTAGGTTTCGGAACATTCTCGGTTTCTGATCGTGCTGAACGTAAAGGTAGAAATCCTCAAACTGGCACTGAAATTAAAATCGAAGCCAAGAAAGTTGTTAAATTCAAAGCCGGAAACGAACTGTCAACTTCAGTTAAATAATTACGGCCTTCTTCTTTAGAAGCCCTCTGTTTAGTAGCCCTCCTGCTAATCAGAGGGCTTTATAATTTATGAATCCTCTTCAAAGTTGAGGAGCATTTATTATCCTAAAATAAATTGATCCTAAAAAATATTTCTGTCATTCCGACCACCTAGAAAGAATCTACTTATAGATGATTAGATATAAAAGAGAGACTTTCGTTCTGCTGGAACCCATCTTCTAATACCGCCCTAATATTCCTATAAAACGCTTCTTTTA
The DNA here is from genome assembly GCA_023251485.1 of Bacteroidales bacterium. GTDB lineage: Bacteria > Bacteroidota > Bacteroidia > Bacteroidales > Cfx3-03 > Cfx3-03. The sequence goes on from JAHEYR010000140.1 coordinate 7,664, forward strand.
AGAGGATACAACAGTACATGAAACCAAAATGGATTCACAATGACTCTTCCATTCCTTCGCCATAACTCCACCTAATTAGTGGAGGCATGGGGCAGGGATGCCGGACTCATGGCGGACCCAATAGT